>CAJUOT010000025.1 GCA_910588135.1 uncultured Oscillospiraceae bacterium | reverse complement strand
GTGCCGCCATTCGTGGCCCTTCAGGCTTTTTTTCTTTCGCGTTGACATGGCGCGCTCCTTTCCTGTACGGCAGGCCGGTTGTGTAAAAAAACGATGTCAGTCCGCGCCCCCCGGTGCATAGTATGGTTCCGGAGGTGATTTTGATGGACTTACGCAACGACCAGATCACATTGGGCGAGCTGTGGGACAATCCGAAGAGCCGGTCGGTATTTCAAAAGCGCATTCCCATGCTGGCCAAGCACCCGGTAAAGGGCGCGGCCCGGACGGTGACGCTGGAGCAGCTGCGGGATTTCATGGCGGGCTGGGTGCCGGGGATGATGATCAACGGGGTGATGTCCGACCTGAAAAAGCTGTGATACAGCCTACATTGTAGCAATCATACCAAAAAAAGGCCCCGCTGTCAATTGACAGCGGGGCCGGTGCACTCAGCCCTGCCGGCTAATTGCCCTTTTGAATCAGAGCCTGCCATTCAAAGTATTCCGGCAGGGGATTCAGCCGGACCGCCTGACCGATATAGGGCAGGGCCAGGGGGTAGGAGGCGGGAGGAGTCAGAGGTAAGAACAGGTAGTAGGCCGTTAAAAACGCAAGATGGGCGGCCAGCTCATCCCGTCCGGCGTTCAGATGGTGGTGGAAGGAAGCCTCCAGATGAAAGAACAGGTTCAGCTGATCGATTTCTTTGGCGGAGGCGTAGAAATTGTCCAGGTCGCCGGTGGTGATGGCTTCGGCCACGGGCGCCTCAAAAACCGGGTGGCCGAAATCAATTGCAAGCATCATAAAACCTACCGGCCTTCCGCGATTGTTCGCCCCGTGGGCGTGGCGGCCAGCCCGCCCTCTCCGGTCTCCCGCAGGGAGGAGGGCAGGGAACGGCCCACCGCCCCCATGGCGTCGATGACCTCGTCACAGGGGATGCCGTCGACCAGCCCCGCCAGGGCCATGTCGGCGCAGGACATGGCGTTTACCGCGCCCATGACGTTGCGCTTTACGCAGGGCACCTCCACCAGCCCCGCCACCGGGTCGCACACCAGCCCCAGCACGTTTTGCAGCGCCATGGCGCAGGCGGCGGCCATCTGCTCGCCCGAGCCGCCCCGGGCGGATACCAGGGCCGCGGCGGCCATGCCGGAGGCGGAGCCCACCTCCGCCTGACAGCCGCCCTCCGCCCCGGAGATGGAGGCGCGGGTGGCGATGACCTGCCCGAACCCGGCGGCCGTGTACAGGCACCGCACCATGTCCCCATCGCTGAGCCGGTCCTTGCGCTGGAGGGGAATGAGCACCGCGGGCAGTACGCCGCAGGCCCCGGCGGTGGGGGCGGCCACAATGCGGCCCATGCAGGCGTTGTGCTCGCCCAGCTTCAGGGCGATGCCGATAACCTCCTGGATGAAGGGGCCGCAGATGGAGTTGGCCAGCGTGGCCATTTGGGCCCCCTGGCCGCCGGACAGGCCGCAGGGGGAGCGGCGGGTGGGATCATAGTCCAGCACGGACTGCTTCATGGTCTGCCACAGGCGTTCCATTCTGGCCAGGCTGTCCTCCGGGGAGACGACACGGTCCTGGCAGTCGTCGTCCAGCACGGCCTGCCATAAGGGCTTGTCCGCCGCGGCGGACAGCAGCGATTGAACGGAGCCAAACATATTCAGCCCTCCTCCAGATTCAGATAAATGCAGCGCACCACGCCGCCCAGCAGGTTGATGTCCTCCAGAATCTCACCGCTCACCGGGTCGTCGCACTCAATGACCATGACGGACAGGCCGCCCCGCCGGTCGCGGTAGAGCTGCATGGCGGCGATGTTGGCCCCCCGGCGGGCCAGGCAGGAGCTCACCTCGGATACAATACCGGGCTTATCCTCGTTACGGATGATGAGGGTGGGCAGGTCGCCGGAGAAGGCGGCGGCCATGCCGTCGATGGCGTTGACGCGGATGCGCCCACCCCCCAGGGAGGAGGCGGAAACCACCACGGTGCGGCCCCTGGTGCCGGTGAGGGTCATGACGGCGGTATTGGGATGGGCGTCCCGCAGGTCCACGGTATGGATGGATACCTCCATCCCCGCGTCCCGGGCCAGCTGGAGGCTGCGGGGGATGTCCGGGTCGTCAGGGGCCATGCCCAGCAGGCCCGCCACGATGGCCCGGTCGGTGCCGTGGCCCGCGCCGGTGGCGGCGAAGGAGCCGTGAAGGGCAATGTCCGCCTTGGCGGGCTGGAAGCCCAGCAGCTTCCGGGCCACAAACCCCATCCGGGCGGCGCCGGCGGTGTGGGACGAGGACGGCCCCACCATAATCGGGCCCATAATATCGAAGATGTTCAAAAGAGCACCACCTTTGTGTTTTTCCCATTATACCCCATCCGGGCGCCGGGTGCAAGCTGCGGGCAAAAAAACAGGGCCCGGGGAGTTCCCGGACCCGTGCCTGTGCGTTTACGGTTCCTGCGCTTGCGGCGGATCGGGCTCCAGGCGGGAGATCAGCGCCCACTCCACCCGCCGGTCGGCGAAGCTCTGCACCCGGATGTGCAGACCGCAGGCGTCCACCTCAATCTGAGCGCCGTCCTCCGGGATGACAGACAGCTGGGCAAACACCAGCCCGCCCAGGGTGTCGGACTCTTCCTCCTCGGGGAACTCCACCTCCAGCGCCCGGGCCACCTCCTCCAGCGGGCAGGAGCCGGACGCCTTCCACACCCCCGGCTCCGTCTGCTCAATGTCCTTTTCCTCCAGGGGGTCAAACTCGTCGTAGATGTTGCCCACGATCTCCTCCAGCAGATCCTCCATGGTCACCAGGCCGGAGGTGCCGCCGTACTCGTCCACCACAATGGCCATATGTACCTTTTTGCTCTGCATATCCCGGAACAGCACGTCGGTGCGCACGGATTCCGGCACGAAATAGGCGGGACGGAGCAGCTCGGGGAGCGGTTTTGGGCACTCCGCCTGGGCGTTGAGCAGGAAGTCCCGGGTGTTGAGCATACCCACAATGTCGTCCGCGTCCTCCCGGTACACGGGGAAGCGGGAGCGGCCGGAGGCCTGGATGGTGTCTAGGACGGCGGCGCCGGTGTCCTCCACCCACACCATTACCATGTCGGTCCGGTGGATCATCACGTCTTCGGCGGTGGTGTTGTTGAACTGGAAGATGTTTTCAATGAGCTCCTTTTCCGACGCCTCAATGGCGCCCCGCTCCTCGCCCAGATCCACCATCATGAGGATCTCGTCCTCGCTTACATCCTCGGCGTCCGCCTTGGGGTCAATGTGCAGCAGGCGCAGCACGCCGTTGGTGGACTTGGACAGCAGCCAGATAATGGGGCGGAACAGGCAGGCCACGGCGGATACCGCCCCCAGGGTGAACCGGGCGACACGTTCCGTTTTTTTCATGGCGATGCGCTTGGGGACGAGCTCGCCCAGCACCAGGCTGAAGTAGGACAGCACGATGGTGATGAGCACCACCATCAGGTTGTTGAGGGCGGAAGGGGACAGGGCGGTGACGCCGGCGGTGTCCACCAGCCATGCCACCAGCGGGTCGGAAAAACTGTCCGCGGCAAAGGCAGAGGACAGGAACCCGGCCAGGGTGATGGCGATCTGGATGGCAGACAGGAAATGGTCGGGAGCCTGGGTGAGGGAGAGCAGTCTGGCCGCCTTTTTGTCCCCTTCTTCCGCCTGCTTTTTCAGCTTGGTCTCGGACAGGGAGATAACGGCGATCTCCGCCGCGGCGAAAAAGGCGTTGATGAGCACCAGAACAGCCAGGATCAGAAGCTTCGGCAATAACGGGTCGTCCGGCAAGATAAATAACCTCCTAATTTGCGGTGTGGTCTGCTGCCGCCACTCCATTCTATGCGGCGCAAACCCCGGTAGGCTATAGTATACCAGCTTTTTTATAAAAAGCAACCGCTGGGCAGGAAAAACCGAAACGCCGCCCCCGCGGGGACATACCCGCGGGGGCGGCTGGAATGGGCGGCGGGCCCAGAGGTCAGCGTGTTTCACTTCCCAACGTGGTCCGCACCAGCTTTTCATGTGTGAGGACCATCAGGCCCAGCAGGGTGAGCAGGAAAACGGGGAGCAGGGCAGCGCTGAGGCGGGCGGCGATCAGGCCGAACAGGGGCGGCATGAGGCAGTTGCCCAGGTAGGCGCTGGCCATCTGCACGCCGATGACGGCCTGGGACCGGTCCGCGCCGAAGTGGTCGGGCGTGGAGTGAATGATACAGGGGTAGATGGGGGCGCAGCCCAGGCCAGCGAGAACCAGCCCCGCCAGGGCGGCGGCCTCCCCGGCGGGCAGGAGGAACGCGGCGATGCCGGCGGCGGCCACGCCCTGACCCAGGCGGATCATCTGGGTGTCGTTGAGCTTCAGGGTCAGGAAGCCGCACAGCGCCCGGCCAATGGTGATGCCGGCATAAAAGAGGCTGGCGAAGCCGGCGGCTGTCTCCGGCGGGACGCCTTTATGGAGAACGAGATAGCTGCTGGCCCACAGGCCGGTGGTCTGCTCTATGGCGCAGTAGCAGAAAAAGGCCGTCATCACCGGCTTTGCGCCGGGGATTCGGATGATCTGGCCCAGGGACAGCGCCTTGGCGGAAGACTTTCTGCCCGGGGCGTCCGTTCCGCCGTCCCTCTTTTTCCAAAGGGGGAGGCTCAGGAAAAGAACGGCGGTGAGGATGGCCTGGAGCAGCGCGATGCAGCGGTAGCCCGTGCTCCAGCCCGCCCCGCCGGTGAGGGCGAAGCCCATGACATACGGGCCAATGGAGGCCCCCACGCCCCACATACAATGCAGCCAGCTCATGTGGCGGCTGGCATAGTGGAGCGCCACGTAGTTGTTGAGGGCCGCGTCCACGCTCCCCGCGCCCAGGCCGTAGGGAACCGCCCACAGGCACAGGGCCCAGAAGGAGTGGCTGACGGAAAAGCCGAACAGGGCCAGCGCGGTCATGGCCACGCTGAACAGGGTGACCCGCCCTGTCCCCAGCCTGCGGGTGAGCCGGTCGCTCTGCAGGCTTGAGACTACCGTTCCCACAGAGATGATGAAGAAGATAATCCCGGAATAGGAGACCGGGACGCCCAGCTCCCCGTACATGGACGGCCACGCGGAACCCAGCAGGGCGTCCGGGAGCCCCAGGCTGATAAAAGACAGATAGATCACAGCCAAAAGAAGATGTACCATATTGCGCTCCCTCCTTGAACCTGATATGATTATATCAGCAGCCGGCCGAAATACATAGGACAATTTCGCCGGATTTCTGTAAAAATCCCGCCAGAATTGGAGGAACGGATATGGCGCTTTCGCTGTGCGGAACCAGGACGAACCAGCAGGGGATGGAGCTGAGCCAGCATGGAACGGGGCTGTTCCCCGTCGCGTGCTACCATGACGACCTGTTCCAGGAGGCCGTCCCCTGGCACTGGCACACCGAGCTGGAGGCGGGCGTGGTGACGGAGGGGACGGCGGTGATCGCCGTGGGAAACGAGCGCTTCCTGGCCGGACAGGGGGAGGGGTTCTTCATCAACTCCGGAGTGCTCCATGCCATGTGGGGCCGGGATGGCCCGAGCTGCCGGTTCCATTCGGCGGTGTTCCACCCCAGGCTGGTGGGGGGGAGCGCCGACAGCATCTTCTGGCAGAACTACATCCAGCCGCTGATGGGGGACAAGACGCGTCAGAGCGTTCATTTCATCCCCGGGGAGCCTTGGCACAGGCAGGCCCTGGAGGCGGTGGAGGCGGCGTGGGAGAGCTGCGTGGAGGAGGCCCCGGGCTACGACCTCAAAGTGCGGGAGGAGCTGTCCCGCCTGGCGTTCCTTCTGTCCCGCAATCCTTCCGGCAGCGTCCGCCCGCCCTCCGGGCGGGCTCTGCGGGACGAGGGGCGCGTCAAGAGGATGCTCCAGTTTATCCAGGAGAACTATGCCTCGGGCATCAGCGCCGCGGATATTGCGGAGAGCGCCTCCATCAGTGAGAGCGAATGCCTGCGGTGCTTCCGCGGCACCATCGGCACCCCGCCGGGCCAGTACCTGAAGCAGTTTCGCATCCAGAAGGCCTGCGAGTTTCTGGCGGCGGACGCGTGGGGCGTGGCCGAGGTGGGGGCGCTGTGCGGGTTTCAGGATGCGAGCTATTTCACCAAGACGTTCCGGGAGACAAAGGGCTGTACGCCGTCGGAGTACCGCAATGCTTTCGGCCGCGCAAAAAACGGGGGGAGGCAGCTCTAAGCTGCCTCCCCCCGCCAAATCTCCGGCAGGTCAGTCCAGCAGGGCCAGAAGCTCCTCCTTGGGGCGGGCGCCCACGGCCGTCTGGGCCAGCTGGCCGTTTTTGAACACCAGGAGGGTGGGTATGCTCATCACGCCGAACTGCATGGACAGCTCGGGCTGCTCGTCCACGTTGACCTTCCCGACCACGATGTCGGGGCGCTCCTGGGCGATTTCGTCCACCAGGGGGGACACCATGCGGCAGGGGCCGCACCAGGGGGCCCAGAAGTCCACCAGGACAGGTTTGTCGGAGCCCAGCACCAGCTGGTCAAAATTTTCCTTGGTAATGGTGTGAACAGACATGGCGGTATTTCTCCTTTTAGTTGAATTTGTAGATTTTCTGGGCCACCCGGTAGAGCTGCACCGACAGCTTCCGACCCTGGTAGCCGGGGATGTTGGTGCCCACGTTGGTCACCTTGTAGCGGCAGCGGCGGTAGAGGGCGGGGTCCTTCTGGCGCAGGTACTCCCACAGCTGGGTGCGCAGGCCCAGGGCCTCCGGCGTGTCCGCGATGACGGCAAAAATGGACGAGATGGACATCATCATGGACAGGTAGTTCAGCATATACCGGCCCAGCTTGGGCTGCATGGCCTTGAGGGCCAGTACGTCGTGGGCGTCGATCATGTGGCGGGTGACCCGCACCTGCTGGTCGATGCGCCCGGCCATCACTGACTCGTTGACGCTCTGGTCCGCCCGGCCGATGAAATAGCGGTACAGGTCCAGGTCCATATAATACAGCGTTTTGACGTAGGGCAGGGGCTGGTAGACAAAGATGTTGTCCACGTAGAAGGTGTGCTTGGGCAGTTCCAGGGCGCAGTCCCGCAGCAGCTGGGTGCGGTAGATCACCGAGTGCATGAGCAGGTATTGGGAGGTGCGGAAGCGGCGGATGGAGTCCCAGGCGATGATCTGGTCGGTGGGGAACACGTTTTTATATCCCATCACCTTCTGGGTGTTGTCCTCCACGTGCTCATAGACGTAGTTGGCGATGAGCAGGTCCACCGGGGCGGGCATGGCGGCAAACTCCCGCAGCTTGGCCATGACTTTGCCCAGGGCAGCCGTGTCCAGCCAGTCGTCGGAGTCCACCACCTTGTAGTAGAGGCCCCGGGCGTTGCGGATGCCCTGGTTGACCCCTTCGCCGTGGCCGCCGTTCTCCTGATGGATGGCCCGGATGATGCCGGGGTGCTTTTCCGCCCAGGCGTCGCATTTGGCGGGGGTGTCGTCGCGGGTGGAACCGTCGTCCACCAGGATGATCTCCGCGTCCTCCCCGGCGGCCAGCAGGGTTTCCACACAGTGGTCCATGTAGGCCGCGGAGTTGTAGCAGGGGACGGCGAACGTGATGAGTTTGTCCATAATTACTTCTCTCCAAATCTAAGGTCTAATATTTCCCGGAACGGGTCAAATCATGCTGGGGGCGCGCTCCGGCTTGGTTTTTACAGCATCCCATCTGTGAGAGTTAACGCCCTGGCTGCGATAGCGTCCATGTTGTAATACTTGTACTCCGCCAGCCGGCCCAGCAGGTGGAGGTTGGGATATTGATCCGCCTCGGCCTTGTACTTGGCGTACAGGGCGTTGTTCTCCGGGCTGATGATGGCGTAATAGGGAATCTCGCCGTCCTTGCCGGTGTAGGCTTTGGAGTACTCCCGCATGATGGTGGTGACGCCGGGTTTTACCTGCCCCGTCAGGTGCTTGAACTCGGTGATGCGGGTGAAGTCCCCGTCCACAGTGTAGTTCACCGTGCCGTGGCTCTGGAAATAGTCCCGGGGCAGGGTCTCGCAGCCGAACTCCAGCGTGCGGTAGGGCAGGGGGCCGAATTGGAAGCCGAACAGCTCGTCCGCCTGCCCGGTGTAGATGACGGGGCCGCGGAACACTTCGCCGTCCAGGCGGATGAAACCATCTGCCAGCTCCAGCCGGTCCAGCGCGTCCGTCCCCGTCTCCACGGTGATGTTGGGGTGGTCCAGCATCTTCTCAAACATGGGGGTGTACCCCTCCAGCGGCATCCCCTGGTAGGCGTCCTGGAAGTAACGGTCGTCTGTGGACAGCCGCACCGGCACCCGGGCGGTGGTGGCGGGGTCGATCTCCTCCGGGGTCTGGCCCCACTGCTTCATCGTATAGTGGACAAACACGTGCTCGTACACATAATCCGCGATGGCGGCGATTTCCGGGTCGGGGTTCTGCCGCAGCTCCAGAATGGTCACCTGGCTCTGGGCGGGGTAGGCGTCCAGCAGCTTTTGGCCCAGCCGCGCCCCCTCTTTCATGCCAAAGGTGTTTTTCAGGGAGTCCAGGTTGAAGGGGACGGGGAAGAAAAAGCGCCCGTCCGTATTTTTGTGGGCCGGCACCACCTCAGGGTTGTCCCGGGGCAGGTTGGCGATGACCCGGTGCTGGTAGCGCCGCCATTTTGTGAACCGGGAAAGGTAGTCGAACACCCGCCGGTCATTGGTGTGGAAGATGTGGGGGCCGTAAAAATGGATGACGACGCCCTCCTCGTCCGGGCCGTCATAGGCGTTGCCGCCCACGTGGGGGCGGCGCTCCAGCAGCAGCACCCTTTTGCCTCCGTCCTCCGCCAGCCGCCGGGCGGACACCGCCCCGGCGTAGCCCGCGCCTACGATCAAAGCGTCGTATGCCATAAAACGTCACATCATTTCTAAATTAAGAGTGTCATGGCGGGCAGCCCCGCCTCAACCTAGGAAATTATACCATAAAGGGGCCCATGAGGGAAGGGCGAATTTATAAAATTTGATAAAATTTCCTGGAAGGAAGAATAAAAAGCCGGAAGTGAGACAACGGGAGGGAGAATTGGCATTGCCAGGGACGCCAAAATGTGTTAAAGTGGGGAATACGACAGACATAAAAACGGAAAGAGGGAGATCGGATGGAAGCCACCGCCATGATCCAAAAATTCCGCTCCGCCCTGGTGGGCTTCAACCGCCGGGACGTGCAGCAGTATATCGAACAGGCCGCCGCCGCCCACCGGCAGGAGCTGGCCCAGATGCAGGCGCGGCTGGACGGGGCCGAGGGGAGGGCGGCGGAGCTGGAGGCCGCCCTGTCCGGCGCGGAGAGCGCCAAGAGCGGCGCTGCGGCGGAGGAGGCCAAGGCCCGGGCCTGCCTGGAGGAGTCAACCCGGACGCTGGCAAAGCTGCGGGGGGAGCTGTCCCAGACGGAATCCAAGCTGGCGGTGGCCAAGCGTGAGCTGTCCCGGCTTCAGGCCCAGGTGGGTTCTCTGGGACCCATGGCCGAGAGCTATGCCCAGCTGAAGGACCGGGTGGCCACCGTGGAACTGGACGCCCACCGCAAGGCCCAGGACACTGTGAGCCAGGCCCAGGCGGAGGCGGAAGAGATCCGGACGGAGGCCAGGGCGTGGCTGGAGTCTGTGCTGGCCCAGTACGGCGAGCTGCGCCGGGGAATGGACGGGCTGCTGGAGCAGGTGCGGCTGCTCAGCCAGGGCTCGGAGAGCCTGGGGGCGCTGGACAGCGCGGCGCAGGCCCTCCGGGAGCGGGGCGGCTTGAAATGAGCGCGGTGAGCCTGCGCACCGAAGCGCTGTCCCAGCGGCTGGGCCGGCTGCGGGCGGGAGACCGGGTGCTGCTGTCCGGCACGATCTACACTGCCCGGGACGCCGCCCACAAGCGCCTGTTTGAACTGCTGGACAGGGGGGAGCCCCTGCCCTTTGCGCTGAAAGGCGCGGTTATCTATTACGCCGGGCCCACCCCGGGTCAGCAGGGGATGGCGGTGGGGGCCTGCGGGCCCACCACGGCGGGCAGGATGGACGCCTTTGCCCCCCGGCTGCTGGATCTGGGCCTCACAGCCATGATCGGCAAGGGAGAGCGCCGCCGGGAGGTCATTGACGCAATTGCGCGCAACAGGGCCTGCTATTTCGCCGCCGTGGGGGGAGCGGGGGCGCTCATCGCCCGGTGCATTGAGACGGTGGAGGTCATCGCCTTCGACGAGCTGGGCTGTGAGTCGGTCAAGCGCATGACGGTGCGGGACCTGCCCCTCACCGTGGCCATCGACAGCCGGGGGAACGACCTGTTCCGCCAGGGCAGGCAGGCGTATGAGGGGAAGATCATCGGCGGGGCCCACGGTCCGGCCAGGAATTTTCCATAGAACAGGGGCTCCCGCTTTCTGAGAAAGCGGGAGTTTTTGGCGTTCGCTTTTTTTGGGGTGTACAAAACTGCCCCTGGCGGGTATGCTTGGGGGCAAGGAAAGGGGGACAGGACATGAATCAGGTCAAGATCGGCAGATTCATCGCCCAGCTGCGGCAAGAGAGGGGCTGGACACAGGAGGAGCTGGGGGAGCGGCTGGGGGTGACCAACAAAACGGTATCCCGCTGGGAGAATGGCAATTATATGCCCGGGGTGGAGATGCTGACCCTGCTGGGAAAGGAGCTTGAAGTGAGCTTGAACGAATTGATTGAGGGCCGCAGGCTGGAGGGGGACGAGTTCCATGCGGCGGCGGAGCAGAATCTGGCCGCGGCGCTGGAGGGGCCGGGAGAGCGGCTGCGGCGGTGGATGAATCGGTATGGGACTTTCGCGGCGGTGACGCTGGTGCTGTGTGTGATGCTGGCAACGGCGGCGGCCATGAACTGGCAGTACCGGAAGGCCCACCCGGAGGATTCTCAGACGCCTGGAACCTTTGCGTGCAGGGATGTGTATTATGATAGCGGATATACGTGGATTTACCTGACATTCCACTACGATGGAAGGTACTATATCTTTGACGGTTCAGGTACTCTTTTTGAATATGGCGGCTATGTCAGAGCGGGGGACGTGGTGCAGATGGACAGCGGGGAGGGAACCCGCTGGGCCGTCATCAAGGGCAGGCGCGTCTATGACGCCAGCCCCGTCGGGGAGGGGCTGATGGCCTACGAATTCCTCCAGGCGGTGCCCATATTCATGGGGACGGAGTCCTGGCCGCCGGAGGCAAACCCCTTTCCCGCCGATGCGGTCGAGGGAATACTGCTGAACTGAAAAAGCTCCCGCTTCCAGATGGAAGCGGGAGCTCTCTGCGCGCTGGAAAAACTGCCGTTCAGCCGCCGAACACGGCGATGAGGAAGCCTGCCGCGATGGCCGAGCCGATGACGCCGGCCACGTTGGGGCCCATGGCGTGCATCAGCAGGAAGTTGTTGGGGTTGGCCTCCCGGCCCACGTCCTGGGACACCCGGGCCGCCATGGGCACCGCGGACACGCCCGCCGAGCCGATGAGCGGGTTGATCTTGCCGCCGGACAGCACGTACATCAGCTTGCCCCCCAGCAGGCCGCCGATGGTGGAGAAGCTGAACGCGATGACGCCCAGCACCACGATGGCCAGGGTCTGGAGGGTGAGGAAGCGGGTGGCCACGGTGGTGGCGCCCACGCTGATGCCCAGGAACAGGGTGACGATGTTCATCAGGGCGTTCTGGGCGGTGTCGCTCAGACGCTCGGTGACGCCGGTCTCCTTCAGCAGGTTGCCGAACATCAGACAGCCGATCAGCGGCGCGGTGGAGGGGATCAGCAGGATGATGAACACGGACACCAGGATGGGGAACACGATTTTCTCCACCTTGGAGACCTCACGGGCCTGTTCCATCTTGACCTCCCGCTCCTTCTGGGTGGTCAGCGCCCGCATCAGGGGCTTCTGGATCATGGGAATCAGCGCCATATAGGAGTAGGCGGCGATGGCGATGGGGCCCAGCAGGTGGGGAGCCAGCTTGGAGGTGGTGAGGATGGCCGTGGGGCCGTCCGCGCCGCCGATGATGCCGATGGAGCCCGCCTCCGGGCCGGTGAAGCCCAGCAGCATGGCGCCGAACATGGCGAAGAACACGCCCAGCTGGGCGGCGGCGCCCAGCAGCAGGGAGGAGGGCCGGGCGATCAGCGGGCCGAAGTCGGTCATGGCGCCGATGCCGATGAAGATCAGGCAGGGGTACAGGCCGGCCTTCACGCCGATATACAGGATGTCCAGCAGGCCGCCGAAGTGGGCGACATCCGTAAAGGACAGGTGCTCCACGATGTTGGGTTCCTTGGAGCCCTCGGGCAGGTTGGCCAGATACTCTTCAATGGTGAGCACCCGGCTGCCGTCCTCGGTGACTTCAATGAGGGCGGCGTCGTTGGCGGCGTCGTAGGCGCACTCGTTGACATAGGCGTCCCACATGCCCATGTGGTACAGCCCCGCGCCGGGGATGTTGGTGAGCAGCGCGCCGAAGGCGATGCCCACCAGCAGCAGCGGCTCGAACTTCTTGCCGATGCCCAGGTACAGCAGCACGCAGGCCACCACGATCATGACCAGGTACTTCCAGCCACCGTTCAGAAAGAACCCGGCGAAGCCGGACTCGTTGACCAGCTTGGACAGGGTTTGTAAGATATCCATACAAGCCCCTCCTTATGCCAGGACGATCAGCGGCGAACCGGTCTCCACATGGCTGCCCTTCTGCACCACCACCTGGGCGACGGTGCCGTCCTTGGGGGCGAGGATTTCGTTTTCCATCTTCATGGCCTCCAGCACCACCAGCAGCTGGCCCTCCTTGACGGCGGCGCCTTGGGCCACCTCCACCCGGAGAATGGTGCCGGGCATGGGGGAGTTCACCGGCTCGCCCGCTGCGGTGACGGCGGGGGCCGCAGCAGCGGCGGGCGCTGCGGCAGGGGCGGCGGCAGCGGGGGCCTCAGGGGCGGCGGGGGCGGGAGCGTAGGCCTCGTACTCGTCGGTGAGCATGGCCTTGCCCGCCTCCACCTCCACCTCATAGGTGCGGCCGTTCAGGGTCACTTTATATTTCATTTCACTTGACCTCCTTAATGGACTTGAAGCGCAGCTCGTTCAGCGGCTTGCCCATTTTGTCGGCCACAATCGCCATAATCATGGCGGCCTCCTTGTCGGGCACGTCGAACAGCTTGACCTCACCGGCGCTGCCGGGGGCCGGGGGCGCGGAGGGGGCTGCGGCCGGGGCGGGAGCGGCGGGCTGGGCGGGGGTGGAAGCCGCCTTGCCCCGGGTGCCCGCCATGGCCTTGCCCATGAGGACCACCACCGCCATCAGCAGGACGAGGCCCACGAACACCACGGCATAGCCCAGCACGGCGGCGATGCCGGCGTCGCCAATGCCCAGTTTGCCGGCGGAAAGGGCGAGAGTATTCATACCGCTTCCCCCTTACGCCTCGGTGATGGTGTAGGTGGCCACGTTTTCTTCCTTGGCCAGACGCTCCTGGAAGAACTTCTCAGCTTGGTCGGGGAAGCAGATATAGCTCATCATGTCCTCCTCAGACCGGCACAGGTCTCCAAGGGCCTCGCGGGCTTTCTGGAATTCCTTGCCGGTGCGCTTGGAGTCCTCGATGCGGCAGTCGGTGGGCTGGCCGCCCTCGCCCAGGATTTTGGCCTGGAGCTGGCTGCTCACCTCGCCCGGGGCGGTGCCGTACTCGCCCTTGAAGTAGTTCTTGATCTCCTTGGAGATCTGCTTGTACCGCTCGCCCATGAGCACGTTGGTGACGGCCTGGTTGCCCACCATCTGGGACAGGGGGGTGACCAGCGGGGGATAGCCCAGATCCTTGCGGACGTTGGGAATCTCCACCAGGGCCTCGTCAAACTTGTCCATGGCGTTCATGTCCTTCAGGTTGGCGATCATGTTGGACAGCATACCGCCGGGGACCTTGTACACCAGGGCCTGGGAGTCGGTGGCCATGCTCTTGGGGTTGATGAGGCCGGAGTCCACATACTTCTGCTTGATGGGCTTGAAGTAGTCGTTGACCTTGTTGATGACCTCCTCGTTGAGCCCGGTCTCGATGCCGTACTGCTGGAGGGCGTAGAACATGGTCTCGGTGGCGGCCTGGCTGGTGCCGTTGGAGAAGCAGGAGGTGGCGGTGTCAATCACGTCCACGCCGGAGTCGATGGCCTTCATCAGGGTCATGTAGGCCATACCGGTGGTGCAGTGGGTGTGGAGGATGATGGGCATCTCGCCGATGGCGTCCTTGATGCCCTTGATGAGGCCCTCGGCCTCATTGGGGGACATGGTGCCCGCCATGTCCTTCAGGCAGATGGTGTCGAACCCCATGCTCTTGAGTTCCTTGCACATCTCCACGTACTTGGCCACGGTGTGCACCGGGCTCTGGGTGTAGGAGATGCAGCCGGAAGCGACGGTGCGGGGGGTGGCGTACTTCTTGGTGGCCTCCAGGGCGGTCTTGATGTTGCGGAAGTCGTTGAGGGCGTCGAAGATGCGGATGACATCGATGCCGTTCTTGATGGACAGCTCCACGAACTTCTCCACCACGTCGTCGTGGTAGTGCTTGTAGCCCAGCAGGTTCTGGCCCCGCAGCAGCATCTGCAGCCGGGTATTGGGCATATTCTTGCGGATGCTGCGCAGACGCTCCCAGGGGTCCTCCCCCAGGTAGCGCAGGCAGGAGTCAAAGGTGGCGCCGCCCCAGCACTCCACCGAGTAGTAGCCGGCCTTGTCCATGGTGGGCAGGATGTCGGCGTAATCGGAGTAGGGCAGGCGGGTGGCCATCAGGGACTGGTTGGCGTCACGAAGAACGGTCTCCGTGAACTGGACCTTTTTCTTCAAATTGGATACACCTCCAAAATTTCTCTTGGCTTCACGGAGCGGCCTGACCGTCATACCGGCCAGGCCGCGGGGGAAACGGAGACAATCCCCAGTCACGGCTTACGCCGTGCCAGCCCCTTTCCAAAGGGGCCTTTTGCCCTGCCGAAGCGCGCGAACAGCCGCTTCGTAAGCCCCCTTTTGAAAGGGGGTGTCATTGCGAAGCAATGACGGGGGATTGTCGGAAAACACGGGAACAACGGTGAATTGCGCTGTGTGTTACACCTTCGGGCCTGCGGCGACGAGGGCCTTGCCCGCGTCGTTGCCGGTGTACTTCACGAAGTTCTTCACGAAGCGGCCGGCCAGATCCTTGGCCTTGGTGTCCCACTCGGCGGCATCGGCGTAGGTGTCCCGGGGGTCCAGGATGGCGGGGTCAACGCCGGGCAGGGCGGTGGGCACCTCAAAGTTGAAGTAGGGAATGGTCTTGGTCTCGGCCTTGAGGATGGAGCCGTCCAGGATGGCGTCGATGATGCCGCGGGTGTCCTTGATGGAGATGCGCTTGCCGGTGCCGTTCCAGCCGGTGTTGACCAGATAGGCCTTGGCGCCGGACTTCTCCATCTTCTTTACCAGCTCCTCGCCGTACTTGGTGGGGTGCAGCTCCAGGAAGGCCTGACCGAAGCAGGCGGAGAAGGTGGGGGTGGGTTCGGTGATGCCCCGCTCGGTGCCCGCCAGCTTGGAGGTGAAGCCGGACAGGAAGTAGTACTGGGTCTGCTCCGGGGTGAGGATGGACACCGGAGGCAGCACGCCGAAGGCGTCGGCGGACAGGAAGATCACGTTCTTGGCGTCGGGGCCGGCGGACACGGGGCGCACGATCTTCTCAATGTGGTTGATGGGGTAGGACACGCGGGTGTTCTCGGTGACGGACTTGTCGGCGAAGTCGATCTTGCCCTCCCCGTCCACGGTGACGTTCTCCAGCAGGGCGTTGCGCTTGATGGCGTTGTAGATGTCGGGCTCGGACTCCTTGTCCAGGTTGATGACCTTGGCGTAGCAGCCGCCCTCGAAGTTGAACACGCCCTCGTCGTCCCAGCCGTGCTCGTCGTCGCCGATGAGCAGACGCTTGGGATCGGTGGACAGGGTGGTCTTGCCGGTGCCGGACAGGCCGAAGAAAATGGCGGTGTTCTCGCCGTTCATGTCAGTGTTGGCGGAGCAGTGCATGGAGGCGACGCCCCTGAGGGGCAGGTAGTAGTTCATCATGGAGAACATGCCCTTCTTCATCTCGCCGCCGTACCAGGTGTTGAGGATGACCTGCTCCCGGCTGGTGATGTTGAAGATGGCGGCGGTCTCGGAGTTGAGGCCCAGCTCCTTGAAGTTCTCCACCTTGGCCTTGGCGGCGTTGTAGGAGATGAAGTCAGGCTTGAAGTTCTTCAGCTCCTCCTCGGTGGGGGCGATGAACATATTCTTGACGAAGTGGGCCTGCCACGCCACTTCCATGATGAAGCGCACGGCCATGCGGGAGTCGGGGTTGGTGCCGCAGAACACGTCCATCACATACAGCTTCTTGTTGGACAGCTCCTTGACCGCCAGGGCCTTGCAGGCTTCCCACGCCTCCTGGGAGGCGGGCTTGTTGTCATTTTTGAACTCGTCGGAGGTCCACCAGACGGTATTCTTGGAGTTCTCGTCCATTACGATGAACTTGTCCTTGGGGGAGCGGCCCGTATAGATGCCGGTCATCACATTGACCGCGCCCAGCTCGGTCATCTGGCCCTTCTCATAGCCCTCCAGGGAGGGGTCCATCTCCGCCTCGAAGAGCTGCTCGTAGGTGGGGTTGTATACGACTTCCTTGATGCCGGTGATGCCGTACTGTTCCAGACCGTAGGTTTCCATAGATAGTTCCTCCTCAAATTAGTAAGTGTATCGCTATGTCGCCTGTCCCCAAGGGAGAGGGGGGCGCGGTCTGGTGGGGATGGGCGGGAAAACCATCTTCCACCAATTACACAGTATAGCATAACGCCAAAGTGAAATCCATGACATTTTCCTTGTATATGTTAAAGGTTCTGCAAAATCGGCGTTTTAGCCAACCGGCTTTGGAGGCGGGCAGGAGAAATGGGAGCACTTTGACGAACGGGGGACGCGGGAAAATAAAGTGCCCATCCAGAGTATGGAAAAAAGGGTGAAAAAAAGCAAATCCCCCGTCCTCCCGGATCGGGGGACGGGGGATTTTTGCCCAGGAAATTACTCGGCGGAGATAGCGCCCATGGGGCAGGTGCCCTCGCAGGCGCCGCAGTCGATGCAGGCGCCGGCGTCGATCTCCATATGCTCGGCGCCCATGGAGATAGCGCCCACGGGGCAGGAGCTCTCGCAAGCGCCGCAGGAGACGCAGGCGTCGCCAATTTTACGAGCCATGTAACATACACCTCCAACAAATGATGTGTTTTGGACCGTCTTCCATTTTACCACATCTCCGGGAAATTGCAATATGAAATTTTGACAGGGGAAAATGTATAATTTGGGGCAAAAATTCCCATCCTTGCCAAGTGACAACATTCCCCACCGGGACGATGGGAGCGGGACACATGGAGCGGCTGAGCATTTTTCAACGATTGCGAGGGTTTTTTATGATGGATCGGGACAAGGGGCGGCAGCCCCCTCAGAATACCGCGGGCAGGCCGGGGGGCGATCCCCAGGCCCTCTACCGGGAGGAGCGGCCCCGGGCAAGGGAGGGGGCGGATACCCGCGTTACCGACCGGTTTTCCCGGGATCTGACCCGGATGGCGGCCATGGGAGCGCTTGATCCCCTGGTGGGCCGCAGCCAGGAGGTGGGCCGGGTGATCCAGATCCTGGCCCGCCGCACCAAAAACAACCCGGTGCTCATCGGGGAACCGGGGGTGGGCAAAACCGCCGTGGCGGAGGGCCTCGCCCTGCGGATGGCCTCCGGGGCGGTGCCCGAACCCCTGCGGGGCAAGCGGCTTTTGAGCCTGGACCTGGTGTCCATGGTGGCGGGCACCAAGTACCGGGGTGAGTTTGAGGAGCGGGTGAACCAGGTGCTGGCCGAGGTCAGAAGGGCGGGCAACGTCATCCTCTTTCTGGACGAGCTGCACAATATCGTGGGGGCCGGCTCCGCCGAAGGGGCCATCGACGCGGCCAACATTCTCAAGCCCGCCCTGAGCCGTGGGGAGATCCAGGTGGTGGGGGCCACCACCAACGAGGAGTACCGCAAGTATATTGAGAAGGACGCTGCCCTGGAGCGGCGCTTTCAGCCCGTGAAGGTGGCCGAGCCCACGCCGGAACAGGCAAAGGCCATCCTGCGGGGGCTCCGCCGCCGGTATGAGGAGCACCACGGCCTGACCATCTCCGACGGCGCCATCGACGCGGCGGTGGAGCTCAGCCAGCGCTACCTCCCCGACCGGTATCTGCCGGACAAGGCCATCGACCTCATCGACGAGGGGGCGGCCCGTATGCGGATGGAGGAGGAGGTGCCCATCACCCTGAGGGCGCTGTCCGACCGGGCGGAGCGGGCGGCCCGGGAGAAGGCCCAGGCCATCGCCATGCAGGACTTCGAGCGGGCGGCCATGCTCCGGGACGCGGAGGCGGACTTCCGCCGGGAGCTGGACCGGAAGCAGAGCCGTCAGAAGGGAGGGACGGCCCGGGAGCTGGGCCGGGAGGAGATTGCGGCGGTTCTGGCCCAGTGGACGGGCATTCCGCTGGAATCCATCACCAAGGGGGAGGCGCGCCGCCTGCTGGAACTGGAGGGGGAGCTCCACCGCCGGGTGGTGGGGCAGGACAAGGCGGTGTCCGCCGTGGCCGCCGCCATCCGCCGAAGCCGGGTGGGGCTGAAGGAGCCAAACCGCCCGGTGGGGGTGTTTCTGTTCCTGGGTCCCACCGGGGTGGGGAAGACGGAACTGTGCCGGGCTTTGGCGGCGGCGCTCTTTGGCAGCGAGGACGCCCTCATCCGCTTCGATATGTCCGAGTATATGGAAAAGCACGCCGCCTCCCGGCTGGTGGGCTCGCCTCCGGGCTATGTGGGCCACGAGGAGGGAGGCCAGCTCACTGAGCAGGTGCGCCGCCGTCCCTGGTCGGTGGTGCTGTTTGACGAGATTGAAAAGGCCCACGACGATTTGCAGAATATCCTCCTCCAGGTGATGGAAGACGGCCAGCTCACCGACGGCCAGGGCCGGAAGGCGGATTTCCGCAACACGGTGGTGGTGATGACCTCCAATGTGGGGGCTCAGAAGCTGGTGAGCAAGTCGCCTCCCCTGGGCTTTGCCGGGGGCAGCTCCGACGAGAAGCGCCGGGAGGAGGTCATGGCGGAGCTGAAAGGCCGGTTCAAGCCGGAGTTCCTCAACCGCCTGGATGAGGTGATTCTGTTCGACCGCCTGGAGCGGCGGGACCTGGAGCGCATTGCGCTGCGGATGCTGGGCAGCGTGCGGGAGCGCCTGTCTGGGCTGGGGGTGGACCTGGACGCCCGGTGGGAGGCGGTGACCCTGCTGGCCGACCCGGGCGGCGAGCGGGAGCAGGGGGCCCGGCCCATCCGCCGCGCGGTGCGCCGGAGGGTGGAGGAGCCCGCCGCCGACCTGCTTTTATCCGAGGGCCTGACGGCGGGGGACACCCTGTGCCTGGCGGTGGAACGGGAGGACATTGTTCTCCGGCCGGAGAAGCGGCAGGTGTGATGATTTGTGGAAAAAGCGCAGGAGAGCCGCGGCCTCCCGCGCTTTTTTCTTGTTTAAAATCCACCTTGACTTTGGTATGAAATCATACTATAATTCGAGTATGATTTCGGACTTATGGAGGTGCGCGATGGACATTCCGATCTCAAAAGAACTGCGCCGATTCAACCATCTGCTCGGGGAGACGGATGGGGTTTACCATGATCTGGCGGTGCGGATGGGCCTGTCGGACAGCGTGATGAGGATTCTGTACAGCCTGTGCGGCGAGGGAGAGCCCTGCCCGCTTCGGACGGTGATCCGGCAGTCCGGGGCCAGCAAGCAGACCATCAACTCCGCCATCCGCAGGCTGGAGAGGGGAGGCCTCGTCCGGCTGGAGCCGGGGCGGGGCCGAGAAAAAAACGTGCGCCTGACGGACGAGGGCCGGGCGCTGGCGGGGCGCACGGTGATCCCGCTGATGAAGATGGAGGATGAGATATACTCCTCCTGGAGCCGGGAGGATGTGCGCAAGAATCTGGAGCTGGCGGAGCGGTTTCTCTCTGCCCTGCGGGAAAAAACAAAGCAAATGGAATTTTAAAGAGGAGGCCTATGAAAATCCAACTGTCAGACCACTTTACCTATTCAAAACTTCTGCGCTATACCCTGCCGTCTATTGTGATGATGGTGTTCACCTCCATCTACGGCGTAGTGGATGGCTTTTTTGTGTCCAACTATGTGGGAAAGATTCCGTTCACGGCCGTGAACTTCATCTATCCCGTGCTGATGATTCTGGGATGCGCGGGATTCATGTTCGGCACCGGCGGCGGAGCGCTCATTGCCAAGACCATGGGGGAGGGAAAGCCGGAGGAAGCCAACCGGACCTTTTCCCTCATTGTGTACGCCTCCGCCGCCTGCGGCGCGGCGCTGGGGGCGCTGGGGATGGCGTTGATCCGGCCCATTGCTGGGGCGCTGGGGGCACAGGGGCAGCTGCTGGAGGACAGCGTCGCCTACGCCCGCGTCATCCTGCCGGCCATCCCGGCGTTTGTCCTGCAATTTGAGTTTCAGTGCCTGTTTGTCACGGCGGGCAAGCCCGCCCTGGGGCTGGCGGTGACGGTGGCGGCGGGGTGCACGAACATAGCGCTGGACGCTCTGTTTGTGGCGGCTTTCCGCTGGGGGTTGGAGGGCGCCGCTGTGGCTACCGCCCTGAGCCAGTGCGTGGGCGGGATCGTGCCGCTGGCCTACTTCGCCCGGCGAAATTCCAGTTTGCTCCGCCTTGGCAGGACAAGGTTTGACGCGAGAGCTCTGGGGAAGGCATGCGCCAACGGTTCGTCGGAGCTGATGAGCAACATCTCCATGTCCCTGGTGAGCATCCTCTACAACGCGCAGCTGCTGCGCTACGCCGGGGAGGACGGCGTGGCGGCCTATGGGGTGCTGATGTACGTCAGTCTGGTGTTCCAGGCGGTATTCATCGGCTATTCGGTGGGTACCGCCCCGGTGGTCAGCTACCACTACGGAGCCCAAAGCCACGGGGAGCTGCGGGATCTGCGGCGAAAGAGCATGGCGGTCATTGCGGTGTTTGCGGGGGCCATGTTCGCCGCCGCATGGCTGCTGGCAAGGCCGCTGTCTCTGCTGTTCGTGGGGTATGACCAAGAACTTCTGGAGATGACGGCCCGGGCGTTTTCCATCTTCTCCTTTTCGTTCCTGTTTTCCGGATTTTCCATTTTCGGCTCGTCCTTTTTTACGTCGCTGAACAACGGGCTGGTATCGGCGCTGATCTCCTTTCTGCGCACCCTGGTGTTTCAGGTGGCGGCGGTGCTGGCGTTCCCGCTGGTGTGGGGCGTGGACGGCATCTGGCTGTCCATCGTGGCGGCGGAGGCGCTGTCGGTGGCGGTGACGGCGGCGTTTCTCCTGGCGCTGCGGAAGAGATATCACTATTAGAGCCTGAATAAGCTGGCTGCGGCATAGCTTTTGAAGGAAACGCCCGGGGCGCTCTGTGTTTGAGCCGCCCCGGGCGTTTTGCAGAAATTTTGCGCGTTCACAAAAATTCCATAGGCAGGGCGGGAAATATGTGATATAATACCATCCAACTGTGACTACGAGAAGGAGGCGGCGCTGTGAAACGGCGTTTTCTGCTGGCTGTGCTGGGGGCTGTGCTGGGCCTGATTTTGAGCGGCTGTGTGTTCCAGCCGGTGGACAAGCTGTACGCGCTGCCCGTCCTGCCCCAGGAATACCGTGACCTTCAGTCCACCATCGACGCGACCATCAGTGAGCTGGGGGCGGAATATGCCGCCATCAACTACGGAAGCAACACCTCCACCGTTCAGCTGCTGGACCTGGACAGCGACGGCGAGCAGGAGACGGCGGCGGTGTTTCTCCGGGTGACCTCGGCGGAGGAAAAGCCCATGCGGGTGTGCCTGTTCCGCCAGGGGGAGGACCACGCTTACCGTCAGGTCCATATGCTGGCTGGCGAGGGCACCACCATCAACTCCGTGGCCTATGAGGACCTCACGGGGGACGGCAGCCGGGAGCTCATCGTCAGCTGGCAGCTCAGCGCGGGCGTCCATATCCTGTCCGCATACAGCCTGGGGGGAACCGGGGCCACCGAGCTGATGAGCACCACCTATAACGAGAGCTATACCACCGCGGATCTGGACCGGGACGGCAGCCGGGAACTCATCGTGTTCCAGCGGGACACCACCGGCGAGGGCTACAACGTGGCGGAATACTATGATTATCAGGACGGAGTGATGGTGCTCTCGTCCACCGGGGCGCTGTCCGATGGGCTGAAGAATGTGGTGCGCGCGGAGCCGGGCCTGCTGGCGGACAAGAAGCCGGGGGTGTACGTCACCCTGGAGCTGGAGAACGGCTATGTCACCGACGTGCTCACCCTGGACCGGCTGGGCCTGGTCAACGTCACCAGGGACACGGAGAGCGGGACCAGCCTGGCCACCTCCTGGACGGACAGCGAGGCCACCACCATCGACATCAACAGCGACGGCGTGCTGGAGATTCCCAGGCCGCAGCAGCTGGCCTGCATGGACCCGGAGGCCGGCGCGGCGTCCCAATACCTCATCTATTGGCAGCAGGTGGACTCCTCCGGCAGGAGCGCCACCAGCGGCATTACCTACCATTCGTTTACCGACGGCTGGTATCTCAACCTGCCCAACGGCTGGGATATCGGCAACATTACCGTGGCCCGGGACGACAGCCTCAGCGCCCGGGGAGTGCGGATGGTGGTGTTTTACTACTGGCCCGACCGGGAGGAAGGCGAGCCGGAGAAATTCCTGACCATTTACCGCCTTGTGGGCAGCAACCGGGAGGCCCGCTCCAAGCAGCCGGGCCGGGTGGTGCTGCGCAGCGACAGCAGCGCGATCTACTGCGCTTCCCTGGACCCTGGCGTGTGGAACTGCGGCCTGAGCGAGACGGAGCTGGCCCAGCGGTTCAACCTCATCACTGCGGCCTGGTCCAGCAGATGAGCGCGCAGGGTGACAGAGGGGAGCGCGCGGCGCCCGGGAGCAGCGCCAACAACGATGAAGAGAAAGCGGGGAACGTTTTATGATGCGAAAGGTATTGGTTTTGGAGGACGAGACCAACATCCGCAGTTTCGTGGTCATCAACCTGAAGCGGGCGGGTTACGATACCATTGAGGCCGGCACCGGCGAGGAGGCGCTGGCCCTGATCCAGAAGAATCCGGACGTCCAGGTGGCTCTGCTGGACATCATGCTCCCCGGGGAGATCGACGGCTTTGAGGTGTGCCGCCGCATCCGGGCGGGCAACCCTCAGATGGGCATCATCATGCTCACCGCCCGCACCCAGGAGATGGACAAGGTGAGCGGCCTGATGACCGGGGCGGACGACTATGTGACCAAGCCCTTTTCCCCGGCGGAGCTCACCGCCCGGGTAGACGCCCTGTTCCGCCGCACCGGGATGGCCCCGGTGCAGGACATGGACGAGCTCAGCCAGCCGCCCTTCCTGCTCAACACCCGCAACCGGACCCTGGAGAAGAGCGGCAGGCGGATCAAGCTCACCCAGGTGGAGTACTCCATTGTCAAGCTGTTCATGGAGAACCCGGGCAAGGCCCTGTCCCGGGAGGAGATTCTGGAGGCGGTGTGGGGCAAGGAGTACCTGGGCGAGCTGAAAATCGTGGATGTAAACATTCGCCGCCTGCGCATCAAGCTGGAGGATGACCCTCAGAATCCGGCCCATATCAGCACGGTATGGGGCTACGGGTATGAGTGGGAGGCCTGAGGATGGAGCAGGAAAACCGCCGGAAGCGGCGTAAGCCGCTGCCCATGGAGCCCAAGCGGGAGGAGGGGGCGGCGGAGGAGGCCAAGCAGGAGGTCCCGATAAAAAGGCGCCGGGGCAGGCTGCGCCGCCGCTGGCTGCTCAACACGCTGGCGGTCACGCTGGTGGTGGTGGTCATCGCGGTGAGCGCCTTTTCCCTGGCCATGTACAGCTACTACAGCTCGACTATTCTGGCCACCCTGGAGAGCAAGGCCCAGACCGCCGCAGGGATGTTCCGCAACTATACGGAGACCAGCTATCTGGCCACCGCCCGGCAGTTTGTCAGCCAGTTTGAGGAGAAAACCACGATTGAGGTGCAGATTCTGAACGCAGACGGCCGGGTCCTCATTTCCTCCATGGTGGACATTTCCGGCGCCGGCGTCAACAGCCCGGACACCATTGCCGCCATCAGCCTCAAGCGGGTGCGGACCTTTGAGGGGATCGACCCGGACACGGGAGACAGCGTGATCTCCGCCTCGGCCCCGGTGCTCTACAACGGCGCGGTGGTGGGGGTGGTCCGGATGGCCACATCCCTGCGGGAGGTGCAGGCCCAGATGATCCGCATCGTGGCGGTCACCTCCGTCGTGGGGCTGGTGATCCTGATAGTGATGGGGATTATCGCGTCCTACTTCATCCGCTCCGTGCTGGAGCCGGTGATCCGGGTGACGGAGACCGCCAAGCGCATCGCCGCGGGCAGCTACGGGGTGCAGATGGAAAAGCGGTCTGACGATGAGATGGGCGAGCTGGTGGACAGCATCAACGATATGTCCATGAAGATCGACCAGGCCGAGCGCACCCAGTCGGAGTTCATCTCCTCCGTGTCCCACGAGCTGCGCACCCCCCTCACCGCCATCAACGGCTGGGCGGAGACGCTGTACAACGGCGAGGTGCGGGACGCCGCCGACGTGAAGAAGGGGATGGGGATTATCGTGTCCGAGGCCCAGCGGCTCACCCGCATGGTGGAGGAGCTGCTGGAGTTCTCCCGGATGGAGACGGGACGGTTCAACCTGTCGGTGGAGCCCATCGACATCCTGGCGGAGCTGGAGGACGCGGTGTACACCTACCGGGAGTTCTTCCGCCGCAAGGGGCTGGAGCTGGTGTATACGGAGTGCGAGGAGGAGCTGCCTGTCATCAGCGGCGACCCGGAACGGCTGCGCCAGGTGTTCTGCAACCTGTTGGACAACGCGGACAAGCACGGCGGTTCCGGCGGCGTGGTGGAGGTGTCCACGGGCAGGGAGGTGGACAGCGTGGTGATCCGGATTCGGGACCACGGCCCGGGCGTGCCGGAGGACGAGCTGCCGTTTATCAAGTATAAGTTTTACAAGGGCTCGTCCAAGGCCAGAGGGTCAGGGATCGGCCTTGCCGTGTGCGATGAAATTGTGAACAGCCACGGCGGCTCCATGGATATCGCCAACGCGGTGGGCGGGGGCTGTGTGGTCATCATCCGGCTGCCGATCCGGGTTGAGAGCGTATAAACCGGCAGAGATCGAACAGAAGTTCAAAAGGACTTGCGTTTTTCCCCGGCATCTGGTACACTGTGGGAAAACGGCGATACAGAGGAGACAGAACATGGCGAAACAGGACGCAAACTGCTGCACCCCGTTCAAGACCACCTGCGGCGGGCAGGCGCTGATTGAAGGAATCATGATGCAGGGCCCGGGCAGGCGGGCCATGGTGGTGCGCCGGCCGGACGGCACGCTGGCCGTCGAGGAGGCGCAGGTCAAGCCCCGGTCGGGGCTGGCCAGACTGCCCTTTATCCGGGGGCTGTTTGTCTTTGGCGGCTCCATGGTCCATGGAATGAAGGCGCTGATGCGCTCTGCCGAGCTGTCCGACGACGGTTCGGTGGAGGAAGAGGAGCTCACAGGGCTGGACAAGTGGATCAGCGACCATTTTGAGCAGGAGACGGCCATGAAGATTATCATCACCCTGGCGGCGGTGATCGGCATCGCTTTTTCCATCGGGCTGTTCATCCTGCTGCCCACGGCGCTGACGGGGCTGATCGGGCTGGTGTGGAAAACCATGCCCCTTTGGGTGCGCTCGGTGATTGAGGGCGTGCTGAAGGTGGCCATTTTCATGGCTTACCTCTACCTGTGCTCCCGGATGAAGGAAATCCATCGGGTATTTGAGTACCACGGCGCGGAGCACAAGACGATTTACTGCTATGAAAACGGCCTGGAGCTGACGGTGGAGAATGTGCGCAGGCAGCCCCGGCACCATCCCCGCTGCGGCACCAGCTTCCTGTTTGTGGTCATCGCGGTGTCCATCTTTCTGTCCATCGTGGTGTTCACCCCGCTGGAGATTGAAAACACCTTCCTGCGCATGGCGCTGCACCTGCTGATGCTGCCTGTTATCGTGGGGGTCACCTACGAGTTCAATCGCTATGTGGGCGGGCACGACGGGCCGGTCTGCCGGGCCCTGCGGGCCCCCGGTATGTGGATGCAGAACTTCACCACCTTCGAGCCGGACGACTCCATGATTGAGGTGGGCATTGAGGCGCTCAAGCGCGTCCTGCCCGAGGAAAAAGGCGCGGATCAATGGTAAAGTAAGGACTGAGCAGAGAGAGGGTGAGCCCATGCCCGCAACCTACAACGACCTGTACCTGGACGCCCGGAAGGCCCTGAAGGGGGCGGGGGTGGAGCAGGCCCAGCTGGAGGCCAGGGAGCTTTTGTGCTTTGCGTCCGGCAAGAGCCGGGAGGAATTTCTCCGGGACCTGCCCCTGTATGCCTCCGATGGGGCGGAAAAGCGGTTCCGGGACCTCCTGGGCCGCCGTCTGGCGGGGGAGCCGGTGGCCTACCTCATCGGGGAGTGGGAGTTCTACGGCCTGACGCTGGACGTGTGCCGGGACGTGCTCATCCCCCGGCCGGACACGGAGACGCTGGTGGAGCGGGGAATCCTGTTCCTGCGGGACATGGACAGCGCCCGGGTGCTGGACCTGTGCGCGGGCAGCGGGTGCGTCGGCCTTGCCGTCGCGGATAACTGCCCCAATGCCAGCGTAATCCTGGCGGAGTGGTCGGAGGAGGCCCTGCGGGTGTGCCGGCAGAATATCCGGCGGTGCGGCCTCACCCAGCAGGTGAACCCCGTTCAGGCGGACGCTTTGGAGCCGCCCCCCCGGCTGCTGCGGGACTTTGATTTGATCCTTTGCAACCCCCCCTACATCCCCACCTTGGAGGTGGCGCGGCTGGACCCTTCCGTCCGGAACTATGAGCCGAGGATGGCCCTGGATGGCGGGGAGGACGGGCTGAAATTTTACCGGGCCATCGCCAGGAAGTGGAAACGGGCTTTGAAGGACGGCGGAAAGCTGGCATTTGAAGTGGGCTATAATCAGGCTCCGGCGGTGGAGTACATATTGGCCGAGAACGGGTATGGGGATATCCAGACCACCATGGACCCGGGGATGCATTGGCGGGTGGTGGAGGGAAGGATCGAGAATGGAACGAAACAAGCTGGAGCGGCTGGATCAGGCGTATAACATCTTCAACGGTTTCCAAATCCTTGCCATGGTTGTAGGAATCTGCGCCGCCTTTGCCGGGTTGGGTACGCTTTACATGATCTGTCTGTTCGGGCAGGCCGTAGGGATGATTTTATTTGGAATCGTCTCAACGAATCTGGCGGAGTATCTGGCCCGGAGAAAATACCCGGACCTCAAGCCGGATAAGACGGTTCGGATCGGGCTTGGAAGCTTTCGCTATGAGGTGGATTTTAACCGCCCCATCCGAGAGCGGGCCAAAAAGGCGGACGACCAGCTGATGCTGGATATCATGTCAAAGCAGGGCAGAACGTGGTTTTTATGCGTTGCGAATGTTCTCATTCTGGGGGTTACGCCTTCGGTTGTGAGCGCGTTCCTGCGGTAGGCCGTGTACCCAGCGGTATTCTGAGGCCGCAAACCGGGTTGCGGACCGGCGGGGCGCTGCGGGAAAATGTGGGAAGGGAAGAGGAGCCGTAATGAAAAAGAAGCTCATCCTTATCGCGGCGGGCGTTCTGCTGCTGGCCTGTCTGTTCCCCATGCCGAATCATCTGAAGGACGGCGGGACGGTGGAGTACCGGGCGGTGCTGTACACCGTGTCCCAGGTACACCGGCTGAATGAGGAGGGGGCGGAGAAGCCCTATCAGGAGGGTACAATCGTCAGGGTGCTGGGTGTTGAACTGTATAACAACGTAGAAGCGGGCGGGCGGTAAGCGCTGCGGATGGAGGGGGAAGAATGAAAAAATGGTACGACGAGGAATATGAATTCACCGTTGAGGTGATCGGCTATACCCATGGCGACCACACAGAGCGGTACTGCCGCAACGGCGAGGAGATCGGCGACAAATACACCTGCACCTACGGCTGCCCCGTCAACCAGGATGGGCATGGCATCTGCCCCAAGCTGATGATGGTGATGTTCCCGGTGATGGAGGCGGTGCGCAGCGGCGGCGATCTGGAGAATATCGGCGGCGACAGCCCCGACAGCAAGGTGTTCGTATGCCCGGACGGCTGTGTCCTGTTCCGGCTGACGGCGAAAAAGCTTGGGAAGGAGAACTTCTTCAAGGGGAAGTTTTTTGACGGACCTTTTATTTAAGCCCGGTTTATGGGACAGATAGAAGCGTATCATACGGGATAGAAGGAGGCCGGCAGCCCTCAAATTACGCCGGCGGGAAAGGATGATTGCACATGGCTGAGAAGAAAAAGCAGATTGAGCCCGCCGCCCCGGCGGCAGATAAGAAAAAGGCGCTGTCCACTGCCATCGCGCAGATTGAGAAGGAGTATGGCAAAGGGTCCATCATGCGCCTGGGGGAGAACTCCCACATCGTGGTGGAGGCAGTCCCCACCGGGTCGCTGTCGCTGGACATCGCCCTGGGCATCGGCGGCGTGCCCAAGGGGCGCATTATTGAGATTTACGGTCCTGAGTCCTCCGGCAAGACCACCCTGGCCCTGCACATCGTGGCCGAGGCCCAGAAACGGGGGGGCGAGGTGGCGTACATCGACGCGGAGCACGCCCTGGACCCCACCTATGCCCGCGCCCTCGGCGTGGACATCGACTCCATGCTCATCTCCCAGCCGGACACCGGCGAGCAGGGGCTGGAGATCTGCGAGGCACTGGTGCGCTCCGGCGCCGTGGACGTGGTGGTGGTGGACTCGGTGGCGGCGCTGACCCCCCGGGCGGAAATTGAGGGCGACATGGGCGACAGCCACGTGGGCCTGCTGGCCCGGCTGATGAGTCAGGCCCTGCGCAAGCTGGCGGGGTCCATCGCCAAGACCAACTGCATTGTCATTTTCATCAACCAGCTGCGGGAAAAGGTGGGCGTGGTGTACGGCAATCCCGAGGTGACCACCGGCGGACGGGCGCTGAAGTTCTACGCCTCGGTACGTATGGAGGTGCGCCGGATTGAGGCCATCAAGAACGGTACGGAGATCATCGGAAACCGGACCCGGGCCAAGATCGTGAAAAACAAGGTGGCCCCCCCCTTCCGGGAGGCGGAGTTTGAGATCATGTACGGCGAGGGCATCTCCAAAATGGGCGAGCTGGTGGATCTGGCCGTCAAGCTGGACCTTGTGCAGAAGTCCGGCTCCTGGTTCTCCATGGGGGACACCCGGCTGGGCCAGGGTAAGGACGCGGTGAAGAAATACTTTGCGGAAAACCCGGAAATCGCCGCCCAGGTGGAGGCGGAGGTGCGGGCCAATTCCTATAAGCTGATGAGCAGGCAGTCCCAGGCGGCGGCCAAGGCCGCGGGCCGGGCGGTGGATGTGGACGCCGAGGACTTTGAGGGATAGTGTTCCCCGGCCATACTGCTTGAAGCGGAGAGAATGATTTTATGGAAAAAACGGTTGTTGTGCGGCTTTTTTGGGATGTACTGATTATCATTTTTCTCCTTGGCTTTATCCTGTCGCTGTTTTGGCATATAACTGGTTCTCTGGAGACAATGCCGACGGAAGAACAGCAGGGGAAAGCGCAGGCGGCGGCGGTATTATCCATGCTTGTGACAGGTGTTCCCTGCATGATCTGCGCTGTCGTCCGCAGGCGGGTAAAATGAGGAGCTATGAAGATTGAAAAGTTGGAGCTCTCCCAGCACAGGCAGGGCCGCTGGCTGGTGTGGCTGGACGACGCGTCCGTCATCCGCGTGGGCGAGGGGGATGTGGTGTCCCTGGGCCTCTACGCCGGGAAGGAGCTGTCCGATGAGGAGGGCGAGGCCCTGGCCGCCGCCGGGGAACAGTCCCGGCTGATGGAGCGGGCGGTGGGTCTGCTGGCCCAGCGGCCCATGTCCCGGAAGGAACTGCTGGACAAGCTGTCCGCGCCGCCCCGGCAAAAGCGGGAGAAATACCCCTATGACAAGCTGGACGACGGTCCGGCCCCGGCGCTGCTGGAAGCTCAGAGGGAGGCCCTGCGGGAGCGGGCTGAAGGAGTGGCCGACCGGCTGAAGGAGCTGGGGCTGCTCAACGATGGGGAATATGCCCGCGCGGTGGTCCGTCACTATGCCGCCAAGGGGTACGGCCCCCGGAAGATTCGGGACGAGCTGTACCGCCGGGGGGTGCCCCGGGAGTTTTGGGAGGACGCCATGGAGGAGCGGGAGCCGGACGAAGACCAGGTGCTGGCGCTGGCCCGGCGGAAGCTCCGGGAGGAAGAACCCACCAGGGAGAACCTGAAAAGGGTGTCCGACTACCTGGCCCGCCGGGGGTATGGGTGGGAGGAGATCTCCGCTACGCTGGACCGGCTCCGGGAGGAGCGGGAGGACTGAGCGGTGGTACTCTATGAACTGCGGTTCCACTTCGACGCGCCATATGCGGCGACCATATTGGGCGGCCTGGGGCTGCTTACGGCTATGGTCTGGGCCGGCTGGAGGAAGCTGCGGCGCAAGCGCCGGGAGACGGGCCGGACGGACAAAGGCCTGCTGGCGCTCACCGCGCTTTTCCTGCTTTGGGAGCTGGCGGCTGCCTATGGCTTTGTCATCCGGCCAATTCAGGACTATTGGATGGTGCGCGGCGCCTATCGGAGCGGACAGGCGCTGACGGTGGAGGGGCCGGTGGAGGAGTTCGCCCTGCGCCAGGATTTTTGGGAATATTTCGAGGTGTTTTCCATTGATGGCGTGGAGTTTTCCAGCGGGCCGAAAGCGTTCGACAGCGGACTTCCCGGCTATCCCATGCGGTTTTGGTTCAGATGGGGCAGCGGCCTGATCCGGGAGGGGCAGCGGCTGCGCGTCCGATATGTGCCCATCCCGGGCCGGAGCAGCAGTGGGATGGTCTACCACTGCATTGTATCCATAGAGGAATTATCCCAATGAGGTGGAGGATTTGCTTTGAGCTATAAAATCGCATTTATCTCTCTGGGCTGCGCCAAAAACCTGGTGAACACCGAACAGATGATGGCCCTGTGCCGGGACGCGGGCCACACTGTCACCGGCGACCCGGACGGCGCGGACGTGGCGGTGCTCAACACCTGCGGCTTTATCGAATCGGCGAAAAGCGAGGCCATTGACAGCATTCTGGAGCTGGCCGCGCTGAAGCAGGAGGGGAAGCTGAACAAGCTGCTGGTGGCGGGCTGCCTCAGCCAGCGCTATCCCGACGACATCCGGGCAGAGCTGCCTGAGGTGGACGGCCTTTTGGGCACCGGGAGCTACACCGACGTGGTGTCCGCCGTGGAGCGGGTGATGGCGGGGGAGCGGCCGGAATACTTCGGCGACATTCACCACACCGGCGAGGATGGCCCGCGCTGGGTGACCACCCCGCCCTGGACGGCCTATCTGAAAATCGCCGAGGGCTGTTCCAACGGCTGCGCCTTCTGCGTCATCCCCAAGCTCCGGGGAAAATATCGCAGCCGTCCCATGGCCTCCCTGCTGGCGGAGGCGGAGGGGCTGGCCCGCCGGGGGGTGAAGGAGCTCATCGTCATCGCCCAGGACATCACCCGCTACGGGCTGGACTTGAAGGACGGCACGACGCTGGCAAAGCTTTTGCCGGAGCTTTGTAAGCTGGACTTTCACTGGATACGGCTCCACTACCTCTACCCGGAGGCGGTGACCGACGAGCTGATCGAAGTCATTGCCCGGGAAAAGAAGATCGTCCACTATCTGGACATACCCATCCAGCACGCCAACGACGGCATCTTGAAAGCCATGCGCCGCCGCAGCACGAGAGCGGAGATCGAGGCGCTGTTCGCCAAGCTCCGGGCCGCCATGCCGGATGTGGTGATCCGCACCTCCCTCATCTGCGGCCTGCCCGGGGAGGGGGAGGCGGAGTTCGAGGAGCTGTGCGGTTTTCTGCGGGAGCAGAAGCTTCAGCGGGCGGGGGTGTTCCAGTTCTCCCCGGAGGAGGGCACCCTGGCCGCCGCCATGGACAACCAGGTGGAGCCGGAGGTGGCCGAGCGCCGGGTGGAGCTGGTGGTGGACCTCCAGTCCCGCATGATGGATCAGTATAACGAGGACCGCCTGGGCACGTGCATGGAGGTGCTGTGCGAGGGCTTTGACGCCGAGGCGGGCTGCTACGCGGGCCGCACCTACGCCGACTCAGTGGACATCGACGGCCGGGTGCTGTTCACGGCGGCGGGGCTGGTGCCCGCCGGGGAGTTTGTCAACGTGCGCATCACCGGCGTGTCCGGCGGCGACCTGACCGGGGAGGTGGAGGAATGACGCTGTACCACTGCTCGCCCACGCCGGGGCTGGCGGTGCTCAGGCCCAGCGTGACCAGATACTTCGGCAAGCCCAGGCAGGTCTGCCTGACGGCCAGCCTGCCCATGGCCCTGATGTACGGGATCAGGCACTTTGAGTATGCCTACGGCTACACCAGGGACGGGAGGATTTATTACGAGGAGTACTTCCCCAACGCCCTGGAGGAGCTGTACCGGGGCCGATCCGCCTCCCTCTACCTGTGCGCGCGGCGGGCGGACATGGAGCCCACCGCCATCCCCAACGAGTATGTGGCGGGGACGGAGGTGCCGGTGGAGGAGGAGCGCTCCGTCCCGGACATACTGGCCGCCCTGCTGGAGCAGGAGCGGCTGGGGGCGCTGAAAGTTGTCCGCTGGGATGAGCTGGACGGGGAGCGCCGCCGCTGGATTGTCCGGGCCGAGGCGGACACCATCCGGGAGAAGGGCCTGCTGGCCCGGCCGGACGACCCCTTTGCCCGCTATATGCGGGAGAAATATCCGGAGAGCTGGGCACTGGCGGCGCAGGACGCCGCCGGACCGGAACATATGAAAGGCGCTGAAAACGAAGGAGGAAAACCATGAACACACCCAACAAACTCACCCTGATGCGCGTCATCCTCATCCCCGTCTACCTGGTGCTGTGGCACCTGGACTTCCCCGGCAACAACTACGCCGCCCTGGCGGTGTTCGTGGTGGCCAGCCTCACCGACTTTTTGGACGGCTACATCGCCCGGAAATACAATCTGGTGACGGACTTCGGCAAGTTCATGGACCCCCTGGCGGACAAGATGCTGGTGCTCACCGCCATGACCTGCTTCTGCGCCATGGGCCGCTTCCCGGACTGGGCGCTGGTCATCGTCATGGCCCGGGAGTTCGCCGTGTCCGGGCTGCGGCTGGTGGCGGTGGACAACGGCCGGGTCATTGCCGCGGGTATGTCGGGCAAGGTCAAGACCTTCTCCACCATGATCTGCCTGTCCCTGATGCACCTCACCATCCTGCCCATCCCCATGTGGGTGCTGGACTGGGTGTGCGTCATCGTCATCGCCGCCACCACCCTGTACTCCGGCGTGGAGTACTTTGTGAAGAACCGGGACGTGTTGAACTGGAATAAATGATTGAGAGTAATCGAAAAAACTTTCGATAAATTTCAAAGAAAGCCTTGACAAACGAGGGAAAGCCTGTTATACTACACACAATAAGGGCAAACCCGGCGGAAGTCGGCGGCGCAAAACTACAGGGCCTCTCCTTCGGGGTGGCAGCCAGTTGCGGGTGGTTTCAAAAACATCCTGAAATTGGTTTTACTAAGGGTTGCGCCCCGGGGCGCAACCCTTTTCTTGTGTACACAAGAAAAGAAAAGCCCTAAAGACAGAAAGGGGGGATAGATGACGTTCCTGAGCGCAAAACCAACGGAGATTTTCTGAAAAAGGCAAACCGCCCGAAAGGGCGGGGCGCAAAGACACGGGGGCTAAGGCGGAAACGCTATGCCAGCCCATCCGCCAGAATTTCAATCCTTATCAAGAATAAAATAGGAGGATGAAATTATGGCAAAGAAATTTTTGCCCAGAGCCCTGTCCGTGGGCCTGTCCCTGGCGCTGTGCGCCAGCATGGTTGCGCCATCCTTCGCGGCCAGCTTTACCGAGTTGCAAAAAGCTATCAATACGGGCAAGTCTGTCTACCAGGAGGATGGTACAAGCTACAAGATTGAAGCATCCAAGGACGAGAACGGCGCGGTCAATGTCAAGCTGCACGAAGATGTCACAAACGCAGAAAAGGGAAACTATATCACCATTTCAGGTGATAAGAATGTCACCATTAACCTGAATGGCAACGATATTGTAGACACAAAAGAGAATACAAAAGGTTATGCGGTTTTGGTAAACGGAACCAACGCCAGCCTGACGGTGACTGACAGTTCCGAGGGCGGCTCTGGCGCGATCAAAGGTAACAGCGGGCAGATCATTTATAATAATGGTGGTGCGTTGAACCTGAACGGTGGAACTGTCGAGGCGACCAGCGGTACCGGGAAAGGTGTGTATGCCAAAGGTGGGACAACCACGATCGGCGAGGATGCAGTTGTAAAGGGCGGGAATGTTAAGAAGAGTGGGAGCGTTTATGGTGTAGGCATTTATGCCAGTGGCGGTACTGTGAATACAAGCGGCGATGTCAGCGGTTACATAGGAATATTTGGTTCAAATGGAAAAGTGAATGTGAGTGACGGCCAGGTCACGAGTGAATCTTCATACGGTATCTATGCATCTACAGGCAATGAAACTAAGATAACCCGTGGTGAAGTTATTGGCAAAACCCAAGGCGTCCATATTGGAAACGGCGGCAAGGCTACCATTGACGGTGAGGACGTCATCATTAAAGGAACAGAGGCAGGTATTGGTGTCTATGGCAGCGGCAAAGAGAAAGCTTCGGAGCTGATTGTCAAAGATGGTACTGTCATAGGTGATCGTTACGGTATTACCGGAAATGGATCGACTGAGACAGGGGCTGATTACAGCAATACCAAGATCATCGTTGAAGGCGGTACGGTTACCGGCGGCAATACCGGTATCTACCACCCCCAGGACGGCGCTCTGACCATTGGCAAAGAGGGCAGCAAAGACGGCCCCACCATCACGGGTACTTCGGGCAATGGCGTCCAGGTATGCGCCGGGGAAACCACCATCTACGGCGGAACCATCAAAGGCTCCGGTGAGGACAGCACGGAGGACAAAGTTGGGGACGGCGTAATTCCGGATGGCTCCGCGGTTTCCGCGGTCAGCCGCAAGGGGTATGGCAAGGAAGAGAACCGTACGAATGGCTACTCCCAGCCTAAGGTCACCATCCATGTTGACCATGTCAACATGAATCCCAATGATACCACCTTCCAGTGGGAAAACAAAGAGGATCCCGGCCAGAAGCCTGCGGATTGGAGCGGCGATGGTGAGGACTCCGGCATTGTCAACGTGAACCACGTCTGGGGCGCATGGGAACCCGTAACCGCCCCCACCTGCCATACGGTGGGCAGCCAGGTGCGCCACTGCGAGGCGGGCTGTGAGGAGACCGGCGAACTGGGACTCAATCCTATCAACCATGACGGCGGGACGGAAGTCCGCGGTGCGTACGCCGCCACCAATGACACCCCGGGCTACACCGGCGACACCTACTGCCTGGGCTGCGGCGCGCTGATCCGGCGGGGCGAACCGATTGCGGTGCTGACCGAGATCGACGAGCCCGAGGTGCCCCTGGCGGGCATCTTCACCCGGGCGGACGCCATCGGCTACCTGTGGGAGCAGGCGGGCGAGCCCGAGTGGGAGCTGTCCGACTTCCCGGACGTGCCCGAGGATCATGAGTGGGCGGTGGCCATCGGCTGGGCCCAGGATATGGGCATCGCCCTGCCCGACCTGGAGGGCAATTTCCGGCCCGACGACCTGGTTCTGCGCAGCGTGGAGAGCCTGGAAATCAGCCCTGAGGGCGAGCTCCAGGAGTTCCTGAACCGCTACGCGGTGTACGCAGGTGTGGAGCTGAATGCGGATGAGCTGTTCATCGAGCTGGAGGGCACGTGGGATGACGTCATTATGGGCGAGGACGCCCAGGTCATCTTCGACGAGTTCTTCGCCAAGCTGGAGGCGGCGCTGAACGCGGCGGCGTAAGGCCGCGAAAACCCGATCAAACGGCAAAGACGGCCCCGGGACACTGTCCCGGGGCCGGTTTTCGTTCCTCACCCGGCAGGCATAGCGCCCCCGCCCGCCGCATATAATTGCCCCAGAATACGAGCAAGGAGAGGAAGCCTTATGGATATGGAGCTGAAGCGGGTCACGCTGGAGGGCTACCGCCCCGCGGCGCACACCATGTTTTCCCAGGAGGAGACCCTGGAGAGCATTGTGCCCGATGCGTTCCCGGACATCGCCCGCGTGGTGTCGGCGGCGGGGAAAGCGTTTCTCAAAGATAAGGAGCTGGGGGAAGGGGTGCTCCGGCTGACCGGGACGGCGAAGGTCACCGTGCTGTACATACCCGAGGGGGAGGAGCTGCCCCGGGCGCTGGAGGTGTCCATTCCCTTCCAGTGTCAGCGGGACGACCCCAGGTTCCATGCCGGGTGCCCGGTGATGGCGGACGTGCAGGCCGTGTCGGCGGACGCCCGCACCGTCAACCCCCGGAAGCTGCTGGCGCGGGTGAGCATTGCGGTGTGGGCGGCAGCCTACGACCGGGAGCGCCGGGAGCTGTCCGCCGACCTCACGGGCGGCGAGGGGGAGGGGCTGCAAAAGCTCATCACGCCCCGGAAGTGCTGCGTGATTCCCGACGTGGTGGAGAAGGGGTTCACCTTCTCCGATGTACTCCGCCCGCCTGCGTCCAGGCCGGAGCTGGAAGAGCTGCTGCTCTACCGGGCGGAACTGGGCACGTCGGACGCCAAATTCATCGGGAAAAAGCTGGTGCTGAAAGGGGACGTGCAGCTGTCGGTGGTGTACCGCTCCGGGGAGGGGGTCTGTCAGGCCCGGTTTGAGCTGCCGTACTCTCAGATTCTGGATGTGGGGGAGCCGCCTGACGAGGCGGAGCCGGAGGTGGCGGTGGCGCTGAAAAGCGTGGACTGCCGCGCCCGGGAGGGCGAGCTGGAGGTGGCGCTGGAGCTGCTGGCCCAGGCGGCGGTGTGGGAGTGCCGGTCGGTGAGCCTCATCAGCGACGCCTACTGCGTGGGCCGGCCGCTGGACGTGGAGCGCGCCCCGGTCCGGCTGTGCACCATGGCGGAGCGGTCCGCCCGCCGGGAGATGGGCCGGAAGCTGTGCGAGTCGGGCATACCGGCCAAGCAGGTGCTGGACTGCTCCGCGGCGGTGTCCTCCCTGACGGGGACGGCCGCGGAGGGGGGAATGGCATACAATGCCCAGGTGAGCGTTTCCATCCTGTATCTCAGCGAGGACGACGCCCTGTGCGGGGTGGAGGCGGACATACCCGTGGCCTGTCAGGTGGATGTGCCGGAGGGCTGCGAGTGCGCCTGCCGCTGCCGCCCGGTGGGGGAGTGCACCGCCGTCCCCGTTACCGGAGGGCTGGAGGTGCGCTTTGAGGCGGAATTCGCCTGGGGCATCACCCGGGAGGAGCAGCCGGCCTGCGTCACCGGCGTAAAGCCCGGCGAGGCCAGAGATTCGGGGCCGCGCCCGTCGGTGGTGATCCGCCGGGTGGAGCGGGGAGAGGGGCTGTGGGATATCGCCAAGTCCTGCGGTTCCACCGTGGACGACATCCGATGCGCCAACACCCTGCCCGGCGAGGAGGCGGCGGTGGGGACGCTGCTGCTCATTCCGGCCCGGCGAAGCTGAATACAAATGAGATTGAGTATGCGTGAGGAGGGTTCAGCTTTGGAAAACAAACTGTATGAGGACATCGCCCAGCGCACCCAGGGCGATATCTATATCGGCGTGGTAGGCCCCGTGCGCACGGGGAAATCCACCTTTATCAAGCGGTTCATGGAGACCCTGGTGCTGCCCAAGATTGAGAATAATTATATCCGGGACCGGGCCCGGGACGAGCTGCCCCAGAGCGGCTCCGGCCGGGTGGTGATGACCGCCGAGCCCAAGTTCGTCCCCGAGGATGCGGTGGAGATGGCCATGGAGGACGGCGGCGTGTTCTCCGTCCGGCTCATCGACTGCGTGGGCTACATGGTGCCCAGCGCCCTGGGCCAGATGGACGGCGACCAGCCCCGGATGGTCACCACCCCCTGGTTCGACCATGAAATCCCCATGACCCAGGCGGCGGAGTTCGGCACCCAGAAGGTCATCACCGACCACTCCACCATCGGCATCGTGGTCACCACCGACGGCTCCGTCACCGACATTCCCCGGGAGGACTACCTGGAGGCGGAGGAACGGGTCATCAGCGAGCTGAAAAGCCTGGGCAAGCCCTTTATGGTGCTGCTCAACTCCGACCAGCCCTACGGCGAGCGGGCCCAGACCCTCCAGGCGGACATCGCCGAGCGGTACGACGTGACCTGCCTCGCCGCCAACTGCCTCACCCTGGACGAGGGGGCGGTGAGCGAGATCATCCGGGCGGTGCTCCACGAGTTCCCCTTGAAGCAGATGGATTTATTCCTGCCCCCCTGGGTGGATGTGCTGCCCTTCGACCACCCCATCAAGAGCGGGCTGTACGCCATGATCCGGGAGGAGACGGCGGGCCTGATGCGCCTGCGGGACGCGGAGGGCGCGGTGCTGGCCATGGGCGACCGGGAGGAGGTGAGCTCCGCTGTCCTCAACCGGATGGACATGGGCAGCGGCGTGGTCACCGCCACCCTGGAGCTGCCCCGGGGGCTGTTCTACTCCACCGTGTCCGAGCGGTGCGGGCTGGAGATTCGGGACGACGGCGACCTCATCGACCAGCTCACCCAGATGGCCGCCATGAAGCGCAGCTATGAGAAGGTGGAGGACGCCCTGCGGCAGGTGGAGGCCACGGGCTACGGCATCGTCATGCCCGACCCCCAGGAGATGACCCTGGAGGAGCCGGAGATCGTCAAGCAGGGGGGGCGGTACGGCGTGCGGCTCAAGGCGTCCGCGCCGTCGGTGCATATGATGCGGGCGGATATCAAGACGGAGGTCTCCCCCATCATGGGCACGGAGAAGCAGTCGGAGGAGATGGTGGACTACCTGCTGCGGCAGTTCGAGGGGGACACGGGGAAGATCTGGGACTCCAACATCTTCGGCCGCTCCTTCCACGAGCTGGTAGGGGAGGACCTGAACGGCAAGCTCAAGCGGATGCCCGAGGAGGCCAGGGAGAAGCTGCGGGAGACCCTCCAGCGCATCATCAACGAGGGGAGCGGCGGGCTGATCTGCATTATTTTATAAAAACGCTGCATGGGTGGGGCGGCAGTCCCACCCATATTTTTTCGCATTTTTTCCGCGCAAGCCTTGCATTTTGCCCGGGAGGATGCTAAGATAAAGCCAAGGCCCATGGGCCTTGATTCGTGTACGTACACGAATCAGATCGCGTTAAAAGCGAAGGAGGTCAGAGAGATGGGGAAAATTCCACCCGGAAGGACGCCCGCCGTTCTGGCGCCGGGGCGGCGGGGAGAGCAAGGCG
>CAJUOT010000024.1 GCA_910588135.1 uncultured Oscillospiraceae bacterium | reverse complement strand
CTGCTCATCGAAAACGGCGGCATCGCCGAGGAGGGCACCCACGAGGAGCTGCTGGCGCTGGGCGGGCGGTATGCCTACCTCTTTGACATCCAGAGCAAGTACTATTCTGAATCGGCCGGGTCCGATCTCTCCCGCCCGGAGGGCGGGAGAGATCAGACCCAGGAAGGAGGGGTGGATCATGAATAAGCAGCAGGACCGCCTGTCCTTCCGGCAGGCCATGGCCTACACCCGCCGGGCGTTTTCCATCTGGTGGGAGACCGCCCCCGAGCTCTTTCTGTCCGCCACGGTGCGGCGGGCGGCAGACGCCCTGACGCCCTACGTGCCGCTGTACTTTACCGCACGGCTGGTCAACGCCATCGCCGGCGGCGGGGACGGGGGGACAGTCTGGCCCACCCTGTGGCTGCTGCTCCTGTCCACGGCGGCGGCGGGCGCCGTCAGGGCCGCGGCCGGCTGCTGGGACGAGGGCGTCCGGGACAGCCGCCTGTGGCCGGCCTGGAACCGGGTTTTCTTCCAAAAGCTGCTGGCCATGGACTTCTGCGACGTGGACGACCCCAAGACCCAGGCCCTGCTGACCCAAATCCTCCAAAACGACAACTGGGGCGAATTTGGGCTGAGCAAGGTGTATTCGTGCTATGGCAAGCTGGTGGAAGCGGCGTTCCGCGTCCTGGGGGCGCTGGCCCTGTCGGTGAGCCTGTTTACCCTGCCCGTCCCGGCGGGGGGCTCCCTGGTTTGGCTGAACCATCCCGGCTGTCTGGCGGGGATACTGGCCCTGCTGGCGGTGACGGCGGTGGTCTCCCCCCTGCTTCAGGGCAGGTCGCAGGCCTACTGGTACCGGGCGGACGGGACCCAGGGAAACCGGGCTTTTGAATTCTTCACTTATGCCGCCATCCAAGACCCCCACCGCGGGACGGACGTGCGCACTTACGGGCAGGACGGCTATATCCTCACAAAGTCCCACCGGGAGATGCCCACCAATGCCTTTGGCATCAAGTCGCAGCTGGCAAAGGATTTCCGGGGGCGCGCCGGGGCGCTGGCCGCCACCTCTAAGGCGGTTGACCGGGCGTTTACCGGGACGGTCTACCTCTTCGTGGGGCTGAAGGCCCTGGGCGGGGCCTTCGGGGTGGGTTCGGTCACCCAGTACGTGGGGGCGCTGGCGGGGCTGGCCGGCGGCGTGTCCGACGCGCTGGCCACCGTGGGGAAGCTGCGGGAGAACGCGGAGTTTCTCAAACCGGTGTACCAGCTGCTGGACACCCCCAACAGGATGTACCAGGGCAGCCTCACCACCGAGAAGCGCGCCGACCGCAGCTACGAGATCGAGTTTAAGGACGTGGGCTTCCAGTACCCCGGCACCGAAACCTGGGCCCTGCGCCACGTGTCCATGAAGTTCCGCGTGGGCGGGCGGCTGGCGGTGGTGGGGGAGAACGGCTCGGGCAAGACCACCTTCATCAAGCTGCTGTGCCGGCTGTACGACCCCACCGAGGGGGTCATCCTCCTCAACGGCATCGACATCCGCAAGTACCGCTACGACGACTACCTGGCCCTGTTCTCCGTGGTGTTCCAGGACTTCAAGCTGCTGGCCCAGCCCCTGGGAGCCAACGTGGCCGCGGCGGAGGACTACGACCGGGCCCGGGCGGAGCAGTGCCTTGTCAAGGCGGGCTTCGGGGCGCGCCTCTCGGAGCTGCCAAAGGGGCTGGACACCTGCCTCTACCGGGAGTTTGAGGAGAACGGGGTGGAGGTCTCTGGCGGCGAGGCCCAGAAGATCGCCCTGGCGAGGGTACTGTATCAGGACGCGCCGTTCATCGTGCTGGACGAGCCCACGGCGGCCCTGGACCCGGAGGCGGAGGCCGAAATCTACACCAAATTCAACGACATCGTGGAGGACAAGACCGCCGTCTATATCAGCCATCGGCTGTCCTCCTGCCGGTTCTGCGACGAGATCGCCGTGTTCGACCAGGGCCGGGTGGTCCAGCAGGGGACGCATGACGGCCTGGTAGGGGCGGAGGGGAAGTACAAATCCCTTTGGGACGCCCAGGCACAGTATTATCAGAAAAGCGAGGGCTGACCCGGACTTCGGCCCGAAACGGGGAAAGAGCGGGCGGAGGCGGCGGAGAGGCCGGCTCGTTGAGGATACCGGCTGGGAAGTGCAGCAGGAAAAAGCAAAAACTTCCTTGAAAAAGCGAGTAAAAAAAGATAAAATAGAAATGCCATACCAAGAAAGGCCGAATTGGATGATATCAAAATGATTCCTCCCCCCGGAAAAGAGAAACGCGGACGAAAAACCTGCCAGGGGCGGGCAAACGGAAACGGGGAATGATTCCGCTCTGCAATCAGAAATCTCGAAGGGATGAATTGAAAAATCCTATTTTACATTAAATAACTCCTGCTGTAAGATAGTGTCCAGATACAAGATGGCGGTGGTCAAACGCAGCTGGGGAGTGGGAGCAGTGTGCAGGCGGTGCACGTTTTATGGGATAATAGCGGTGCTCATCTGGTCTACAGGCGGCGCTTTTTGCCATGCCCTGACGGAGAGCTGGGGCTTGCTGTCAGGCGCGATGGTGAACCTGATTGCCGGGGTGATCGGGGTGGGGTTCCAGCACCGGCGCCACGGGTGGCGTTTTTTGAAGGGAAGGAGCCGGCGCTGCTGGCTGACCTGCGGCCTCCTTTATATGATCTACGTGACCGCCAATTACGCGTCCTCCCTTTTTGCGGTAAGCCGGGAGCAGGCCGTGGCGCTGACACTGATTAAAAGCACATGGCCCCTTTTGGCGTACATATTTTTGTTCCTCCTGCAGAAGCGCCGGATGGACAGCCGTTTTATGGTAAAGACGGCGATGCTCACAGCCGGACTGCTCCTGTCCAACCTGATGGGGGAAGACGGAAGCGTAGTAAATCTGCGGCTGTTGTTCGACTGCCTGCCCGCCATCTGCATTGGTCTGGTGTCCTCCGTCGCCTGGGCGGCCTATTCAAATGCCATCGGCCTGTTTGACGCGGCGGAAGAGGGCGGGCAGGGGGACTGTACCGGTGTCTTTATGATTGTGACGGCGTTTGCGGTGGCGGCCCTTTCCCTGGCCGACCGGAAGCCCCACAGCTTTTCCCTGGGGGGAAGCTTCTGGTTCCAGCTGTTGTTTAACTCCGTGATCGGCGTGCTTTTGGCCAATGTGCTGTGGAATCAGGCGGTCCTGCATGGGGACCGCGCCAAGGTCTTCAGCTTTTCAAACCTGCTGCCGGTGCTGTCTGTCTTCATGTCGGCGGCGATTTTGAGGGTAGGCGTCAGCGTCCCGGTGTTCATAGGCTCTGTGATGATCGTGATCGGCACGATGATCAGCACCGAGCCAGCGGCCGGGGAGAGCAGGAACGTGGCAATAGACCGAGAGTAAAGGCATGGCGCTGCATCCGGTAAAAACAAACGGTAAGGAGGAATATCATGTCACTGCAATATCATTTGAAAATCAAGGAAGGAGACGTAGCCCCCTATGTGCTGCTGCCCGGCGACCCCAAACGCGTGCCGATTGTGGCCAGCTTTTGGGATGAGGCGTATTTTGTAGCCGACAACCGGGAGCACGTGACATATACCGGCGTGTATAAAGGCGTTCCCATATCCTGTACCAGCACGGGCGTGGGATGCCCTTCCACCAGCATAGCGGTGGAAGAGCTGGCCAGCTGCGGGGTGAAAACCTTTATCCGCATTGGCACCTGCGGCACGTTCCAGGACTATGTAAAGCAGGGGGACCTGCAGATATTTGACTCCGCCTGCCGGTATGACGGATGCTCCAGGGCCTACGCGCCGCTGGAATATCCCGCTGTCGCCTCCCACGAAGTGGTGACGGCCGCCATCGCCGTTGCGAAGGAAATGAACAAAACCTACCATGTGGGCACCACGCGCACCCAGGATACCTTCTACGCAAACTATCCGCAGCCGGGTTCTTCCTTCAACAATTTCTGGCAGTCCCGGTGGAAGGAGTTTTACCCGGATTTGAAGCGCCTGAATGTCCTGGGCGGCGAGATGGAGACCAGCATTATTTTGGTGCTGGCCCGTATCTGGGGGCTGCGCGCGGGCGCTGTCGCCGTCACGCTGGATAATATTTTGGACTCCACCGAAGAGGACGGAAACTACGAGCCGGAAAAAACGTTTGACCACAGCGAGGACAATATTAAAACGCTGGCCTTGATGGGATGTGAAATGGTCAGAAAGCTCTATTTGCAGGACAAAGCGGAAAACAACCGCTTTTTATAACACCCCTGCTTTTCCAAAAGAACGCCCCCGCCTTGTTTGCAGCAAGGCGGGGGCGTTCTTTTGGAAAAGTTGAGGAGGCGCTGATTAAATGCGCTTGCCGGTTTAATCAGTCCTTCCCTAAAAGACCTCTTTCAGCAAATGGTTGATATTGTTGGACTTATAGGTCTGGCACAGGGATATGAAGGTCTTGATCTCTTCGGAGAGGTACTTGTTTTTCAGAAATACAAGGGAGAAATTGCGCGCGCCGATCCAGTCCTTGATGTGCAGCACATGAAGGGATTTCTCACGCACTTCGCGCTCCACCAGGCGGATGGACATGGCGGATAAGTAGGGGTAGTCCATGACAAACTTCTTAATCATATCAAAGTTGGTGCATTCGATTTTAACATTTACATTCAGGTCCTGGCTCTGAATGTAATGGTCCACCATGGACCGCGTGCCGCTGCCCTTCTCCCACATGACAAAGGGCTGCCCTTCCAGCTCCCGGGCCAGAAGGTCGCTGTGCTGGGAGAACGGGTGGTGGTTTCCACAGAAAATGACAAGATAATCGGCGATAATGGGCTCCACAATCATATCGTGCCGGTGAATGGTCCCCTCCACAATGGCGATATCAAGCTCGTTGTTGGCAAGCATCTGCTCAATGGTGGTGGTGTTGCCGATTGACAGCCTGATCACGGACGCGGGGCGGACGGCCTCGTATTCCGTGATGATCTCATTGACGATGGTGGCGCCAACGGTCACAGTGGCGCCCAGGCGGATGGGGGAGGACTCCGTCAGGCCCTGCATGGTGTCTTCCAGGCGGGAAAAGGCGTCCAGCACCTCCTGCGCGTATTGGTACAGGATGGTGCCGGGGTAGGTTACGCACAGGCGGCGGGGGTACCGCTCAAACAGGCGCACCTTGTAATATTTCTCCAATTCGGAAATGGTCTGGCTGACGGTGGGCTGGGAGATATACAGATGCTCTGCCGCCAGGCTCATTTTTCCGCATTTTACGACCTCTGCAAAAATACGCAGATGATTCAGCGTCATTCTGCCGCCTCCTTTTTCTCGTATAAGCACTGCCTATCCGTTCAATTGGGAATCGCTATTTTACAAATCAAAACCCAACAGATATACTAACCGTAGAATGATAATACACAAAAATGCCTCGCAAATCAACAATGAAATTGTGGCGTAATACAGATTTTGCCGAGCATGGGGCCAAAGGGAATCAGTGGGAAGACGGCTCGTTTATCCTTTAAAAATGAAGTTTGGGGGAGAGATCCGCAGCGTGGCGCCCGATGGACCGGCAGGTCCGGCCAGCTTTCAGGCCGTATAAATATAAAAAAACAAAGGAGGAAAATATTGTGAAAAAGCTGTTAGCGGTTATGGTGGTGCTTGTCATGGTCTTTTCTGGGTGCAGCCCGAAGAAGACCGGCGGGCAGGAAAAGGGCACGGACGGACACCTGGGCGGCAAGGATAAACTGAGCATCATGTTTGTGACAAACGGCGTGTTTGGAAACCTGCGCATTGACGATTATGTGCTGGACTCCATCAAGGAGTTTTGTGAGGAGACCGGCTCGACGGTCAACACTTACGAATGCGGCGACGACACCAGCAAGTATGAGCCGGCGCTGATGGAGGCCTGTGCGACGGGTTCGTATGACCTGATCGTGACCGGGCACAACGCGCTGAAGGAGCCTGTGGAGGCCGCCGCGGCCCAGTATCCGGACCAGCACTTTATCATATTTGACACGGAGATGGATTTCAGCAAAGAGGGCCTGGGGAACGTGGCAAACTTTCAGCTTGCGGAGAACGAGGTCTCTTTCCTGGTGGGGGCCCTGGGAGCGCTTATGACGCAGTCTGACGCGCAGTATGCCAACGAGGCAAAAACGATCGGCTTTGTGGGCGGCGGAGAGAACACGGCTGTGGTCAATTTCCTGTTTGGCTTTATTGACGGCGCGCATTATGTGGACCCCGAGGTGGAAGTCCTCTATTCCTTTATCGGCGACTGGAGCGATACGGCGAAGGCGTCCGAGCTGGCAAACTTCCAGTTCCAGCAGGGATCGGACTTTGTCTACGCCGTGGCGGCGTCCGCGGGCTTTGGCTGCTGTGAGTCCGCCATGAACAACCAGCGGTACGCGGTGGGCTGCGATTATGACTTCCAGGCGAACCTGGAGGCGAGCAACCAGCCGTCGGCCGATTGGGTGCTCACCTCGGCGGTAAAGGCCTTTAACAAGCTGCTCGTAGGGGAGATGTATAAAATGATGGAGGGCACCTGCGAGTGGGGGACTTACCAGAAACTGGGCGCAGCCTCCGGCTATCTGGAAGTGCTGGAGACGGACAACTTCAAAGAGATGGTGCCGGAGGATGTGTACGCGAAATATTGTGAGATCAAGGAAAAGCTGGAGGCGGGAGAGATTGAGGTCAGCACCGCGTACGGCGCGACCCAGGAGGAGTGGCACGCGAAGTACGCCACGGCCGGAGGCAAGGCCGGCTGAGAGCGGGCGGCGCTTCTGACCGGAGGCCGGACGGCGGAAGGGAAACAGTATCTGCGGCCGGGGCGGCCCTGTCCGGCAGCCCCGGCCGCATGACCCAAAGGATGGTTTTTATGGAAAAAAAGCTGGATGAATTGGTACTGTCCATGGAACATATCACAAAAGTATACGGGAACGGTTTTGTCGCCAACAACGATGTCACCTTCCAGCTGCGCAGAGGTGAGATACATGGGCTGGTAGGGGAAAACGGCGCGGGAAAAACCACCTTGATGAAGGTGCTCTTTGGACATGAGAAGCCGGAGGAAGGCCGGATTCTGCTGAACGGGGAAAAGGTGGAGATTGAGAACCCCCTTCAGGCGCTGGACCTGGGGATCGGCATGGTGCACCAGCATTATAAGCTCGTGGACACTCTGACCGTGGCCGAGAATATGGTGCTGGGGGCGGAGCCAAAAAAAGGGGTGTTCTTTCACAAGAGGAAAGCCATCCAGATGACAAGGGAGATTTCAGAGCGGTACAATCTCCCCATTGACCCCACAGCGGTGATCAAAGACCTGTCGGTGGGCTATAAGCAGCGGGTGGAGATTCTGAAAAACCTCCTGCGCGGCGCGAAGATTCTGCTGCTGGACGAGCCCACGGCGGTGCTCACCCCCCAGGAGACGGAGCAGCTGTTTTCCCAGCTGAAGTTCCTGAAGGGAGAGGGCTTCACAATCGTCTTTATTTCCCACAAGCTGGGCGAGGTCAAGGAAATCTGCGACCGCATCACGGTGCTGAGAAGCGGCAGGGTGACGGGGACGGCGGATGTGAAAGACATCTCGGTGGACGACATTGCCAGGATGATGGTGGGCAGGGACGTTTTCCTGAACATTGAAAAGCGGCCGCCGGCGCCGCACGGGCCCGTGCTGAAGGTGAGGGATGTCAGCTGCGTCGACAAATACGGCGTGCTGAAATTGGACAAGGTGTCCTTTGATGTGCGGGCGGGCGAAATACTGGGCGTCGCCGGGGTGGAGGGCAACGGACAGTCTGAGCTGGCGGAGCTCCTGACGGGCCTGGTGCCGCTGCAGGACGGCCAGATCTTTGTGGACGGGGCGCCGCTGCGGGGAAAGAGCATCCGGGGCCTGAGGGATCTGGGCGTGTCCATGGTGCATGAAGACCGCATGATCTATGGGGTTTCCAGCCCGCAGTCCATCGCGGAGAATATGATTTCGGACCGGTACTATAAGTGTGGATACAGCAGCCATGGCAGGCTGCTGCTCAAAAAGATTAAAGAGAGTGCGAACGCGCTGATCCGGGAGTTCACCATCAAGTGCGACGGCGAGTTTGCGCCTGTTTCCACCTTGTCGGGCGGCAATATCCAGAAGGTGGTGGCGGCCAGGGAGTTTTCCGCCAGCCCCAAGCTCATGATTGTGAGCCACCCGACGCGTGGGATTGATATCGGAGCCACGGAGCTGATCCGGAAAAAAATCGTAGCCCTGCGGGATGAGAACGATTCGGCGGTGCTGCTGTTTTCGGCGGACCTCACCGAGCTGCTCACCGTATCGGACAGCATTATCGTCCTGTATGACGGCAGGATCGCGGCTTATTTTCAAAACCTGGAGGGCGTAGACGAGCAGGTGCTGGGCGAGTATATGCTGGGGATCAAGATGCAGTCCGCCCAGGAGATCGGAGGTGTGATTTTTGATTAAGAAATGGACGGATGGGACGCTGTCCACCTACCAGATTGAGCAGCGCTTTACTCTGATCCGTATTTTTTGTGCTGTGCTTATCTCTCTGGCAGTGGCCTTTCTGATTATCTGCGTCACCGGCACCACCCCGCTGGAGGATATTTTCGTCTTCCTCACGGCGCCGCTGTCCTCCTGGTCGTGTTTCTGCACCCTTCTGGTAAAGTTCTCGCCGCTGCTGTGTACCAGCTGCGCGGTATGCCTGATGTTTTCCTCCGGGGAGATCAACCTGTCCGGCGAGGGGGCTTTCTTCATCGGGGCCATCGCCGCCACGGCGGTGGGGGTGATTCCGGGCATTCCATGGGGAATTCATTTCCTGCTCATGGCGTTGGCGGGAGCTGCCGCAGGGGCGGCGGTTTGCTTTATCCCGGCGGCGATGCACGTCCGATTCGGGGTGTTTACGGTTATTTCGTCCCTGATGCTGAATTATGTGGCCCAGTATTTGGGCAACTGGCTGGTCACCGTGCCCATGCGGGACCCTGTTTCGGGCTTTGAGGCCTCCAAGCAGCTGGAGCCTACGGCGCGCCTGACACAGCTCCTGCACAGCCCGTCGGCCAATCCCCATACGGGGATTCTTCTGGGGCTGATGCTGGTCGCCGCGACCTTTTTCCTTCTGTACAAGACCACCTTTGGCTACGAGGTGCGGACGGTGGGCGACAACCGCAAATTTGCGCAGTTTTCCGGAATCCATGTGGGCAGAACCATCCTGCTGACCGGGCTGATTGGCGGCGCGATGTGCGGCTTTGGCGGCGCGGTGGAGATTTCCGGCTACTACAAGCGGCTGCAGTGGACGTCAATGCCCGGCTTTGGCTGGGACGGCGTGATGATCGCGATCCTCGCCCGCCAAAATCCCCGGTGGATTCCGCTGGCGGCACTGTTTCTGGCCTATGTGCGCACCTCGGCCGATGTGCTCAACCTGACCGCCTCCATACCCACCGAGTCGGTCAACATCGTGCAGTCCATTGTCATTCTGCTTGTGGCGGCGGAAGGGTTTTTGCGCGGCTGTGAGAAGCACCTGATCGTAAAGAACTCTCAGGCGGCGCTGAAACGCAAGGAGGGATAGCAATGGAATATTTACGCCTTATCTTCACCTCTGATTTTTTGAACTCCATTATCCGTATGTCCACGCCGGTGCTCTTTGTGGCCATGGCGGCCTGCATCAGCCGGCAGGCCAATGTGCTTTGCATTGCCTTTGAAGGGATTCTGCTCTTTTCGGCCCTGGGCGGCGTGGTTGGCAGCGCGCTGACCCAATCCCTCTGGGCGGGCATTTTGCTTGGCCTGGCCATGGGGATTTCGCTGGCGGTGGGGTTTGCCTACTTTGTGATGTATATGGACACGAAGCCCATGCTGATCGGGCTTGCGCTGAACACGCTGGGGAAAAGCGGCACCATCCTGATCCTGCTCATGGTGTGTGGCTCCAAAGGGAACAGCACCTCCATGCCAAGCCTGACCTTTCCAACGGTGGAGGCAAAATTCCTGGCCGGCATTCCCGTGCTGGGGAAGGTGCTCTCAGGGCAGAACATTCTGACATGGGTGGTGATTCTGGTGGTTGTCCTGACCACCCTGCTCATTTATAAAACGCCGTTCGGGCTGAGGGTGCGCGCGGTGGGCGAGGACCCTGGCGCGGCGGAATCGGCGGGCATCAACGTAAAGCGGACAAAGTTTATCGCCCTGCTGATCGCGGGCTTTCTGTGTTCGTTTGGCGGAATGTTCCTCTCCATGGCCTATGTGCCCTACTTTACGGCGAATATGTCCGCCGGGCGGGGCTTTGTGGGGATCGCCGCCTCCCATTTGGGGATGGGCAATCCGGTGGCGGCGACGATCTGGGCCGTCGTGTTTGGCTCGGCCGACGCGCTGGGCAATCTGGCGCAGTCCTTTGACCTGCCCAGCCAGTTTGCGCAGATGACCCCGTATATCGTAACGCTGGCGGGGCTGTGCTATCTGGGCCTTGGCTCCAACCGAAAGGGAAAAATAAAAAAGGCTTTGGCCAGGGCGGAGCATCTGGCCCACGCAGAGACGGAAAAGGAGAAGGACTCTTGATTAAGGCAATCGACTGGCGTTTCCGCCCGCCTTTTGGCTCGTTTATTGGCGGAGCCGTGTGGCCGGAAGATACCACGGTCACCATGCAGGACTGCCTGCGGGAGATGGACGAGACGGGGATTGCCGTGGGCGTCGTGCCATTCCGCAAGGGGATGGACAACGAGGACATTGGCCGGCTGGTCCGGGCGTATCCGGGCCGCTTTGAGGTGCTCTGTCATATCGACCCATGGGATGGGCCGAAGGCGCTTGAGGATATCGAACGCTATGTTGTCCGGGGTCCGGCGTGCGGCATCATACTGGAGCCGGGGCAGATCCATATTCAAAAGCCCATGAAGGCGGACGACGGGCTGCTTTATCCCATCTATGAGAAGTGCCAGAGGGAGCGGATTCTCGTGACGATCACCTTTGGCGGAATGATGTGCGCGGGGCTGGAATACTACGCACCGGAAAACCTGGACAGGGTGGCGCGGGATTTTCCGGAGATGAAGCTGGTGGTTTCACACGGCGGCTGGCCGCACGCGCTGGAGCTGGTGCACATCGCATGGGCGCACCCCAATGTGTACATCAGCCCGGACTGCTATCTGATTGAGGATGTTCCCGGCAGTGAAATTTATGTGAAAGCGGCCAACAGCCCGCGCATACAGCAGCAGATTCTTTTTGGCTCGGTGTACCCGGCGCCCCTGAAGCTGGCGTATGATTCCTATGTCAGGCAGCTGAACCCGCAGGCGCAGCGGAGGGTGCTCTACGAAAACGCGGCGCGGCTGCTGGGCCTGCCGCTGAACGGATAGGAGAGGCCGTTGTCTCTGGTGCTTTCCGGCCGGCTGGAAACGCCTGTGCGGTTTGCCCCGCATGGGCGTTTTCCTTATGCCCGCAGAGGCGGCGGGGGGTACGAAGGCTTTGGCGGACGCCCGGGCCGCGCCGGGGGAGGCTGGAGCGCGCGCCTTAAGGAGCCACTGATTAAATCGCTCTTACCGATTTAATCAGTGGCTCCTTAAAAATTCCTTGCAAATTTTTGCCGGTTCTTGTAAAATGGTGCCTCTTTCCATTTAAAGGAGGTATCCTATTATCATGAAATCAGCGAATTACAAATTTCATTGGTTTGAGCAGGAGGACCGGCGGAAACAGCTCCGGGCTTCCGTGAGCGAAGAGGGAAAGCTTCGCCTTGGCCGGCCCCTGCGCGAAACGCTTCCCCGGTTTATCCAGGTGGGGTTTGACACGAACGCCATGGTGCTGGCCATTGCCGATGGTCACGGCGCCGGTATCAGCTGCCCCGCCTGCGGCGTGATGACGGCCCAGGCGCTGTCCAGGCAGATCACGGCCATTGGGCTGCGCCTGCCCGTGGTCTTTCATCTGGAGCGGGACGAGCAGACCGGCTATCTTTTGGGCCGGATTGTCCCCCGCCGCAGGCTGGACAGCGCGGGAGACAGGCGGTTTGACATAGAACAGCTTCTGATTCTGTTTCGCCCGATTCTGGATGGAATTGTCCATCAGATGGGGAAAAGCACTCCTCTGGCGGATCGCAAGTCCATTGTCACGGAGGCGATGTGCGCCGCTGCCCAGGAATACCGGCCCGGGTATGGAGATATGGGGACTTACCTGGAGGATCACATCAAGCTGACGCTGCGCACGGAAAACAGACAGTATGTAGAGGCCTTTGGCCAGCGCTCCCTGGACCAGCCCCTCTCCTGCGATGACGGAGACGGTTTTTGCCTCTATGATACCATTGCCGACCCCGGCTTCGACTGGGTGGGGGCCCTGGATGGGCGGATTGATTTGGAACGGTTTTGCAGCAGCCTTTCCCCGGACCAGCAGGAGCTGATCCAAATGCTTCAGGAGGGGTTTCTCCTCCCGGAAATTGCGGACCTGCTGGGTATGAGCGAGCGGGATATCCGGCGGATGTCCGCTGAGATTGCCCGTCAGCGGCGCGCGTTCGATGGGGAGGCGTGAAGCTCAGCCCTTGAGCGGCGGGTTAGGCCCGGACCCGGCGGCGGGAGTCCTCTGATTCCTGGGGAAACCAGAGGATTCCCGCCGCTTTCTGGAAGGCGCCTCTGCCCGCGTCCCGCATGGGAGGCCGGGAAGGCCAAAATGATCCGGCGCAGGCAGCTTTGCATCCGAAATTTTCAGAGGGTTCCGGCTGCATCACACTTTGCCCGCCAGATATTGTTCCGCGTGATAGACGGCCGCCGCGCCGTCGGCCAGGGCGGTCACAATCTGCCGCAGGGCTTTGACGCGCACATCGCCCGCCGCGAACACGCCGGGGATATCCGTTCTGGTGGACTCGTCCGCCAGGATATAGCCCGCCGGGTCCAACCGGAGCTGGCCCGCCGCCAACCCTGACGCGGGTTTTCTGCCGATGCTGACAAACACGCCGTCGCAGGCGATTTCGCGCTCCTCTCCGGTCTTGACATCCCGCAGGCGGACGCCCCGCAGGCTGTTCTCCCCGAGCAGCTGCGTCACCACGCTGTTCCAGCAGAGCTCCACATTTTCCGCTTTCAGCAGCGGGGCGCGGTAGACTTCCTCCGCCCGAAGGGCATCGCGCCGGTGGATCAGGATCACCCGGCGGCAGATTCGGGAGAGAAACAGGGCCTCTTCCGCCGCGCTGTTGCCGCCGCCCACCACTGCCGCCGTTTTGCCCCGGTAGAACATTCCGTCGCAGGCGGCGCAGTAGTGTACGCCGTGCCCGGTCAACTCCGCCTCCCTGGCAGCGCCCAGCTCCCGGGGGACAGCCCCGGTGGCCAGGACAACGGTTTTGCCCAGCAGAACCCCGCTGCCGGTCTCCACCCGTTTGACCGGGCCGGCCAGCGCCAGGGATTTTGCCTCCTCCATCCGCGTTTTGGCGCCGAAGCGCTCCGCGCCCCTGCGCATTTTCTCCCCCAGATCATAGCCGTCAATTCCCTCGTCAAATCCGGGATAGTTGTCTACCCGCGCCGTGAGGGCCATCTGTCCGCCAGCCGCCAGCCGTTCCAGCAAAATGGCATCCAGCCCGGCCCTGGCCGCGTACAGCGCCGCGGCATATCCCCCCGGGCCGCCGCCCACAATAATCATATCATAAACATGGTCCTGGGCCGCGCCCGCGCTGCCGGCGCCTCCGGCGCCATTCCAGACCGTCATAATGGATCGCCTCCTGCTCGTTGCTGCATTCAGTATGCCCCGTTTTCGCGTTCTACGCCCTCCAGACGGTCAAAAATGGCGCGGCAGAGCGGAAGAACGCGCGGCAGCCGGTTGGGCTGCCACGCGTTCACTGTGCTCTGGATGGAGGACTGGCCGCTGCCCCTGCGCGGGGTTCTCAGTTCGATTGGGCCATCAATTCCTTGAAGTAGCGTTTGAGTTCGTTTGTGATAACCAGTTCAGCTTCCCGCAGGGCGTTTCCAACGGGGTGGATCAGCTGGAAGGTGACCGACCCCATATCCAGCCCCTGCACATCGAGGGGGACGATCAGGCCGCTGCGGATCATGCTCTCATACTGCGAGGTGATCTTGGGGAAGATGGTGGCGCATTTACCCTGGGCGACAAAGCTGAGAATGCTCTCCTTGCTGTGCCTGCGGTAGGCGCCGCCGGCTCTGAAATACTTGCTGTAAAGCAGCCAGTTTTCGTCTCCCGCGATGGAATATGTGCTCAGGGCCAGGTTTTTCAGGTCGCTTGTGGTGACCGTCTCCTTTGAGGCCAGGGGCTCCTTGGCGCTGACAAAGATGGTCTTGTGGTCCCGGAGCAGGGCGCAGCTGTCCCAATGGTTTTTCTTGACGACCTCCAGGATGGCGGCGGTATCCGCCGCGTTCTCCTCCCGGAGGGGGACGATGCCGATATTGATCCCTTTGCCCAGCATCTCCCGAACCACCTCGGCCCGGCGGCACTCGTGAAGCATGATGTCAATCCCGGGGCGCCGCTTCCGGCAGCGCGTCAGGAAATCCGCCGACAGGAAGTTGCACATGGTGCTGGTGCTCTGAATATGCACCTCCTGATGGGGGAGGCCGTCCGGCTCCGCCTCCTGCCAGCTGTCGATGATGCGCAGAATCACCCGCACGTCATTGCAGACCCGCTGGCCGAAATCAGTCAGCTCCACGCCGCGGCTGGTCCGCAGGAAGAGCTGGCGGCCCAGCTCCTTCTCCATGGCGTCAATGGTTTTGCTCACCGAGGGCTGGGTGGTGTACAGCTCATTGGCGGCCTTGGTAAACGATTTGCATTGAACCACCTTTTGAAAGCAGACCATCTGCTCAATCTTCACAGCCAGACCTCCTTTCCCGGGCCAGACCGGTTTTCCACGGCGGGATACCGCCCCTTGAAGCGGCGCGGGCTGCCATCAGATGGCCTGGACGATGGCGTCGCCCATCTCGCGGCAGGACAGCTTTCTCCCCCCGGGAGTCATGATATCCGCGGTGCGGCAGCCGTCGTCCAGCGCCTGCTCCACAGCCCGCTCAATGGCGCTGGCCTCCTCCGGCATATCAAAGGACAGCCGGAGCATCAAAGCGGCGGACAGGATCTCGGCGATCGGATTGGCAATCCCCTTCCCCGCGATGTCGGGCGCGGAGCCGCCGGCGCACTGGTACAGGCCCTTGCCCTGGCCGCCCACGTCCCCCGAGCCCGCCAGCCCCAGGGACCCCGCGGCGCTGTTGGCCAGGTCGGAGAGGATATCGCCGAACATATTCTCGGCGGCAATCACGTCGAACCGGCCTGGACAGCTGACCAGCCGGGCCGCGCAGCCGTCCACCAGCATAGTCTCATAGCGCACCTCGGGGAAGTCCTGGGCCACCTTCTCATATACCGTCTGCCACAAGACGCCCGTCTCCATGGCGTTGGGCTTGTTGACCATGGTTACCAGCTTCTTGCGGCCCATGGCCAGCTGGAAGGCAAAGCGGGCGTGCCGCTCCACCTGGGACCAGGTGTAGACGCACTCGTCGCAGGCTGTGAGCTCGCCGTCCACCTCTTTCCTGTACTTGTTCGCGTAAAAGATGCCGGCCGTGTTTTCCCGCAGCACGATCAGGTCCATCTCCCTGGCCAGGGCGTCCTTCAGGGGCGCCGCCGCCGTCAGCTGGGGGAACACCCTGGCGGGGCGCACATTGGCGTACAGCTCCATCCCCCGCCGGAAGGAGGCCAGGGCCTTCACGTCCGACTCCTTCCGGCTCTTGTACTTTTTGGTGCCGTTGGCCCCGGTCATGGTGTACTTCCGGGGGTCGCCCACCGACCCGAAGAGGATGCTGTCACAGGCCGCGGCCGCCTCATAGTCCTGGCGGCGCAGCGCGTCCCCATAGGCCTCGATGCCGGCCACGCCGCCGGTGATGTTGACATAGGTAAACGTGTGCCCAAACCGCTGGGCCACCCGGTCCAGCACCTTGACGGCCTCGTTCACAACCTCGGGGCCGATCCCGTCGCCCCGAAGCACCGCGATTCTCTTTTCCATCAGAACCCGTCCTTTCTGTCTGCTGTGCTTTGGGCCGCCGCTTCCGGAAGGGCGGATTTCCGCGCCCCTATTATACCACGGGCGCCGCCCGCCGGCTATCCGAAAAGAAGATGCCCAATTCCTCTGATTCGATTCCCGGCTTTGACCCCGCCGGCGGGGCGGGCGTTCAGAAGAGAAGGTTGCCCAGGGGGAAGGCGACGATGAAAATGCAGATCAAATTGATGATGCTGAAAATGATGCCGTATTTGACCGCGTCATTTCCGGGAATCCAGTCCTTGTCGCCGTGGATAATGGCGGCGGGGGCGCTGGCGGGCGGGGTGGCCAGGCCGATGTTAACGCCGAACATCATGCAGATCACCAGCGCCATGGTGTTGGCCCCGCAGGCCAGGCCGACGGTGTAGATGATGGGGGTGAGCATGGCGGAGGAGGCGATGTTGTTGGCGAAGTTGGAGATCACGCAGGCCAGAACGCAGATGATGAAGGTGAAGACAATGGCGGGCTTGCCCTGGGTGAAGGGGGTGATGAGCTGCACCAGCCAGGAGGAGATACCGGTCTCCTCGGCGGTGAAGGCGCTGGCAATGGTCAGGGCGGAGGCCACGATGAAGATGATGGACCAGTTGATTCCCCTGGTGAACAGGTCGTTGCCCTTGATGCCCTCCTTGAGCTGGAGCATCAGGTATACGGCGATGGCCAGGGCCAGGATGCCGGTGGAGCCGATGTCGCCCAGGAGCTTGCTCAGGAAGAAGGACTTGGGCACGAAGGAGGGGAGCAGAAGGCAGAGAATCACGGCCAGGAAGAAGCCGAAAATAAGCTTCTGATAGGCGCTGAGGGTGCCCAGCTCCTCCATCTCCATGGTGGGCGTTTCGATCTTGGACACGTCGGGCTTGACGATAAACTTCATATAGAGCAGGCACAGGACAATGGTCACGGCGGTCATGGCGATGACGATGGCGATATAGGGCGCCAGGGGGATTTCCGTGCCGGACAGCTCGGCATAGCTGGACAGGACCACGGCGGGCACGGATTTGAACGGGAGGAGCATATAGGCGGTGCAGCCCACCAGCACGGTGCCCACCAGGGTCACGGAAGGCCAGGAGTCGCCGGGGCCGAGGCCATAGGCTTTGCTGATCTGCTTGATGATGGGAAAGATGACCATGACGGCCGCGGCGGCGGAGACCATGACCACCAGCACGCACATGGCCAGGAAGATCATCAGGGTCAGGCGGTAGGGCTTGCCCTGGACAAACTTCCGGGTGACCATCCAGCGGGCGATGTAGTCGGTGATCCCGGCGGCGTTCATGATGTTGGTAAAGATGAAGAAGAAAAACAGGAGCAGTACGGTGGAATTGCCAAAGCCGGCGGTAAAGACCTTGGGCACGGTGGAATACTCGGTGAGGCCCAGGCCGATCAGGCCGAGAATGCTGGGCCAGAAGGGGTCTCCGGCGACCAGCCAGCCGTAGAGCATCCCGAGGAATACGCCCAGCACCTCCACACCCAGGGGGGTGAGGGGCTCGGCGGCGGGGATGAATTTGAAGCCGGCCATAATGGCAATTGAGATGATGATGTGCAGGATCTTCACCGGGGTCAGGCAGCTCAGGCTGGTTTTTGCCGTTTCGTTCATGTGGCGTTACCTCTCTTTCTTTTCACGTGGGACGGATATGGGCCGGTCAGGACAATCCCAAAACCCGCCGGGCGTTGCCGGCCAGGAAATCGGGCAGAACGTCGGGGCGCAGGCGCCCGCTGAAATAGGCCGCGGCGTCGTCCATCCCCACGTAGGGATAGGCCGAGCCGAAGAGCATCTGCTTTTGCAGGATGTAGTTGGCGGCGGTCAGGTAATCGCCGCAGCCGGGGCAGTTGAACATATACAGGTCGGGCAGCAGGAATACGTTGCGGTAGCGGTAGGCCACATGGATGACCTGGGTGACCCAGGGCCAGCCGCCGTGGGAGAGGATGATGCGCAGCCCGGGGAAGGCGGCGGCCACCGCTTCCGCGTGGCCGGGGTGGGAGTATTCCATATCAGGGCCGCAGTTGGAGCCGGTCATGAGCATGACGGGCACGTCCAGGGCCTGGCAGCGCTCGTAGAGGGGGAAGATGTGCCTGTCGTCCACGAACATGGGGGCGCTGGTCAGGCCGGGTTCCATGACGACACCCCGGAGTCCGGCCTTGACCACATAGGTGTCGATCTCAGCCATGGCGGCGTCCAGATCCACCGGGTCCACGCCGGCCATGCCAATAAACCTGCCGGGATAGTCCCGGACCAGCTCCACCAGGTCCTGGTTGTCCACCACGCCGATGTGGGGCAGGACCTTCCGTCCCGCCAGAACCGCCGTGCCCACCCCGGCGGCGTCCATCTCCGCCAGGGACGCCGCAAAGTCCAGGGCGGCCGCCGCGGGGGGCTGGGCCATGCCAAAGGCTTCGGAGCACCGTCTGGCCCGGTCCAGGTCCCGGTACATGATGGTGTCCCGGTAGCTTTTGTACGGGGGGCGGTAGCGAAAATCAATGATCTCCAAGTTGACGAGCCTCCTTGTCCACATAGTTTATCCGGAAAAGATGATTCTGCGCAAAGCGTCGTTGCGGGCCCGGACGGCGGCCTTGTCCGGCCGTTCCAGCCCTGCCAGGGGATACTCCCGGCCTAGCTGCCGGTATTTCCCCTCCCCAAAATTGTGGTAGGGGAGCAGCTCGTAGTCCCGCAGGGAGGGCAGCCGCCGCAGGAACTGCGCCGTGGCGGACAGGTTTTCCACGCTGTCGTTGACGCCGGGGATCAGCGGGGTGCGGACGATGAGGGGGATATGGGGGAAGCGCCGGGAGAGCCTGCGCAGGTTGTCCAGAATCTCCCGATTGTCCGCCCCGGTATAGCGGCGGTGAAGCTCCGGGTCCATAAGCTTGAGGTCGAAGTGAATCAGGTCGCAGTGGGGGGCGACCAGCTCAATGGCCTCGAAGGGGGCGCAGCCGCAGGTCTCCAGGGCGGTGGTGGTCCCCTCGCCGTGAAGCAGCCGGAGTACCGCGGCGGCAAATTCAGGCTGGCACAGGGGCTCCCCGCCGCTGAGGGTGACGCCGGAGTGCGCCCGCCAGCTCAGGTGCTGGCCCATGATCCGCCGGACCAGCTCTCGGGCGGAGACCTCCTCCCCTATGGCGGACAGGGCGTGGGAGCAGCAGGCCCGGGCACAGGCAAAGCAGCCGCCGCACAGCGCCCGGTCGATCTGCACGCCGCCGTCCTCCCCGGCCCGGACCGCGCCCCGGGGGCAGGCCGCCACGCAGGCACGGCAGCCGACGCAGCTGGAGCGCCGGTAGGAGAGCTCCGGGCGGGAGCGCTGGGACTCCGGGTTGGCGCACCAGGCGCACCGGAGGGGGCAGCCCTTGAGAAACACCAGGTCCCGGATGCCGGGCCCGTCGTGGAGGCTGAAGCGCTGGATGTTAAAGATGGTGCCGGTGGTCTCCCTGTCCATGGGCTGTCCCCTCTCCTCCGCGGTTCCGGGGACTCAATCGCAGCAGAGGCAGGTGTGCTCGGTGCGGTTGATGATCTCCGTCTGGAGTTTTTCGCTCAGGTCTGTAAAATAGGCGCAGTAGCCGGCCACGCGGACCACGAGATTGCGGTATTTGTCCGGCTCTCTCTGGGCCGCCAGAAGGGTGTCCCGGTTGACCACGTTGAACTGGATGTGCCAGAGCTTCAGATCCACGAAGGTGCGGATGATCTGGCTGAAGTTCCGCAGGCCCTCTTCGCCCTCCAGGAAGGAGGGGGAGAGCTTGATGTTCAGCAGGCGCTGCATGGTCAGGTCATGGGCGCGGCTGTTGATTGCCGAGGCGGCGTTGATGGTGTTGATGGGGCCCAGGCCGTCGGTGCCCTGGGTGGGGGAGATGCCCTCGGAGAGCGGCTCCCCGGCTTTCCGGCCGTTGGGTGTGGCGATGGTGGCGCCGCCCAGGGCCACGTGGGTGGCGATGGGGACGAACTTCATGTGCCGCTTGCCGCCGTGGAGGGTCCGGTGCCGGGAGACCACCTCCTGCATCATGGCGTCGAAGGATACGGCCAGCTCCAGAGCCCGCGCGTCGCCGTTGGCAAACTTCGGGGCGTTGAGCAGCCTCTGGCGCATGGGCTCGTTCCCCTCAAAATTGGAATTGACGGCGTCGCGGACCTGGGCCAGCGTGTACTGTTTTTCCGTAAAGACCAGCTGATCCAGGGCGGCCAGGGACTCATACAGCGTGCCGATGCCGATGGAGTTCACCGTGCCGTTGTCGATGTAGAGGCCGTAGTCCTTGTCGCAGGGCTGGTGCAGGTCCTTCATGTTGATGCGGCCGGCCTCGCTGAGGGCGGAGGTATAGGGGCAGGCCATGCGCAGTGAATTGCTCTGTTCCAGGGTGCCCGTGCGCCGCATGATATGCCGGACAAAGAAGGTGAAGGCGGCGGTCATATCCGCCATCAGGTCGTCCATGTTTTTGATCTGGGCGGAAGGGATGGGCAGATCCATGAGCTTGGTGAACTGCCCCTTGCCGTGGTGCAGCCAGCCGTCGTTCATGGCCATGTCCAGCACGGCGGTGATGTTCAGGTTGCACACAGCCACCAGGTTGGTCTCGTAGTTGGGCAGGCGGCCGCCGCAGCAGCCGGAGGCGGCATAGTCCCTGGCCACGTCCAAGGGGGTGCCGGCGCTCAGGTAGTGGCAGATCAGCTCTTCGTCGTTAAAGAACTTGGGCGCGCCATACCCCACCCGGACCACCTCGGCGGCAGCCCGGATCAGCTTCTCCGGGGTGTTGGAGTGGACCCGCATACTGATGTCGGGATATTGGAAGGGGAACTCCCGCTTGGAGCGGAGGATCAGGTAGGTCAGGTCGTTGGTGGCGTCCTGGCCGGTGGGGGTCTGCCCGCCCAGGGAGAGGGCCTCGAAGTGGGTGTAGCCCTCGTGCCCGCCGGCGGTGCTCTTGCCCTGGTAGGGGAGAACCTCGCCCACCTTGATAAACATACACTCCAGAATTTCCAGGGCACGCTCCTCGGTGAGGGAGCCGTCCTCCAGTCCGGCCTTGTAGTAGGGGTAGAGGTATTGGTCCAGACGGCCCAGCCCCACGCCGCCGCCGTTAAAATTCTCGATCCGGTATCCCACCTGGAGGAACCACTGGGCCTGGACGGCCTCATAAAAGCTGCGGGCGGGGTGCTCGGGCACATGGCGGCAGATTTCCGCGATGGTGTAAAGCTCCTCCCGGCGGACGGGGTCTGCCTCTTCCTCAGCCATGCTTTGGGCCTTTTCGGCGTAGCGGTGGGCGTACCTGACCGTGGCCCGGCAGCAGATCAGGGCGGCCTTCAGGTAGTAGACCTTGTCCATCTGGTTGTGGTAGAGGTCGGACTCCACAGCGGCCAGCTTTTCCTCCAGCTCCCGAATGATGCTCTCCATGCCCTGCTCTATGACCTGGGCGTATTCTCCGGTCCAGCTCAGGGTGCCGTTGTTGGCCTCGTCGAAGATGATGCCCTGGGTGGCAAACTCGTCGCCGCCGTAGATAACCCTCCGGGTGTCCTCGGGGAGCATGGCCAGATACAGGTCATGGGCCGTCTTCCCCCTCCAGTAGGGGACCACCTGGTTGACCATGATATCGACTTCCTCCGGGGACATGAGGTATCCGGCCTTGTCCTTGGCCTCCAGGATCTTGGGCAGGTCGCGGGCAAACTGGACGCCCCTGGTCTCCGGATAGAGCACGCTGTAGCGGCCGGCGCCGCCGGCGGTGCCGACGATGAGCTCGTGGGGCTGGATGACCACGTCGATGTGCTCCATGACGTACTCAAAGCCCCTGGCGAAGCGCAGGCAGGTGGGCAGGTTTTCGGTCTGGCGCATGGACTCAGTGAAGAGAACGGCGCGCTGGATGTCGGCATGGGGCTTTTTCCCATAGAAGCGCTCCTCCATGATGCGGTTGATCCGGTCACGGGGGCAGGAGAGCTGCCGCCCGTCCTCCATGCGCGCTTCCACGTCGGTCCTGATTTGGGCGGGGTGCGTCGTGATGGCTGTCATAGTAATTCCTCCAAACATAAATGTGTCCTGTGCAAAATACTTAAACTGCGGCGGGCGATCCGGGAAACTTTTATATATATCATACATCGCGGCTTTCTTCAGGACAAATTCAATGTTTTCATTGCCGCATTCCGCCTTATTATCGCGGGACCGGGGGATAAGCGCCCCTGCCCGGCGGAATTTTGGCCGGCCAGGCGCATGAGGGGCTGGAAAGGGAGGTGGCTGCCAGCCAGACGAGGGGGCGGAAGCCGGTTCGCGGCTGGCCGCCGCTGTGCCGTCCTCTGGCGCACGGCGGTCAAGGCATCGAAAGCGCGGGGGATGGGGGAAATCTTTCTGCACAATTTCGACAAAAATATATTTTGCAAGATATATAATGATGGAAGCTTTCTGGGCTTTTTGTGATCTGCCGGCCTTGATTCAATTGACTTTCAACCATTTTCGCAAAGTGATATTTAGTAAAAAATAAAATATAAAATATATTTTTGTGCCTTGTGTTTCTTTTTCGGAGATAGTATACTGATTTGGCCGGAAAAGAGCGAGGTGGCGTAAGGTGAACAAAAACACAAAATTCGATGTGGACCCGAACGGGCCGCGGCGCAGCTTCGCCTTTCTGGGGGAAGCCGGCAGCGGCAAAAGCGAAATTGCCATCAGCTTTGCCAAGGCCCTGGTCAAGCCAGGGGGCCGGCCCGTCCATTTTTTTGACCTGGACATGACCAAGCCGCTGTTTCGCTCACGGGACGCGGGGGCGGAGCTGGAGCGGGCCGGGGTGATGGTCCACTACCAGGAGCAGTTCATGGATGCCCCCACCCTGGTGGGCGGCGTGGCCGCTGCGCTCCGGGACGGGAAGAGCCTGGTGGTGCTGGACGTGGGAGGCGGCTCCGCCGGCGCGCGCTCCATCGGCGGCTTTGCATCCCAGCTGAATTCACCGGCCTGCGCCGTATTTTATGTGATTAACGCCTACCGCCCCTGGTCAGATACCATTGAGCACATTGACGGCACCCTGAGCAGGATTCTGGGCGTGTCCCATGTAAAGCTGAGCCAATTGTCCCTGGTGGCCAACCCCAACAACGGCGCGGACACCACCCTGGACGAGGTGGTGGAGGGCTGCCGCAGAACCGACGCGCTGGTGCGGGAGTATCTGCCCCTGTCCTTTGCCTGCGTCCGGGAGGAGCTGGCGGAGGCGGCGGCCAAGGCGCTGCCTGTCCCGGTGTTTCCCCTGCGTCTGGCGCTGTCCTGTCCCTGGCTGAGCGCCGGGGAAATCTGACGGGGACGATTTGGCTGCCGTTCGGGCGTGTTGACCAAGTTCAACAAGCTCTGGAAAACCAGGAGAAAGGAGGGCTTCCCATGGCAATGGTCAAAGTGATCGCGGAGCGCTGCAAGAGCTGCGGATACTGCGTCAAGTTCTGCCCCAGGCAGGTGCTGGTAGTGGGCAGGCAGGTGAACTCCAAGGGCTACGAATACGTCGAGCCTGTGAACCAGGACGGATGCGTCGCCTGCTGTATGTGCGCCCGTATCTGCCCTGACGGGGCCATCGAAGTCTACAAGTAAAGGAGAGGAACGAACATGGCAAGAGTGTTGATGAAGGGGTGCGAGGCCATTGCGGAGGCGGCCGTCCGCGCCGGATGCCGTTTCTTCGCCGGCTATCCCATCACCCCGCAGAATGAGATCCCGGAGTATCTCGCCCGCCGTCTCCCGGAGGTGGGGGGCGTCTTTGTCCAGGGCGAGAGCGAGATTGCCTCGGTCAACATGGTGTATGGCGCGGCATCCGCCGGCACCCGCAGCATGACCTCGTCCTCCTCCCCCGGCATCGCCCTCAAGAGCGAGGGCATTTCCTACTGTGCCGCCGCCCGCATCCCCATGGTGTACGCCAACATTTCCCGGGGCGGCCCCGGCGTCGGGGCGATTCAGCCCGCCCAGCAGGATTACTTCCAGGCCACCCGCGCCAGCGGAAACGGCGGCTTTGAGATGCTGGTGCTGGCCCCCTCCACTGTCCAGGAGGCGGTGGACCTGACCTACGCCGCCTTCGACTACGCCGACCGGGACCGCAACCCGGTGCTGATCCTGGCAGACGGCGTCATCGGCGCCATGATGGAGCCGGTGGAGCTGCCCCCCATGAAGACCGACGGGGAGATCGCCGCCATCAAGGCGTCCAAGGCCGGGTGGGCGTGCACGGGCCACAAGCTGGACTATGCCAACCGCGCCTGGATTCAGCCCGGGCAGTGGGATACCGCGAAGATGCAGCGGGAAAACGAGAGAGCCGCCGCGCTGTACGCCTCCTGGGAAAAGGACATACAGGTGGAGGAGTACCAGGTGGAGGACGCGGAAGTGGTCATCGCCGCCTATGGCGTGTGCGCCCGGATCGGCAAGTCCGCCGTGGACCTGTGCCGGGCCGCCGGGAAGAAGGTGGGCCTCATCCGGCCAATCACCGTCCACCCCTTCCCCCGCGCCGCTTTCGACCACATCAACTATGACATATGCAGAGCCGTGCTGGACGTGGAGATGTCCATCCCCGCCCAGATGGTCCAGGACGTGCGCATGGGCGTGAAAGGCCGCTGCCCCATTGAGACCTGCCTGTGCTCCGGCGGCAACATCATGAGCCGGGAGGCAGTCCTCAGCGCTGTGGACGCCATTCTGGCCAGATAAGGGGGACGAGAGAGATGGAAAAGATTTATTCCCGCACCGCCACCATTCAGGAGGACAAGGTCTCCGGATTCTGCCCCGGCTGTATGCACTCCACGGTGGTGAAGCTCATCGGCGAGGTGCTGGATGAGATGAATTTGGCGGACAAGGCCGTCATGATCAACGGCATCGGCTGCTGCGGCCTCCACATGGACTACATCGCCTACGACACCATCACCGCCCCCCACGGCCGGGCCACGGCGGTGGCCACGGGCATGAAGCGCACCAGCCCGGACAGCCTGATCTTCACCTACCAGGGGGACGGCGACTTTGCCTCCATCGGCCTGGGTGAGTCCATTTCCGCCGCCAACCGGGGGGAGAACATCACCGTTATTTTCATCAACAACGGCACCTACGGCATGACCGGCGGCCAGATGGCCCCCACCACCCTGCTGGGTATGAAGGCGTCCACCGCCCCCAAGGGGCGCATCGCGGAGGAGCACGGCTATCCCATGCATATGTGTGAGATTCTCAACCAGCTCACCGCCCCCGCCTATCTGGAGCGCACCAGCTGCAACACCCCGCAGAATGTCATCAAAACCAGGAAGGCCATTCAGAAGGCGTTTCAGAACCAGCTGGATGGAAAGGGCTTTTCCATGGTGGAGGTTGTCGCCAGCTGCCCTACCAACTGGGGATTGGACCCGCTGGACGCGCTGGATTTTATCGAGCAAAAGATGCTGCCCGAGTTCCCGCTGGGCGTCATTCGCGACAGATAAGGGGGTAACAGGTCAATGGAAACCAATCTGTGTGTGGCCGGCTTCGGCGGCCAGGGGGTCATGACCCTGGGCAAGTTCCTGGCATCTGCCGCCTGCGACGCCACCGGCAAGAACGTCACCTTTTTTCCCTCCTACGGCGCGGAACAGCGGGGAGGGACCGCCAATTGCTTTGTGGTCATCTCCGACGGGATGATCGGCGCCCCCCTGGGCGACGTGATGGACGACCTGATCGTCATGAATGGCCCCTCTCTGAGCAAGTTCCTGAAAACCCTCAAGCCCGGCGGCACCCTGTTCATCAACAGCTCCATCGTGGAGGAGGGGGACGTGGACCGGGAAGACGTGAAGCTGGTCAAGGCCCCCGTCACCGAGATGGCCCTGGATATGGGCAGCGCCAAGGTGCTCAATGTGGTCATGCTGGGCGTGTATGTGGGCTATACCGAGGTGGTCCCCCCTGAGGTGGTGTGGGAGACCATCGAACACAAGCTGGGCAGTAAGCCCAAGCTGCTGCCGCTGAACAGGCGGGCGTTTGAAGCCGGACTGAAGCTGGGCCGGGAGCAGAGGTAACCGCTGAAAACCGCAATGGGTCCGGCGCTGCGGAGTTCGGAAGCCTATATAGGGAAAGGGCGGCAATCGTAATGATTGCTGCCCTTTTGCCATGCCTTGAACGGCTGTTTTGTTGTTGCCCCTGGGCGGGGCGGCCTTCTGCCTCCGCCCGTCAGCAGTCCACGGTGATGTTGTCGGTGCCGTGGGCCTCGAACTCGTCGATATAGGCGTCGATGCGCTGGGCGAGCTCGTCGTAATTGCTCTCGTCGATGGGCACGTCGTCCATGTCCCGGCGGGCCAGGTCCTCCGCCAGAATTTCAAAAAACACGTTGTTCTCATATTCCATGATGGCCTCATGGATGCCGCCCTCGGCGAACGCGCGGGAGGGGATGATCTCCCCCTGGTAGGTTTCGGACAGGGTGGGCATACCCTCCTGGGCGGCGCGGGCGAACAGCAGGCTCTCCACCTCGTCATAATCCTTGAACCGGTCCTCCCCTCGGGTGGAGTTGAGAATCCAGTTGCCGATGTACACCATGTCCAGCAGCCGGCGAAGCTGCTTGCGCGTCAATTCCAGTTCCATCCTTAAGCCCTCCTTCGGCTGGGTTCACCCCTATATTATACAGTCCATTCCCCGCTTGTCAATGGGCATACTTGGCGCTCTCCCCTCATATAGTCAGGGCAGGATGGCAATTGACATACGGAGCGTGATCACATGGATGAATACAGGGGCGAAAACAAGATTGTGCTGCGGGGGGAGGCGGCGGGCGAGCCGGTCCCCTCTCACCGGAACCACGGGGTGGATTACTGGGTGGTCCCTCTGCGGGTGCCCCGGCTGTCTGGGGTGGACGACGTGCTGAACGTGGTCACGGCGGACCCGGACCGGCTGGTATGGGCGGCCGGCCAGTGGGTGGAGGTGCAGGGGGAGGTGCGCTCCTACAACAACCGCTCCGGCCAGGGCAGCAAGCTGGTCATCACGGTGCTGGCCCGGTCGGCCCGGCAGGCGGCCGGGGAAGAGGGAGAGAACCGCCTGACGCTGGCCGGGGTGCTGTGCCGCAAACCGGCGGCCCGGCGCACGCCGCTGGGCCGGGAGATCTGCGACCTGCTGCTGGCGGTAAACCGACCCTATGGCAGGGCGGACTATCTGCCCTGCATTGCCTGGGGCTCCCTGGCCGCCCACTGCGGGGGGCTGGACGTGGGGGACCGGCTGAGGCTGGAGGGCAGGCTCCAGAGCCGCCGGTACCACAAGCTCATCGACGGGGAGCAGGTGGAGCGCACGGCGTTTGAAATTTCGATCATGAATCTGCTGGACAGCGCGGAGCCGTCGTGAGCACGTCGCCGCAAGCTTCATATCCCCCGCTTCCGGCAAAGCTGATGCGCTGTGCCTCCTTTCCCCACAAGGCCAGAGGCCGGATTTGCGGGGGCCCCATAAAAACCGCGCAGCGAACAGGCGCAGCGTGACCAAGAGAGCGCGGGGCCTAGGAGTAAACCTCCGGGCACAGCGCCCGGAGCTTGGCCCGGATGGAGCGCAGGTCCGCGAAGGTGTCCGGCTTCTTGGAGGGATCACGCAGCAGGGCGGCGGGGTGGTAGATGGCGGTGTAGAACACGCCGTCCCTCTCCACCCACTGGCCATGCTCCTTGGTGATGCGGTAATCCGGCTTGATGAGCCGCATGGCGGCGATGCGCCCCAGGCACACCACGACGCGGGGGCGGAGCAGCTCCAGCTGCTCCCACAGGTAGCCGACGCAGGCGTCCTGCTCGGTGTTCAGCGGGTCCCGGTTCTGGGGCGGGCGGCATTTGACAATGTTGGTGATGTAAAAGTTTTTCTCCCGGCTCAGCCCGATGAGGGAGAGCATCTCATCCAGCAGCTGGCCGCCCCGGCCCACGAAGGGCTCGCCCCGCAGGTCCTCGTTTTCCCCGGGGCCCTCGCCGATGAAGACGATCCGCGCGTCCCGGGGCCCTTTGCCAAACACCACGTTGGTGCGGGTGTCGGCCAGGGCGCATTTCTGGCAGGCGAGGCAGCGGCGCTCTAATTCTATCCAGTCTGACATAGGCTCTATTCCTCCCGTTTTGTTTTTCTCTGACAGCATTATACCGCCGCCGGCGGGCTGTGTCACCCCCTATTTGCAAAGATTTCCCCGGCGGCTCCCAGGACGGTTGACAGGCGGCCCCGGCTGGGGTAAAATGCCCTTACCAAAGGAATAGGGCGGCATGGGTTTTGCCCGGACGTACCTGCGGGTACAGTCCGGGATTTTTATGGGCCGCCGGGAGGAGGAACTGACATGGACGTGGCGCCGGAGCAGGTGGCGCGGCTGGCGCGGCTGTGCCGCCTGGAGCTGTCCCCTGAAGAGGTTCGGGAGGTGGCGGCGGAGCTGGGACGGATGCTGGGCCGCATGGACGCGCTGGACAGGCTGGATACGGCGGGCGTGGAGCCCATGTACCGCGTGTCCCCGGAGGTGAACGTACTGCGGGAGGATGAGGCGGCCCCCTCCTGGGCGCGGGAGGAACTGCTGGCCGCGGCCCCCGCGGCGGACGGCGGGGCGTATCTGACGCCCCAGGCGGTGGAGTGAGATGGGCGGGACAGAGCTGACCGGGCTGACCGCCCTGGAGCTGGGCGCGGCCATCCGGCGGGGCGAGGTGTCCATACCCGAAGCCGTCCGGGCGGCGCTCTGCGCCGTGGAGGCGCGGAACGGGGCGGTGAACGCCTTTATCACCGTGACGGCCCGGCGGGCGCTGGAGCGGGCGGAGAAGCTGCAGGCGGAGGCGGGGCGCGCCCGGAGCCCCCTCTACGGCGTGCCTATGGCCATCAAAGACAACATCTGCACCCGGGGGGTGAAGACCTCCTGCGCCTCCAGAATACTGGGGGAATTCGCGCCCGCCTACGACGCCGGCGTGGTGGACAGGCTGGCCGGGGCGGGGGCAGTGTCCCTGGGTAAGCTGAACATGGACGAGTTCGCCATGGGCTCCACCTCGGAGACCTCGTATTACGGCCCGGTGCGGAATCCGTGGGACCTGGCCCGGAGCCCCGGCGGCTCTTCCGGGGGGTCGGCGGCGGCGGTGGCGGCGGGTATGGGCTGGTACGCCCTGGGCTCGGACACCGGCGGTTCCATCCGCCAGCCCGCCGCTTTCTGCGGCGTGACGGGGATCAAGCCCACGTACGGCACCGTGTCCCGGTACGGGCTGGTGGCCTATGCCTCCTCTATGGACCAGATCGGCCCGTTGGGCCGGGACGCGGCGGACTGCGCAGCGGTGCTGGATGTGATCCAGGGCCGGGACGCGCGGGACGCCACCAGCCTGGACGGAAGGTACGGGGGGCTGCTGGACGGGCTCACGGGGGACGTGCGGGGGCTCAAGGTGGGCCTGCCCCGGGACTGGTACGGGGACGGGCTGGACGGGGAGGCGCGGGCCGCCGTGCTGGCCGTGGCGGATGTGCTGAAAAGCCGCGGCGCGGAGGTGGTGGAGCTGTCCGTCCCGGTGATGGACTATGCGGCGTCCGCATATTATGCCATCGCCGCCGCCGAGGCGTCGTCCAACCTGTCCCGGTTCGACGGGATACGGTACGGCTGGAGGGCGGAGGAGTGCGGAGGGCTGGACGGGCTGTATGCAAAAACCCGGTCCCAGGGCTTCGGCCCCGAGGTGAAGCGGCGCATTCTGCTGGGGGCGCTGGTGCTGTCCGCCGGACACTACGAGGGGCGCTACCAGAAGGCGCTGCGGGCGCGAGCCCTGGTGCGGGACGCGTTCCAGGCCGCCTTTGAGCGGTGCGGCGTGATCCTGGCCCCCACAGCTCCCGCCGACGCGCCCAGGCTGGGGGAGGGGCAGCCGGAGGAGCTGCAGGCCCGCCCCGGCGTGGCCTATACCGCGCCCGCCAACCTGGCGGGGCTGCCCGCCCTGTCCATGCCCTGCGGGCTGGATGGGAAGGGGCTGCCCATCGGGGCCCAGCTCATCGCCCCCCGCTTCGGGGAGGGGGCGCTGCTGAACGCCGCCCATGCGTTCCAGCTGGACACGGATTGGCACAGGCGGATTCCCGTGGGCCGGGGAGGCGGCGTCAAATGATTTGGGAGACTGTCATCGGGCTGGAGGTCCACGTGGAGCTGGCCACCCGGACGAAGATTTTCTGCGCCTGCTCCACCGCCTTCGGCGGCGAGCCCAACACCCGCTGCTGCCCGGTATGCACCGGTATGCCGGGGACGCTGCCCGTACTCAACCGCAGGGCGGTGGAGCTGGCGGTCAAGGCGGGGCTGGGGCTGGACTGCGCCATCACCAGGCACAGCCGGTTTGATCGGAAAAATTATTTTTACCCGGACCTGCCCAAGGCGTATCAGATTTCCCAGCTGTACCTGCCCATCGCCCGGGACGGGACGGTGGAGATATCCTCTCCGGCGGGGAGGAAGGCCGTGCGCATCCGCGAGCTGCATCTCGAGGAGGACGCGGGCAAGCTGACCCACGACCCCGCCGCCGGGGTGAGCCGGGTGGACTACAACCGCTGCGGCGTGCCCCTGATTGAGATCGTCACCGAGCCGGACCTGCGCGGCGCGGAGGAGGCGGTGGCCTGTCTGGAGGCGCTGCGGGAGATTCTGCGGTATCTGGGGGTGTCCGGCTGCAAGATGCAGGAGGGCTCCCTGCGGTGCGACGTGAATCTGTCCGTCCGGCCGGCGGGGAGCGGGGCGCTGGGCCCCCGGACGGAGATGAAAAACCTCGGCTCCTTCCGGGCGGTGGCCCGCGCCGTGGAGTATGAGGCCCGGCGGCAGGCCGCCCTGCTGGAGGGCGGCGGGCGGGTGGCCCGGGAGACCCGGCGGTGGGATGAGGAGCGAAACGTCTCCCTGCCCATGCGGGCCAAGGAGGAGGCCCGGGACTACCGCTATTTTCCCGAGCCGGACCTGCCGCCCGTGGAGCTGGCGGAGGAGTACCTGGACCGCCTGCGGGCCGCCCAGCCGGAGCTGGCCCGGGCAAAGCGGGCGCGGTATCAGGCGGACTACGGCCTGGGGGAGTACGACTGCCGGATGCTTACCTCCGACCCGGCGCTGGCCCGCTTTTTCGAGGCGCTGGCGGCGCTGGGCACGCCCGCCAAGCAGGGGGCCAACTGGATCATGGGGGAGGTGCTGGGGGCGCTGTCCCAGCGGGGGATTGAGCCCGGGGAGATGAAGCTCACGCCCCCTACCCTGGCCCGGCTCATCGCCCTGGTGGAAGCCGGGACGCTCAACCGCAACACCGCCGTCAAGGTGTTTGAGGCCGTGTTTGACACGGACGGCGATGTGGACGCCTTTGTGGCGGCCCACGGCCTGGAACAGGTGAGCGACGGCGGGCTGATCCGGGAGGCCGCCGTGCGGGCGCTGGAGGCCAACCCCCGCTCCGTGGAGGACTACCGGGGCGGGAAGGCCAGAGCCTTCGGCTTTCTGGTGGGGCAGGTTATGAGGCAGCTGGGCGGGAAAGCGGACCCCCGGACGGTGAACGCCGTGCTCCGGGAGCTGCTGGACGGGGGCGGGGGACCCGCCCGGACGGGAGCGTGAAAAAGCCGGCGGACACAACTGTGTCCGCCGGCCTTTGACTATCCCGCCCATGGAAGCCGCGCGATCAGGCCCTTCAGCCCCCGGCGCTGGTTTTTGCCGGCCTCGGGCCGGTCCGGCAGCTCGACAAAATACTTTCCGGAGGCGTTGACCACGGTGGTGGCCCCATGCTGCCGCACCCGGGGCCAGGTGGGCACATATTGCAGATGGACATGGCCGTGGAAATGGTACTGGGGCTGGAAGCGGTCCAGCAGCTCCCGGAAGCAGCCGAAGCCCTGGTGGCAGCCGTCCTCCAGGTCGCCCATCCCCTCGGCCGGGGAGTGGGTGACCAGAATGTCCACCCCGTCCCGCTTCAGCGCCCGGCCCAGCCTGCCGATGCGCCGCTTCATCTGCCGCTCGGTGTACTGGTGGGGGCCGCCGCTGTACGCCATGCACCCGCCCAGGCCCAGGATGCGGTAACCCTTGAACTCCACCACCCTGCCGTCAATGCAGTCGCACCCCTCGGGGGGCTGGTGCTCATACCTGGCGTCGTGGTTGCCGTGGACGTAGAACAGGGGCCGGTTGGCCACGGTGACCAGAAAGCTGAGGTAGTTTGCGGGCAGGTCGCCGCAGGAGATGATGGCGTCCGCCCCCTGGAGCTTGTCCTTGGAGAAGTAGTCCCACAGGCCGGAATCGGGGGCGTCGGAGATGACAAGCAGCTTCACCGGTCCTTCGCCTCCTCCGGAGGGATGCTGTCCCGGGCGACGCCCAGCCGCCGCACCGTGGGTCTGGCCACCGGCAGGAGCTGGTCAAAGGAGGGCAGGGAGCCGTCCACCCGGTCGCACAGCCAGTCCATTTTGAGAATCTCCTCCATGGTCAGGCTTCGGGAGCCGTCGTTCATCACCGTGCCGTCCTGGGCGCGGATCAGCCGCTGGAAGGGCTGGACCGTCCCGCTGCGGATGCCCTGGCGCAGAATCTCCCCCAGGGAGCGCACCCCCTCCGGCAGGTCCGGGCTGAAGTGCATATCAATCACGCCGCTGTTCATCCCCCACCAGTAGTTGATGGCGCGGCTGCTGTCCTCCGCCAGGGGGATGGTTTTGGGGTCCCGGAGCATCTCCCGCACGATGCGCACGTAGAACTCGCCCCAGTGCCAGCTGGGGGAGGCCAGCTGCACCAGCTCGCCGTCCGGCTCCAGCCGGGCCAGGCCCTGGGCGCCGTCCGGCTGCTCGGAGATATAGTCCCGGTCGCTGACGATCTGGATGGCCTGCCGACGGAACTCGCCCATGTAGTCCCCCGGCACGCAGTGCCAGCGCAGGTCGATGCGGGCCTCCGGGTTGGTCAGTGCCGCCCCCAGGGCGAAGGCGTTGATGCTGGCGGGCACGCCCAGAATGGGATAGCTGCCCACATAGCCGATGCGCCCGCCCTGGCTCATGGCCCCGGCGATGGCGCCGGAGATGAACTTGCCCTCGTACACCCGGCAGTAGTATGCCTTCACATTGACATAGGGCTGGTCGATGGAGCAGTTTAAAAAGCGCACCTTGGGAAACTTCACCGCCACCCGCAGCGTGGCGTCGATCAGGCTCACCGAGGTGGTGAAAATGAGCTCCGCGCCCTTTTCCACGGCTTCGCTGATGGCGGATTCCACCCCCGGGGGGGACACGCCGTAATAGCTGATGACGCAGACGCTGTCCCCCAGGGCCTGTTCCAGATATTCCCGGCCCCGGTCATGAGAGGCGGTCCAGCCGCTGGTGCTGGGGGTGCCCTGGAACAGGAAGGCAACCCGCAGCTTTTTCCTGGTCCCCAGCAGGGAGGACACGACGCCCTTTTTCTCCTCTCCCTCCCGCAGCGGGGCCAGGCTCACGGCGATGGGCTCGGTGGAGCCGTGGATGCACAGCTCTTTCCAGATGGCGGTGAGGGATTTTCGGTAATCCCCTTCCCCGATGGAGGCCAGAAACTCGTCCGTGTCGTAAAACTCCAGCCACCGCAGCAGCGCGTCCCCGGCGGTGAGGCCCAGGCTGCCCCCGCCCAGCCGGTAAAAGCTGCTACGGAAGCTGAAATACCGGGCCTTGAATTTTTTCTGGAAATCCTCCGGCCAGTCCTCGTCTTTGGAGAAGCCCAGGGCGGCCTGGAGCTTGGCGTATCCCCCCAGCTCGCTGAAATGGACGCCCCAGCATTTGCTGTGCCGGTAGAACTCCAAAAACTCCAGGTAGATCTGGGTGGTGATGTCGTCCGACTGCTCCGGCATGAGCCGGGTCACATCCGCCTGGATGGTGGCCGAGCCCATGGACTTGAGCACGCTCACCCGCTTGTTGCCCTCCTGGACATAGAACCTGCCCAGGTACTCACAGCACTGGATGGGGTCGTGGATGCCCTCACTGAGCTGGGCCTCGCACAGGCGGGTCCATTTTCCGGCGAACTCCGTGTCCGTTCCCATCAGGGGGTAGAACCCGGCGGAGAAGGAATTGCACCGGGCCTCCTCGGTGGAGCCGGCCACCAGATAGATGGGTATGTCCATCACGCCCAGCTTCACCTGGGACAGCTGGAGCTTATCCGCCCCCAGGGCCTGGATATTGGGCCACAGGCCCCGGTGGACGCAGTTTTTATATTCCCGCTGGCCCTGCTTCAGGGCCTGCTGGTAGCATTGCGCCGCCTCGGCGTTCGGCATGAGGGCTCCCCCTTTGTCAGACCTCCATGATCACGGGCAGGATCATGGGGTTGCGCTTTGTTTTTTTGTAGAGGTATCCGGACAGCGCGCCCTTCATCTCCGACTTGATGGACGACCAGTCCCGAATCCGGCGCTGCTCGCAGGTGTCCAGCGCGTCCACCGCCACCTGGCGCAGCTCGTCCATCAGCTCCTCCGACTCCTTCACGTACACGAAGCCGCGGGTGATGATGTCGGGCCCGGAGATCACCGAGCCGTCCTCGCCGGACATGGATACCACCACCACGATCATGCCGTCCTGGGCCAGATGCTGCCGGTCCCGGAGGACCACCGCCCCCACGTCGCCCACGCCGTAGCCGTCCACGAACACTTTGCCCGCGGGGACGGAGCCGTTGAGCTTGACGCTGCTCTGGGTGACCTCGATGACCTTGCCCACGTCGCTGATGATGATATTCCGGGGGTCCATGCCCATATCCCGGGCCAGCCTGGCGTGGGTCTTGAGGTGGCGCTGCTCCCCGTGGAGGGGAATAAAGAAGCGGGGACGAACCAGGGCGTGGATGATTTTCAGCTCCTCCTGGCAGGCGTGGCCGGACACATGAAGGGGAAGCTCCCGCTCGTTGACCACTTCGGCCTCCCGGCGGTACAGCTCGTTGATGACGTTGCCGATGGAATCCTCGTTGCCGGGGATGGCGGAGGCGGAGATGATGACCCGGTCTCCGGGCTGTATGTCCACCTGGCGGTGGGTGTTGAAGGCCATCCGGGTGAGGGCGGACATGGTCTCGCCCTGGCTGCCGGTGGTGATGATGCACACCTTGTCGGGGGGGAGGGACTTGATGTGGGCCACGTCCACCACCGTGCCGGCGGGTATGTGCATATAGCCCAGCTCGGTGGACACCCGCATGGCGTTTTCCATGCTCCGGCCGGTGACCGCCACCTTGCGGCCGTATTTCGCCGCCACGTCGATGATCTGCTGGATACGGTCGATGTTGGAGGCGAAGGTGGTGACGATGATGCGGCTCTCGCAGCCCCGGAACAGCGCGTCGAAGGAGGCGCCCACCGACCGCTCGCTCTTGGTGAAGCCGGGGCGCTCCACATTGGTGGAGTCGCACAGCAGGGCCAGCACGCCCTCGTTGCCCAGCTCGCCCAGGCGGGTGAGGTCGGCCATGCCGCCCTGGATGGGGGTGGGGTCGATCTTGAAGTCGCCGGTGTGGACGCACACGCCGATGGGGGTGCGGATGGCGAAGGCCACCGCGTCGGCGATGGAGTGGTTGATGTGAATGAACTCCACGCTGAACCTGCCCGCCTTCACGGTCTCCCCCGCCTCGCAGGTGATGAGCTTCACCTTGTCGCTCAGCCGGTGCTCGTCCAGCTTCAGCTTGATAAGCCCCGCGGACATCCGGGTGGCGTAGATGGGGGCGTTCACGTCCCGCATGAGATACGGGATGGCTCCGATGTGGTCCTCGTGCCCGTGGGTGATGAAGATGGCCCGGATACGGTCCCGGTTCTGGATGAGGTAGGTGAAGTCGGGAATCACCACGTCGATGCCGTACATATCGTCGTCGGGGAAGCCCATGCCCACGTCCACCAGGATGATGTCGTTTCCATACTCATAGACAGTGAGGTTTTTGCCGATCTCGTTGAGACCGCCAAGGGAAATGATTTTCAATTTTTCTGCCATAATAACTCCTTTTTCCGTTAAAACTTTTGAACAAATTAAAAGCGCCTCACACGGCGCAGCAAGCCGGAGGAAAGGGGTTCGACTCAACCCGGCGGCCACGCGCTGCCTGTTCGCGGCGCGTGGACTCACTGCAGCTCAGGCCAAATCCGCCCACCGCTTCGCGGCGGCCGGATTCACCTTCGCTCCGCTCCATCCGCGCTGTCCACAACGGCTCAGCGCTTTTTCCGGGGAGGAACCGTGGCAGGTAGTATATCATACCGGAGGGGAAAAGTACAGCGTTTTTTGTCAGCAATTGGCTGTGCTGCCCCCAGATTGGGAAATATAACTGGATTTCAGCGGGAAATGCGTGTACAATAGCGTCATCATCACCACAAAGGGAGGTTGCGGCCATGGCGGGTCAGGCGCATTTCAGCGTTCGCATGGACAGACAGCTGCACGACAAATTCCAGTCCGCGGCGGCCTATGAGGGCCGTTCCATGAGCGGGCAGATTTTGCATCTGGTCAATCAGTATCTCAAGCAGTTTGAACAGGAGCACGGCCCGATCGAGCCGCTGGAGCGGAAGCGATGAGGGCGCTCGAGCGTTTGCTGGACCTGCTCTACCCGCCCAAGTGTCCCTTCTGCGGGCGGCTTTTGGAGCGGGGGGAGGAAGGGTGGTGTGCCTCCTGCCAGGAGGCGCTGCCCTGGACCGGGCCGGAGGACGGCAAGACGGTGGAATTCTGCGAAGCCTGCCTGTCGCCGCTGTGGTATCGGGACGGGGTGCGGGATGGAATCCGCCGCTACAAATTCGACGGCGGGCGGGGCCATGCCAGGCTCTTCGGGGAATGGATGGCCCAGTGCCTCCAGGACCGGGGGACGCGGCCGGCGGGTCTCATCACCTGGGCGCCCCTGCACCCTAAACGCCGCCGGGAGCGGGGCTACGACCAGTCGGAGCTGCTGGCCCGCCGGGTGGGGGAGCTGACGGGCCTGCCGGTGGAAAATACGCTGGAAAAGGTCCGGGCCACCGCCGTGCAGTCCCAGACCGGGGAGGACGAGGCCAGAAGGGCCAATGTCCGGGGGGCCTACCGTGTCCTGCCGGGGGTGCGCGTGGATGGAAAGCGCGTTGTCCTGGTGGACGACGTAGTCACCAGCGGGGCCACGCTGGCGGAGTGCGCCGCCGCCCTGCGGCAGGCGGGGGCGGCCTCGGTGGTAGGCCTGACGTTCGCCCGGGCAAGATAAAGCATGACGTTGAAAAGAAGCGCCCCCGCCGTCGGCGGGGGCGCTGTGCTTTCGTAAGGCAGTCAGAGGGTGGTTACCTCGCCCTTTGCTAACAGGTTGTCCTTTCCCAGGCCGCACACAAAGGGGTTGGAGTCAAAGCGGTAGCTGAAGTCCAGAAAACCGGCGCGCTGCGCCGGGTCCTTCATGATTTTGACCAGCAGTTCGTGGGGGATTGTCCGCGCATACGCCCCGGGCCCCGCCAGCTGGACATCCTTCACGCCGAGCCGCTCCAAGGTCCCTTTCAATTCGTCCGGCATAAAGGTATAGGTGATGCACCATGGGGCGCCGCCCCGTTCATATTCCGCGATCTCCTCGTCGCCGCCCATTAGGCCGTCCGCCCACAGCTTTTCGGCCCTCTCCTTCTCAAACCGAAACGCTTTGACCGCGTCCGCTCTGCCGCTGACGCACCATTGGACAAAGGGGTCGTCACAGCCCTCATCCAGAATGAACTGGTTCTTCTGGATCGGGTTGGACAGATAGGGCAGATATCCCAGCCGGCTGGACACGCTGATCATGATCCGCTTTCCGCAGATTCGCACCAGCTCGCCGATGACCTGCTCCTGCCGCGGATAGGTATACGAGATGGGCGCGTCAAAGGAGACGACCAGATCAAAAGCCCGGTTGCCGAACCGGCCCAGCTCTTCCAGCGCGCCTTTTACAAAAGTTATTCGGTCCAAAACCCCTTCCCGTTCCGCCAGCTCCTTTGCCTTGTCGATCATGGGCTGGGAGATGTCGAAGTGGGTGACCTCGCAGCCGCATTTCGCAAGCAGGATGGAAAACCTGCCGCATCCCGCGCCGCCGTCAAACACGGTTTTGATCCCGTCAAGGCTGGACAGCAGCTCCCGCTCAATGTGGCTTTTCTGGACGATGTCGTCAATATAGGTTTCTTCGCGGCGGCTCTCCAGCTCGCCCTTGTCCGGCAGGTTCCACAGCCGCTCGGAAATCTTTCTGCTGTAGTCCATGCGCGCTCCTTTCTGCTGCGGGCCGCTTCGCGGATTCCTTCAGCCGCTGCCGCGGCGCCAGGCCCTTTTACTGCAAAAGTACTGCCCGGGTTGCGCCCCGGGCAGTGCCTTTTTCCGTATTCCGGGCGCCCGTGAGGGCGGGGGAACCGCGTCAGCCGATCAGCTTCATGGCCCGCTGGTAGTCCTTTTGGTGGACGTAGATCACATAGAGGTAGTTCAGCGGGGCCACCGCGTCGTTGTAGTTGGTCGCCCCATTGAAATTCCTGGAGACGATGGCCAGATCCATCCTGCGCCGGAACGAGGTTCCTGTTCCTTTGGTCGTTACCGCATAGGGGACGCCATTGGCCCGGAGGATGCTCCAGGCCCGGGCCGCGTCCTGGGCGGAGGGCGTTTTGAACAGTTCCTTGCGGTTAAATGGGTGCAGCATGGCGGGCCTCCCTTTTAAATCTCCGCTGTTCCTTCGCCCGATTTGCCAAAGGTCTGGATGGCCTTGGCGTCTGCGGCCCGGCGCTCTTCCAGTGCCTCCGCCAGCAGCATATCCTTGACCTTCATCAGGCGGGTGGTGGTGGCCCGGTCGTTCTCATCCAGCTTCATGGTGATATACCGGATGGAGTCCTGGGTGTTGGGAATCACCACGTACTCCAGGGCGTTGACACGCCGGCGGGTCTTTTCGATCTCCTCTGCCATGAGCTGGGCGGCCTTTTCGGTCTGGGCCAGCTTCAGCATATCCTGGAACACCTCCCCCAGGGCGGCCACCGCCCCGTCCAGCTCGCCGCTGGTGGCGGCGAAGCCGTAGGGGAAGATATCGCCGGTGTCCTCGGTGCGGGTCTGATAGTGGTAGACGGGGACGTTGACGGACATGATGTTCTGGAAGCTCATGGTGAGTTCCACGCTCTGCTTGGGGTACATCAGCGCCTGCTCCATGGCCTGGGCGCTCATCAGCGCGGAAGCCACGGTGAAGGAACTGTGGACGCGCATCAGCTCCTCTTCCACCTGGGCGCGCAGGGCGCGCAGCTCCCGCACGGTGTCCAGGAACTGCTTCATCAGCTCGTCCCGCTTGTCCTTGAGCAGCTTGTGGCCCCGCTGGGCGGTTTTCAGCTTGCCCTTGAGGCGGGTGAGCTCCATCCGGGTGGGGTTTACCACGGTGTTTGCCATTTGTGGGAATCACCTACTTTCATTTGCGGCATCATCGGGACCCGCGATAGCGGGACGGCGCGAGTGCGCCGTTCAAGCGTTTTTGCCGAAGGCAAAAACCTTGCCGCAGGGCGAATTCATTTCGCCCGAGGATTTTAATGGCCCTGTGGGCCCCCAAGAAAGAGCAGTTTACTGCTCTTTCTTGGGCAGATACTTTTCGATATACTCCGGCTTGATCCGCTTCAGCTCCGCACGGGGCAGGATGGACAGCAGCTCCCAGCCCAGGGCCAGGGTGTCCTCGATGGAGCGGTTCTCCTCATAGCCCTGGTTGACGTAGCGCCGCTCGAACTCGTCGGCGAATTTGGCGTACAGCAGGTCGGTGGGGGTCAGCGCCGCCTCGCCCAGGATGGACATCAGCTCCTTGTTGTCCTTGCCGGTGGAGTAGGC
>CAJUOT010000023.1 GCA_910588135.1 uncultured Oscillospiraceae bacterium | reverse complement strand
CTCTTCCGATCTAGACCCCCGAGACCCCGGAGACCCCACCCCAGGCTGAAACTGCGCAGTACAACGGCGGACAGGGCGCGCCCACTTGACGGGAAAAATGAGGTGACATGAGATGATCCAGCGGGTATCAGGAGTCCAGCGCAGGGAAGCGCAGCAGGCCCCGGTACAGCAGCGCGGACCGGCGGGCGGCTTCGGCGCAATGCTCCAGCAGGAGCTGGCAAAAAGCGAGCAGCCCCAGGGTGTGGCCTTTTCCAAGCACGCGATCTCCCGGGCACAGGAGCGGGGCATTGAGGTGACGCCGGACCTGATGGACCAGCTGGCCGGCAGCGTCATCCGGGCCCAGGCCAAGGGAGCCACCAACATCCTGGCCATGGACACCGAGAAGGCGTTCATCATCAACGTGCCCAACGCCAAAGTCATTACGGCCATTACCCAAGAGGAAATGAAGGAAAATATCTTCACCAATATTGACGGCGCCGTGTTCCTGTATTAAAATATCCAGGCTAAAAGGCAGGACCGATTTCGGATGCCTTCGCCCCGCGCCCGATTGGCGCGGGGCGGACGGCGCCAAAACCGAAAGGAGTTAATTATCACACTATGACTGGTGCAATGTATGCGGCCATCGCTGGCCTGCGGACCCATATGCAGAACCTGAACGTGATCGGCAACAACGTTGCCAACGTGAACACCAACGGCTACAAGGCCAGCCGCGCCGTGTTCAAGACCTCGCTGTACACCACCCTCACCGGCGGCTCCAACGGCACCCCGGTGATGGGCGGCACCAACCCGTCCCAGATCGGCTACGGCTCCAACGTGGCCACCGTGGACGTGGACATGAGCACGGGCAACTACACCGTCACCGGCAAGGCCACCGACCTGATGCTGGACGGCGACGGTTTCTTCCTGGTGGGCGACAAGGAGCTGGCGGGCAACTTCGACGGCTCCTCCGAGGACGTGGGCCGGCTCACCTCCCTCACCCTCACCCGGGTGGGCGACTTCGAGTTCAAGGCCGACGGCTACTTCGGCAAGAACGACGGCAACGTGGTCTACGGCTTCCTGTGCGTGGGCAAGTGGGGCGACGAAAATCACCCCATGACGATAACTGACGGAAATAATGCCCAGGTGCCCAACCCTGACCTGCCCGCGGGCGCCAAGCAGGGCGACCCGGTGTTCAGCGACCAGCTGGTGCCCATCCGTTTCCCCCGGGTAGAGTCGGTGGAGGCGTATACTGTCACCACGCCGGCCCAAACGGCTACCGGGGAGCCGACGACCGCGACCTGGATCCTGAAAAGCCAGACCGATGAGGGGAATGGGACCATCACCTATACCTGGGAGGTTCGGACGACCAACGACCAGGGCCAGACAACAACGGCTGAGCAGACGACCAATGACCCAGTGCCCCCCACGCCTCCCGCCGTTGATGGGCGTGAAGGGTCTGTGGTCAAGACCACCAGCGCCACCATTGTTTACCCCAAGGACGAAGGGGCCGCCGGCATCACCGAGAACGAGGAGCTGTCCCGGGGCCAGTTCACCGGCATCACCGTGGACCCCGTCACCGGCCTGATTACCGGCACCAGCAACGACACCAAAGAGGTGGTCACCATCGGCTGCGTGGCGGTGGGCTTTGTGACCAACCCCAACGGCGTGACCAACCAGGGCGACAACTACTACAAGGCGGGCCCCGGCTCGGGCGAGCTGACCATCGGCATCCTGGGCGGCAACGCCGAGGCCATGGGCCTCACCCACGTGAACAGCTCCAAGGCGGACGGGACCGGCGAGCCGGCGGACGGCCTGCGCATCCGGACCAGCGACACCAAGATGCTGTCCAACGGCCTGGAGATGTCCAAGACCGACCTGGCCCAGGAGATCGCCAACATGATCCTGACCCAGCGCGGATATCAGGCCAACACCCGCATCATCACCGTGACCGACTCCATGCTGGAGGAACTGGTCAACATGAAGCGCTGATAAGCGACCGAACGGCCCGGGGAGGGCCTGAACCCCTCCCCGGGCTGCCCCCCTGCGATCCTATGAACGGGAAAAAGGAGGCTCACATTATGATCGTCCTGACAAAGCGCAACCACGAAAAATTCCTTGTAAACCATCTTCAGATCGAGTATATTGAGACTATCCCGGAATCCAAGATCGTCATGATGAACCACGACTTTTACCTCGTGCGTGAGAGCACCGAGGAGATTATAGAGAAGATCGCGCGCTACAATGCCAAGGTCATGGACATTCAGCGCGAGATCGCCATTGTAGACAAGCGGTAAAGACAGATAACAGCTTCCGGGCTGTTGCCCCGCCCGGTTTTGGAGGAAGTGCTGTAGTATGAATATTACCTATATCATCGGCGTGATTGGCGCCATCCTGGTGTTCCTGCTGGGCTGTGTGCTGGGCATCAACATCGGGCCCAAGGCGGAGGGCCTGGACCCGGTTACCTTCACCCCCGGCAACCTGTGGAACTTCTTCGACGCGGCCAGTATCTTCATCGTCATCGGGTGTACGCTGGCCATCGTGGTGGCCAGCTTCCCGGCCAGCACCCTGAGCTCCATCCCGAAGCACTTCGGGGTGATGCTCAACTCGGGCAAGTTCAATCCCATGACGTATATTGACCAGCTGGTGGACCTGGCCCAGACCGCCCGGAAGAACGGCCTGCTGGCCCTGGAGGGCAAGGCCAACGAGCAGGAGGACCCCTTCTTCAAGCAGGCCATCATGCTCATCGTGGACGCCAACGACCCGGACAAGGTCCGCGCCATTCTGGAAAACGACATTGAGTGTATGTCCGCCCGGCACGAGGACGCCGCGTCGCTGTACGACAAGGCATCCTCCGTGGCCCCGGCCTTCGGCATGGTGGGCACCCTGGTGGGCCTGATCAACATGCTGGCCTCCATGGACCCCACCACCGGGGGCGGAAACCTGGGCAAGGACATGGGCACCGCCCTGATCACCACCCTGTACGGCTGTATTCTGGCCCACGTGATCTTTGGCCCCATCGCCAACAACCTGCGTATCCGGGACAGCGAGGAAGTGCTGTGCAAGCAGATTATCGTGGAGGGCATCATGTCCATCCAGTCCGGCGAGAACCCCAAAGCGCTGCGGGAAAAACTGCTGACCTACGTGCCCCAGGGTATGCGCGAGGCGGCGGCCAGCAGCTCCGGCGGCGGGGAATAAGCATCTATGTTTGGACACGATGTAAGGAGCTGAGAACGTCGTGAAAAAGAAAAAAAGCGGGGGCGGCGGCGCCAACTGGATGGATACATACGGCGATATGGTGACGCTGCTGCTGTGCTTCTTCGTATTGCTCTATTCCATGTCTACCATCAGCGAGGACAAGTGGAAGGCCATTGTGCAGTCCTTCAACCCCATGGCCACCCAGATTGAGACCGACCCGGCGGGACAGGGCGGCCCCTACGCGGACCCGGAAGTGGGGGACATGAACCCGGGCATGAACGAGATTGAGACCGCTCAGGAGCAGATCGACGAAATGATGGAGGATCTTTACGAGGCCATCCAGAATCTGGTGGCCTCGGAGGGGATGGGGGAAAACATCCAGGTAAGCTCCACCGGGGGCAAGGTGTATGTCAGCTTCAACAACTCCGTGTTTTTCCGAGGGGACAGCTCGGTGCTTGAGAAGAGCGGCCAGGAGATTCTGGCCAAAATCTGCGTCCTGCTCACCGAGGCGGAGGACGCCATCGACGAGATACGTGTCGAGGGGCACACCGCCCTCTACACCCCAAACAAACCCAACGAACCCCGAAATGACTACCGCTTGGCGGCCAACCGGGCCATTGAGGTGGTGCTGTTCATAGAAGAGAACAGCTCCATTCACCCCGCCCGAATGATTCCAGAAGGGTTCGGACAGTGGCGGCCCATCGGGAACAACCAGAATGAAGAGGGCCGCGCCCCCAACCGCCGGGTGGAGATGATTATCTCCGGGGTGGACCTGGAGTCGGAGCTCAGCGAGGAGCTCAAGAAGTACATCACCATGTCCGACGGGGCTTTGCAGACGTCGGGCACGACCCCATAAAATTTCAGCATACGCAGATAAGGTGAGGTGATTCGATGGCTGAGGTATTGTCGCAGAGCCAGATCGACGCGCTTTTAAACTCCATGCGCAGCGGCGGCGACGGGGAAAAAGCGGAGGAAAAACAGCCGGAGAAAAAGTACCGGAAATATGACTTCACCACCCCCCGCAAGTTCACCAAGGACCGGATCAAGATGCTCAACGGTATCTTCGAGAATTATACGAGAGTCATCAGCTCCCGGCTCAACGCCCAGCTGCGCACCAACTGCGAGATCGAAGTGGAGAGCATTGAGGAGCAGAAATTCTACGAGTTCAACAACGCGCTCATGGAGGGGGACGTGCTGGCCATGGTGGACGTGACCGTCCACTCCCGGGAGGAGGGCGGCCATGATGTCCAGGCGGAGGACCCGGTGATGGTGTACTTGTCCACCTCCACGGCGCTGGGGATGATGGACCGCATGATGGGCAGCGAGGGCGAGGGAGAGCGGGAGGTCCCCATCGGCTATGCCTATACGGACCTGGAGCTGCAGCTGTATGAGCATCTGATCAAGGATATTGTGGCCCTGATGGGGAGCAGCTGGGAGAATTACGTGCCGATTTCCTTTGAGTACAACCACACGCAGGTGAACCCCACGCTGGTCACCCTCCTCAACCTGGACGAGACGGTGGTTCTGGTGGATATGAAGCTGACCTTCGGGGGCGGCGACGGGCGCATGAGCGTGGTACTGCCGGGGAACGTGCTGATGAGCGTGTTCGGCGAGGTCAACCGGGAGAGCATGGGCCGCAAGGTGGCCAGCGAGGACAACTCCGGGGAAATCTTTGACCAGCTGCGGGATTCCAGCCTGGAGATCGTGGCGGAGCTGGGCGAGACCCGCCTCTCCCTCAGCGACATTTACCACCTGAACGTGGGCGACGTGGTGAACCTGGGGCGGTCGAAGGACTCGCCGGTGTATTTGGAGATCGGCGGTTACCAGTGGTTCACGGGACGCATGGGGACCCACAAGAAAAACATGGCCATCAAGATAGACGAGGTGTGCTATTCGGCCGAACAAAGGAGCGAGTAAGGGATGGAGAAGGAAATGTTCAGCCCAATGGCAATTGACGCCTTGGGCGAAATGATGAATATCAGCCTGGGCTCCTCGGCTACCGCGGTGTCAAATATGCTGGACCACCGGGTGGATATCACTACGCCTACGGTGTCCGTGGTGGATGTGAAGGACTTTTCCCTGGGCAACCTGGAGCCGGCCATCGGTGTGGAGATCAAATACGTCGAGGGCCTGGAGGGCAGCAATATCATGCTGCTCAAGCGCAGCGATATCAAAATTATTGTGGATATCCTGATGGGAATGGAGACCGCGGACGAGGATTTTGAGCTCAATGAGCTGACCATCAGCTGCGTGTGCGAGGTCATGAACCAGATGATGGGGTCCGCCGCCACCGCCATGTCCGACTTCCTGGGGTTCCGGGTGGATATCTCCACGCCGCAGTCCTTTGAACTGGACAACCTGGACCAGTTCAAGCAGGAGCACCTGCCCCAGGGGGCAGACCAGATTGTGGTGGTGCGCTTCTTCCTGAAGATCGAGGACGCCCTGGAGAGCGAATTCATGAACGTGATGTCGGTCTCCCTGGCCAAGGAGCTGCTCAGGAGCCTGGGGCTGGAGGACGAGGTGTCCTCCAGCGTACCCGACGGGCACGCCCTCCCGGAGGCGGCCGCCCCCCAGGCGGAGGCCAGCAACCGCACGATGAGCCAGGAGGAGATTGAGGCCATGCTGGCGGGCGGGGCGGCAACGCAGCCCGCGCCTGCGCCTGCTCCGGAGCCCTCCGGCGGTGGAGATCACAAGATGACCCAGGAGGAGATTGAGGCCATGCTGGCGGGCGGAGCGGCGGCGGAGCCCGCCCCGGCCCCCGCGCCCTCCTCCGGCGGTGATGCGAAGATGAGCCAGGAGGACATTGAGCGGATGCTGGCCGGGATGAACGGCGGAGCGGCGGAACCCGCACCTGCCCCGGCCCCAACCCCCGCACCTGCCCCGGCCCCTGCGCCCCCGCAGGCGCCCGCGCCTCAGCAGCCGGCTCCCGCCCCGGGAGCCCCCGCCGCCCAGGCGGGCCAGCCCGGCCAGATGCCGCCCTACCCCTATCCCCCCATGCCGGGCGCGGACGGACAGATGCAAGGCGGTTACATGGGGTATCCTCCCATGTATTACCCGCCGTACCCCTACCCCTATCCGCCCCAGCCGGAGCAGCCCCAGAAGGCTGCGCCTGAGCCTAAGGTCATCGCCACCAAGCCGGTGCAGATGGAGGAGATGGACCCGCTGGAGCGGCTGGGCAAGGAGCAGGCCCAGAACCTGGACCTCATCATGGAAGTGCCGCTCCAGGTGACGGTGGAGATCGGCCGGGCCCGCAGGAAGGTGCAGGACATTCTGGAGTTTGCCAAAGGGTCGCTGGTTGTGCTGGATAAGCTGGCAGGCGATCAGGTGGACCTGTTCGTCAACGGCAAGTGCATTGCCCGGGGCGAGGTGGTGGTCATCGAGGACAACTTCGGCGTGCGCATCACGGAGATCATTCAGACTTCCGGCATCGAGATGCTGGCAACCGGCAAATAAAGCCGAACCCATAAAACCTGCCCCACCTCCCAAGGGCTTCGGGGCATACAACATCAATGAAAAAGGATGGATCAACCATGGCTAAAAAAATTCTGTTAGTGGACGACGCCGCCTTCATGCGCAAGATGATCAAGGACACGCTGACCAAGAACGGCTATACTGAGGTGTTTGAGGCCGTGGACGGCGCCGACGCGGTGGAAAAGTTCGGCGAAATTGCGCCCGACCTGGTGGTCATGGACATCACCATGCCCAACATGGACGGCCTGGAGGCTTTGAAGGCCATCCGCGCCAAGGACGGCAGCGCCAACGTGGTGATGTGCTCCGCCATGGGCCAGGAGTCCATGGTTATGGACGCTGTGCGCTCCGGGGCCAAGGACTTTATCGTCAAGCCCTTCAAGCCTGACCGGGTGCTCAAGACTGTCACCTCCATTCTGGGCGCGCCCTGATGGCAGCGCTCCCGCGCGGGTTTACCCTTGCTCTGGAGACCACGGGGCTGGACAACATCCTGTCCCTGGCCTGGCTGCTGGTATGCGTGGCGGCCATCGTCGTGCTGGCCTACCTGTTCACCAGGTACGTGGCGGGCCGGGGCGGCAGCTTTTTGGGCGCGGGCGGCGGAAACGGACAGTTCAAGGTGCTGGCCCGGCTTTCGCTGGGACGGGAACAGTCCGCGGCCCTGGTCCGGGCGGGGGAGCGCTATCTCCTGCTGGGCGTGGCCCCCTCCGGCGTGACCCTGCTGGCAGAGCTGACCCAGGAGGAGGCGGAGGCGCTGTATGCGCCGCCGCCCGAGCAGGCGGCTCCCCCCAGCTTTGGCGAGGCGCTGCGCAGCGTACTCAAGCAAAGGAAGCCGAGGTGAGGACGGGATGCCCACAGACAGTCTGATCAATATCAACGGCGACAGCGTCCAGACCCTGGAGATTCTTTTTCTCACCACTCTGATCGCCCTGCTGCCCTCCATGCTGGTGATGATGACCTCCTTCGCGCGGTACATTGTCTCCCTGTCGTTCCTGCGCACCGCCATGGGCACCCAGCAGACTCCGCCCAATGTGGTGCTGATCGGGATCGCCCTGTTCCTCACCCTTATCACCATGAACCCGGTGATCACCCGCATCCAGACGGAGGCGTGGGAGCCCTACGCCGAGCAGGAGATTGGTGGCGAGGAGTTTCTGGACCGGGCGGCCGCGCCGCTCAAGGAGTTTATGTTGAACCATACTGAGCCCAACACCTTGAGAATGTACTGCAATCTGGCCCACATTGAGGTGCCCGAGGACAATGCGGGCTTGGACGAGGTGGCGATGGACCTGTCTCTGCGCGTCATTGTGCCCGCCTTTATGACGCAGGAGCTGCAGAAGGCATTTTATACCGGCCTGCTGCTGTACATCCCCTTTCTGCTCATCGACATCGTGGTATCCTCCACGCTGATGTCCATGGGCATGATTATGCTGCCGCCAGCTATGATTTCAACCCCCTTCAAGCTGCTCTTGTTTGTGTCCGTCAACGGTTGGAACCTGCTGTTCTCCTCGCTGGTGCAGGGTGTTTGACTAAGCTTTACCCCCAAGGAAGGAGCGCGCTATGGATACCGCACAGGTGATGGACCTTCTCCGGGAGGCGGTGGGCGTGGCCATCAAGCTGGCCAGCCCCATGCTCCTGCTGAGTATGCTGGTGGGCGTGGTGGTGGCCATTTTCCAGGCGGTTACCCAGATCCATGAGCAGACCATCTCCTTTGTGCTCAAGCTTATTGTGGTGGTGGGCGTGCTTCTGATGGCGGGCGGCTGGATGATGGACACCCTGATGGATTATACCCGGCAGGTTTTTGCCCTGATCGCCAGCTAGTCCGGGAGGTGCGCAGCCATGATTGACTGGGCGGCACTGACCGCGTTCCTTTTTATCACCGCCCGCGTCAGCGGGTTCATCCTCTTCAATCCCATTCTGGGGCGCGCCAGCATCCCCACCGCTTTCCGCACAGGCATGATTCTGGTGCTGTCTGTTTTTGTGGCGTCGGCGTCCGCCCGTCAGGTTCCCGTTCCGGCGGGCACCATAGAGCTGTGCGTCCGGCTGCTGCTGGAGCTGGCGGTAGGCTTCCTGCTGGGGATGGCGGTGAATTTTTTCCTCTACATTCCCCAGATGGCGGGCTCCATGATCGACACCCAGATGGGCATGACCATGAATCAGATGTACGACGCGGGGGCACAGGCGAACCTGTCGGTGACCGGGCAGCTGCTGAACACCCTGATGCTGCTGCTCTTTTTCGCCGGAGGCGGGCACCTCACGCTGCTGCGGCTGTTCCTCACCTCGGAGGAGATTGTGCCTTTGGGGATGGTGTCCATCGGTACGCCCGCGTACCAGCTTCTGCTGGAGCTGTTTGTGGAGTGCACGGTGCTGGCTGTGAAGCTGTGTATGCCCATCCTGGCGGCGGAGCTCATCGCCCAGGTGGGCATGGGGGTGCTCATGAAGGTCATCCCCCAGATCAACGTGTTCGCCATCAACATTGAGCTGAAGGTCATCGTGGGGCTGGCGCTGCTGCTGGTGCTGGTGGTTCCCTTCAGCGAGTTCCTGCTCAAGGCGGAGGGCGCCATGCTCAACGCCCTGCACGAGCTCCTGACCTTGACCGGATAAGCGGCAGGGTTCCCACGCATTGTTGTTTTCACCTTGACCCCGTTCCCCGGCCTTAGACCCAGAGGAGAACGCAGGCGGAAGGCCCAAGGGGGGATGGACGTTGGCCGAGGGCAATAAAACAGAAAAGGCAACACCGAAAAAGCGAAGGGACGAGCGAAAGAAAGGCAACGTCTTCAAAAGCCAGGATGCGGTGGCGGTGGCCAGTCTGCTGGGCACCTTCGCCACGCTGTGGCTGCTTACCGGGGCGTTTGCGGAACAGATGGCGGGGTTTATGACCCTGTGTCTGGATACCGCAGGGGAGGAGGCCCGGGAGCCCGTGGGCCTGGCCGGCGAGCTGGGCGTCCAGGCCATCATGGTCATCGCCAAGACGGTGGGGCCGGTGGTGGCGGCGGCAGTCCTGTGCGCTGTGGCGGCCACCTTTGCCCAGACCAAGTTTCTGGTCAGCGGCGAGTCAATCAAGCCAAAATTCAGCCGGCTCAACCCGCTGGAGGGATTCAAGCGGCTGTTTTCTCTGAAAAGCGTTGTGGAAACGCTGAAAAACCTCATCAAGATCATCATCCTGATGGCGATCATCTTCCTGAGCATCCGGGATATGTTTCTGGAGAGCTCCCGCTACCTGTACGCCGACCTATCCGCCGCCGCGGCCCATCTGGTGGAAATGGCGGGGGGGATGGTGGTGCGCATCTGCATCGCCTTTGTGGTGGTGGCCGCCATGGACTTCTTCTACCAGTGGTGGGACTATGAGCGGCAGATGAAAATGACCAAGCAGGAGGTCAAAGAAGAGTACAAGCAGATGGAAGGCGACCCCCAGGTGAAGGGGAAAATCAAGGAGATCCAGCGCCGGAGGGCACAGCAGCGCATGATGCAGCAGGTGCCTGGAGCGGACGTGGTCATCCGTAACCCCACCCATTTCGCCGTGGCGCTGCGGTATAAGCCGGAGCAGGACGACGCCCCCATCGTGCTGGCCAAGGGACAGGATAACGTGGCCATGCGCATTGTGGAGATTGCCGAGAAGAACAAAATCACGGTAATTGAGGATGTCCCCCTGGCCCGGGCGCTGTACGCCCAGGCGGAGCTGAACCAGTTTATCCCCCCTGACCTGTATGGGCCGGTGGCGGAGGTGCTGGTGTACATCTTCAAGCTGAACGAAAAGAAACAGATTGTGAAATAGCGGCCCTTCAGGGCCCCGGAAGAGCCCGCCAGGGAGGTGAACTGACCCGCCATGCTCAAACGCATTTTAGACAATGTCATAGCGCTGTTTGTGGTAGTGGTGGTCATGTTCCTGTTCATCCCCCTCAACCCCATGCTCCTGGATATCCTGCTGGTGGTCAATATCGGGCTGTCCATCATGATCCTGATGATCACCATGAATATTTCGGAGGCGCTGGATTTTTCCATCTTTCCCTCCCTGCTGCTCATCACCACCCTGTTCCGGCTGGGCATGAACGTGTCATCCACCCGGATGATTCTCACCACCGGCTACCCCGGCGAGGTCATTGAGCGGTTCGGCCAGCTGGTGACCGGCGGCGATATTGTGGTGGGCTTTGTGATCTTCTTCATCATCGTGCTGGTCCAGCTCATCGTCATTACCAAGGGCGCGGAGCGCGTGTCCGAGGTGGCCGCCCGCTTCACCCTGGACGCCATGCCCGGCAAGCAGATGGCCATTGACGCGGACCTGTCCTCCGGCCTCATCGACGAGCAGCAGGCCCGAATCCGCCGGGAGAAGATCCAGAAGGAGGCCGACTTCTACGGCGCCATGGACGGCGCCACCAAGATCGTCAAGGGCGACTCCACCATGTCCATCATTATCACGGTGATCAATCTGGTGGGCGGCCTGCTCATCGGCATGATAAGCCGGGGGATGGAGCCCATGGAGGCCCTCAGCTCCATCTGCATCCTCACCATCGGCGACGGCCTGGTGTCCCAGATCCCATCCCTGATGATCTCCACCGCCACGGGCATGATCGTCACCCGGTCGGTGTCCGACGGCAGCCTGAATGTGGACGTGATGAGCCAGTTCAAGGCCCAGCCCCGGGCCATCATGACCACCGGCGTGATCCTGCTGATCCTGGGAGTTATCCCCAACACGCCCACCCTCCCCCTGTTGACGGGAGGTTCGGCCCTGCTGGGGGGCGGATACTTCCTCATTCGGCAGATGACCGCCCAGCGGCAGGCGGAAGCCGCGGCCGCTCAGGTTCCCGCCGAGCCCGCCGAACTGGCCGCCCCCAGCGAGAGCGACTACTACAAGGACATCAACAACGTATACACCCTGCTGTCGGTTGAGCCGGTGGAGATGGAATTCGGCTACAGCCTGATTCCCCTGGTGGACGAGAGCCACGGCGGCAAGCTCATCAGCCGCATCGTCATCTTCCGGCGGCAGTATGCCCAGGACATGGGCTTTGTCATCCCCTCCATCCGGCTGCACGACGGCTCCACGCTGGGCACCAACCAGTACTCCATCCGCATCAAGGGCGAGGTGGTGGCCCAGGGCGAGATTCTGGTGGACTACTATCTGGCCCTGGAGCCGCCCAATCCCCTGGGGGAGATCGACGGGATCGAGACCATCGAGCCTGCCTACGGTATTCCCTCCCGGTGGATTCTGCCGGAGAACAAGGAGATGGCGGAAATCTACGGCTACAACGTCATCGATCCGCTGTCCGTGATGCTCACCCATCTGGCGGAGACAGTGAAGAAGCACGCCTACGAGCTGCTCAACCGGGCGGAGACCATCCGGCTGGTGGAAAACCTCAAGCAGACCTCCCCGGAGCTGGTGGAGGAGGCGGTGCCCGCCATCATCCCCTACTCCAAGCTGGAAAAGCTGCTGCGCAACCTCCTCCAGGAGGGGGTGCCCATCAAGGATCTGGCAACCATCGTGGAGACCGCCGCCGACGCCTTCTCCCAGGGCCGGGATCTGGACATGGCCACCGAACAGGTGCGCGGCGCCCTGGCCCGGACCATCACGAGGCGCTTCTGCGAGGACGGGCAGCTGCGGGTCATCACCCTGGACGCCGAAGTGGAGAAGAAGATCATCTCCTCCCTTACCCGCAACGAGCAGGGCGTATATCTGGCCATGGGCCCCGACCTGATGCAGTCCATCATTGCTCAGATGGCGGAACACCTCAAGAAATTCAGCGACCTGTCCCAGACGCCGGTCATTCTGGTCAGCCAGGTGATCCGGGGCTATTTCAGCCGGATGATTACCCAGTTCTACCCCCACGTCTATGTGCTCTCCTTCAATGAAATCACCAACAGCGTGCAGATTCAGGCCCTGGGCAACATCACCGACCAGACGGCGGCCCAGACTCAGCGAAGGGCGGTGGGCACATGAGCACGGCCACCCTGCAAAGGCAGTTTGCCCCCGAGGAGATTGAGGCCATGCCCACCCCGGAGCTGCTCTCCCTGTACAAACAGACGGGAGAGGAGACGCTGAAGTGGCCCCTGGTGCTGCGGTATGAAGGGCTGATCAAAAGCGCGGCGCTGCAGATCCGCGGCGTGTACAGCAGCTTTGCCCAGGTGGATGACATTGTGAGCGAAGGCATCCTCACCCTGCTCAGCTCCATCGACAAGTTTGACCCGGACAAGGGAATCAAATTTGAGACCTATGTAGCCAAGCGCATCCGGGGCATGGTCATCGACCTGGCCCGGAAGCAGGACTGGCTGCCGAGGAATATCCGGCAGCGGGCCAAGGAAATTGACGCCGCCGTGTCCAATCTGGCCAACGAGCTGGGACGCTTCCCCACCGACCATGAGGTGGCCGGACGGCTGGGCATCCCCACCGACAAATACCAGAAGGAAGCCGCCCGGGTGGCGCTGTCCAACACCCTGTCCCTGGACGCGCTGATGGAGGCGCGGGACCTGGAGGGCCACCGCTTCGAGGTGTCCTCCGAAGACCCCACCATCCAGCCGGAGACCGTGATGGAGGAGCAGGAACTCCAGCAGACTTTGGCGCAGGGCGTCGCCGCCCTCCAGGAAAACGAACAGATTGTACTGTCCCTCTACTATGAGAAAAACCTTCATATGAAGGAGATCGCCCAGGTGATGGGGGTGAGCGAGCCCCGCATTTCCCAGATCCACTCCCGGGCCATCCAGAAGCTGCGGGAGCATATGGGCGCATACATGAACAGCGAGGCTCCTCAAAAAACTTCTAAAAAGCGGAAGAAGGCGTGATAAAAGATGTTCAAGGGCTTTTATAACCTCACCTCCGGGATGCTGACCCAGCAGCGCCACCTGAACGTGGTGGGCAACAACATGGTGAATATCTCCACCGCGGGTTTCAAGGAGAGCCGGTACACCGCCAGCACCTTTGACGACGTGATGTACACCCGGGTGGGCAACAAGGAGAAGATATACACCGACATCGGCCGCCAGAGCTATATCCGGGCCAACAGCGAGATCTATGTGGACCACAGCCAGGGCATCCCGGAGCCCACGGAAATCCCCCTGGATTTTGCCATTATGGGGGATGGGTTTTTCGCCATCCAGCAGGAGGGCGGGGACACCGTCTACACCCGGGCGGGCAGCTTTTCCCTGGACGACGAGGGCTACCTGTGCTTCCCCGGCGTGGGCCGGGTGCTGAGCAATGAGGGGCAGCCCATCCGCCTGGGCACCGACAAGCTGGACGTGGACGCCATGGGGAACATCTTCCAGAAGGACAGCGGGGGCTACATGGGCCGCCTGGGCGTGTACCAGTTCCCGGACGTGGAGCAGCTGGAGCACAATGACGCGGGCTTTTTCACCGGGGAGGGGGCGGAGGCCATGGAGACGCCCCAGATTCTGTGGAAATATCTGGAGCGTTCCAACGTGGACATGATCCGGCAGATGACCGATATGCTCACCTGCCAGCGCGCCTTGCAGAGCGCGGCCTCGGTGACCAAAATATACGACGAGCTCATGGGCCATTCCGCCAATGACATCGGGCGGATGTGAGAGGGGTGACGGGATAAGATGAACCAATCCTTTTATATCGGCGCCGTAGGCGCCCAGATGCAGCAGCGCCGGCTGAATATCATCGGCGACAACATCGCCAACCTGAACACTGTGGGCTTCAAGGCCGACCGCTCCGACTTCACCGCCCTGATGTACCAGAACCACAGGGGTATTGACGAGGAGCTGCCCATGGGTGTGGGCACCCGGCTGCTGATGACCTCCACCAACTTCGCCCAGGGTCCGGTGGAGGACAATGGACGCTCCCTGGACTATATGATCGAGGGGGACGGATTTTTCGCCCTGGTGGATCTGGCCACCGGCGAGGTGAGTTACACCCGCAACGGCGCGTTCAAAATGTCCGAGCACGTGCGGGATTCCGGCCAGGTGGATGAGAACGGCCAGCCCATTCCGGAGAAGGTGTTCTGTCTGGGGGACGGCCAGGGCCGGTTTGTGCTCAGCGAGCAGGGCGGGCTGATTGAGGTCACCGACCCCACCCAGAAGCTGCCCATCGGTATCTTTGACTATGCCAACTACAACGGGATGCAGCAGCTGGACGACACCCGGTACCTGCCCGTGGACAAAAACGGCGGGCTGCGCTACGGGACCGGGAAGCTGCAGCAGGGGGTGCTGGAGGGCTCCAACGCCGATCTGGCGGAAGAGTACACCAAGGTCATTGAGTCTCAGCGGGCCTATGGGATGGCCCTGAAAATGGTGCAGACCTCCGATGAAATCGAAGCTACCATCAACGGTCTGCGCAACTGATTGGAGGGAATAGGATGGCAGTCAAAAATTACGACGAGCTGAATTCCCTGGAGCTGGATACGCTCCGGGAGATCGGCAGCGTCGGCACCGGCAACGCTGCCACGGCCCTGTCCCAGATGGTGGGCCGGGAGGTGCGCATCACGCTGCCCGAGGTGCGCATCATGGGCTATAACGAGGCCATCGAGTGGATTGGCGGCCCGGAGGAGATTACGGCCGGGGTTCTGGTGAAGCTCAGCGGCCAGCTCAGCGGCATCATGCTGTCGGTACAGCCGCTGGAGTTCGTAAACGTGGTGCTGGGAAGCATGATGAACAAACAGGTGGACGAATACAGCGAACTGACCGAGATGGAGCACTCCGCCCTGGTGGAGGTGGGGAACATCATGATTTCCACCTTTATCAACGCGCTGAGCGGCCTGGCCGGCATGGACGTGAGCCTGACTGTGCCCGCTTTCACCGTAGACATGCAAGGGGCGATCCTGGCCGTGCCCATGGCGGAGTACGGCGGACAGTCCGACTACATCATGACCATCGGGGGAAATTTTGTGAGCGACAACAAGCAGGTTCCCTGCCGCCTGCTGATGTCCCCGGACCTCCGGTCTTTGAATGCTTTATTACGGAAGCTGGGCGTAAGCGATGGCTGACAACAAGATCACGATCGGTATTGCGGACATGAAGATGGCCAAAGGGGAGGGTATGTTGGTCACCTACGCGCTGGGGTCCTGCATTGGCATCTGCCTGCACGACCCGGCCCTGAAGCTTGGGGCGCTGGTGCATATCATGCTGCCGCTGAATATGGAGACGGGGCGGAAGAACCCGATGAAATATGCCGATACCGGGATCAGGGAGACCCTGAAGCAGATGGAGGCCAAGGGCGCCAGCCGCGCCAGGATTACCGCCAAAATTGCCGGCGGGGCCATGATGTTCAAGGATGGAGGAAGCGGCTCGCTGGGCAATATCGGCCAGCGGAACATTGAGAGCGTAAAGCTCAACCTGAAAAAAGAGGGCATCCGCCTGTTGAAAGAGGATGTGGGCGGTACTGTGGCCCGAACCCTGCTCTTCGACGTGAACAGCGGCCTGGGCTGTGTGCGCAGCTATGGCCGCCCGGAGCTGATCATTTAGCATCGTACAAGATGAAAAAGGGAGTGTTGGAAATGATGGAAGACAATAAGCACGGAATCCTGCTGGAGTCCGGCACCAATGAGATCGAGGTCATGAAATTTACCATTGGCGGAAACCTGTACGGCATCAACGTGGCCAAGGTGCTGGAGATCATGATCTCCGCCCCGGTAAAGCCCATGCCTCACACCCACCCGGCGGTGGAGGGGATTTTCAAGCCCCGGGACACCGTGATCACAGTGGTGGACCTGCCCAAGTACCTGGGGGCGGAGAGTCCCAAGGAGGACAAGGACATTTTCATCATCACCAACTTCAACAAGATGTGCATTGCCTTCCGGGTACACACGGTGGACCGAATCAGCCTCATCTCCTGGACAGACATCCAGAAGCCGGACAAGACCGTGTCCGGCGGGGCGGAGAGCGTGGCCACCGGCATCGCCCAGTGCGACGGCGAACTGGTCACCATTCTGGACTTTGAGCGCATCGTGGCCGAGATCGCCCCGGAGACTTCCATCCAGATGTCCGAGGTGGAGCAGATGGGCCCCCGTGAGCGCAATGAAAAGCCCATCTGGGTGGCGGAGGATTCCATCCTGCTGAGCAAGATGATTGAGGACTCGCTGCGCAAAGCGAATTATGTCAATCTGCATATGTTCTCCAACGGCCTGGAGCTTTGGGAGGCCCTCACGGCCCTGCCGGCGGACGAGGAGCTGTCCCAGGGCGTGGCACTCATCATCACCGACATTGAGATGCCCCAGATGGACGGCCACCGGCTGACCAAGCTGGTAAAGGACAACAACCGTTTCAAGGAGATCCCCCTGGTTATTTTCTCCTCCCTGATTAACGAGGAAATGCGGCGGAAGGGCCGTGACCTGGGCGCGGATGAGCAGCTCACCAAGCCGGAGATCGGCCATCTGGTGGACGTGATGGATCATCTGCTGATCGCCTATGAGCAGAAGCACGGCTAAGAGATCGGATAGGAGGCATCAGCCATGAGCGGCAAATATATCGTGCGGCAGCCCATTCGGGACGCGGAGGGGAGCACCATTGGTTATGAGATCCTTTACCATGGAGCCAACCAGGCATTCAGCAGTGACAACTCCACGTCCAGCGCGGAATTTGCCGCCGCCAACACCATTTACAGCTTTCTCACCGACAACAGCCCCAAGGTGCTCAAGGGTACGCTGAACTTCATGACCTTTACCACCATGCTGCTGATGAAAAAGACACCCAGGCTGTTTGACAAAAGTGATCTGGTCATTCAGATTGACGACGCGGTGATCATCCACCCCCTGTCCATGCACCTGGTGCAGCAGTACGCCAAGGAGGGCTACCGCATCGCGGTGAATGACTTCCAGTTCACCCCCCGGTATCTGTCCCTGCTGGACGACATCCATTTTATCAAGATTAACGCCTCCAACTCCACTGAAATTACCATCCGCAACACGGTGGAGGTTGCCCACAGCATGAACATCAAGTGCATCGTCACGCACATTGAGGACGAGCAGACCTACCAGCGGGCGGTTGCCCTGGGGGCGGATGGGCTGGAGGGTTCCTACGTGGCCGCCCGGCTCACCACAAAGGCCCACAGCAGCTCCTACATCCAGAGCAATTTCTTCCAGCTGATGGTGGCTGTCACCAAGGATGAGCCCAACGTGGAAGAGATTGAACAGCTGATCGCCGCCGACGCCAGCCTGACCTATGGCCTGCTGAAAATGGTCAATTCCTGTTACTTTGCCCTGCGCCACCGGGCCACCACCATCACCCAGGCCATCATGACCCTGGGACTGGGGCAGCTGAAGCAGTGGATTTACCTGCTCAGCGCCAGCAACGCGGAGAATGAGGTGGACGCGGGTTCGGAGGAGTTCTTGAAGCGCTCCTTCATGCGGGCGAACTTTTGCAGCGAGCTGATGAATCACGCCAAGGATATGCCCATCTCCAAGTCCGAAGGCTATCTGATGGGAATGTTCTCCACGCTGAACTATCTGATCGACGCTCCCTTGGAGGACATCCTGGCGGAAGTGCCGGTGGCGGATGAGATCAAGGCGGCCCTGCTGAAGCACGAGGGCCGCTGCGGCAAGCTGTATGAGCTGGTGCTCAGCTATGAGACGGCGGACTGGGAGAAGATCACCGTTCTGGCTGAGGAATTAGGGATTCCGGACAACATGATGACCAGCGTGTACTTTATCTGCATGGAGAACGTGAACACCCTCTGGGAGCAGCTTACCAACCCCTATCCCCGGCGGCAGGAGGCTGCGGAGGAGGAGCTCCCTGAAGGGGGAGGGCAGGACAGTCTGGAGGAATGAACCCAGGCAGACGCATATAAAAAATCTCTGGCGGAGTTCGGCCTCCGCCAGAGATTTTCCATTTCGAAAGTGTGTGGATTCCAGGTCAGGCCCTGCCGTGGTGGGGGCGTTCCATGACCAGCTTGCAAGCCTGGAGGAGCTGGGCCGTGATGTCGCTGCTGTATTTGCCCTCGTATACGGTCAGCCGGGGCACCCGGTCGCCCGGCTCCAACACGACGTACTTGGGGGGCAGATGGTTCAAGGTGATGGCCTTGACATCTTCCATGCAGCGCTTGCAGGAGCACAGGCCGAACATCTGAACATACTTGGGGGCCTTTTCCTCCACCAGCACCTGCATCACGTTGATGTAGCCGGGGTTCTCCGGCTCCAGGAAGGTGTGCTCCGGCTGGGGTTCCGGGGCCTCCGCCGGGGCGGGGGCGGGCTGTTCCGCCTCGGGCTCAGGCTGGACAGCCGGCTCTGGCTCGGGCGCGGGCCGGACGGGGACAGGCTCCGGCTCCGCCGCAGGGGCCGCCTGACGGGGGACCAGCTCACCCTCCAGCGCGTTTTCCAGCGCGTTCTTGATCTGCACGGAGACGGCGGCGTCCGGAGCGATGGAGGCGGCGATGGGAGACTGGGGGGCGGCGGGCGCAGCCGCCTCTTCCGCGGCGGGCGCGGCGGGGTCCGGCTTCTTGCTGAGCAGGTTCATCACCCGCGCGGTCTTGCTGGTCTTGTCGTTCTTGGATGCCATAATGGTGTTTACTCCTTACTTAATTGAAGAATTTAGAGATATACTTCTGCTTGAAGGTGGGCTTGGGCCGGGGGAAGCGCTCCCCCGCCACCGCGTCCACGATCTCCTGGAAGTCCTGAGCGGGACGGGAATCGGGCTGGTAGGTGAGCACGCTCTGCCCGTGGGCGGGGGCCATGGCCACGCCCACCCCCCGGTGGATCTTGGCCTGGAACACCTTGCTGCCCAGCTGCCCGGCCACCTCCTGGGCAAGCTCCAGGATGTCCTTGGAGAGAGTGAGCCGGCCGTTGAACTTGTTGATGAGAATGCCCAGCACCTTCAGATGGGGGTTATAGGTGGCGCGGACGGTCTCAATGGTCTCCTGGAGCTGGGTGATGCCCACCAGGCTGAGCACCTCCGCCTCCATGGGGACGATGAGCCCGCTGGAAGCCACGTAGGCGTTGATGGTGAGAATGTTCAGCGCGGGCGGTGTGTCGATGACGACGAAGTCATACTGGGAACGCACGCCGGCCAGCTGGTCGCAGAGCAGGAACTCCCGGCGGGGCATGGTGAACTCCACGTCGGCGGCGGACAGCATAATGTCCGAGGGCAGGATGTCGCCGTACTGCGTGGACTGGATGGCCTGCTCAATGGGACAGCTCCCCTTCAGCACATCGTAGACGGTGCTCCCGGAGCCGATGTCCAGCCCCAGGTTGAAGCCCAGGTTGCCCTGGGGGTCCAGGTCAATCCCCAGGACACGGGCCCCCCGCTGGCTGAGGCCGCATACCAGGGCGGCGGCAGTGGTGGTTTTTCCAACGCCTCCTTTTTGGTTGGTGACGGTAATGATCTGAGTCAAGGATTGTTCCCTCCCCTTTACAAAAACTTGGAGAAAAGTCTTAAGTTTAATATACTACAGGTCGATAAAAAAGAACAGAGGTACAGCGAAAAAAACTCTAAAAATTTTCAAATTTTTCTCTTCGAAGGCGCGCCCGGAAGGCTCCGCCTTGTGGCCTACTTGGAAAGGAGCGGTTCAGAATGGCATCCATTACCAGTTTGAGCAACAGCAGCTATAATGCCAGCAGTATCTATGGCAACCGGAACGTGTTCAGCGGTCTGGCCAGCGGCATGGACACCGAGTCCATGATCGAAAATGCAGTGTCCGGCATCAAGCTGAAGATCGAGAACCTGGTGAAGAAGCGCACCAAGGTGGAGTGGCAGCAGGAGGCCTACCGCAGCATCATCGACAAGGCGGTGAACTTCAACAACAAGTATATCTCCTATGCCTCCAAAACGAACCTGCTCAGCAGCAGCTTCTTTTCCAACGCGGTGAACACCGCGGTCAACGGCACCTGGAAGGACAAGATCACCGCCAGCGGCAAGACCTCCAGCGACATCAAGATCAACGCGGTGAAGCAGATGGCCAAAGCCGCTACCTACACGGTGTCCGGCATAGGCGGCGGCAAGGGGGATGTGTCCTCCATCACCGGCGAGGAGTTTGATATCACCAAGGATCTGGACGTGAGCACCATGTCCGGGACGCTCAGCTTCCAGTACGGCGGAACCAACGGCACGTCCTTCGACATCCAGTTCGAGGAGCTGGAGGACTGGGATAAGTACGAGGGCAGCAACAATGCTGAGAAGCTGGCCAACGCCATCAACGACAAGCTCAGCAAGATCACCTACAACTACACCAAGAACGGCTTCCAGGAGAGCACCACCGCCGACCAGGCCATCAAGGTGAAGGCGGACGGGATGAAGATCACCTTCGAGGACGGCCTGGGCAACGGCAACACGGTGTCCATCGGCGGCGCCTCGGAGAGCATTCAGAATACCCTGGGGCTCAAGAAGGACGCCAAGGAGATCAACCTGACCTATGATACCAAGCTGTCCGAGACCAAGCCCGCCTACGAGTACCTGGGCGGCAAGAAGGACGACGACGGCAAGTGGACCGGCGGCAAGGAACTGAGCGTCACGTTCAACGGCGTCACCAAGAAGATCAATATGTCCGACGTTCTCAACGAGGCCGGCCTTGGCGGAACAGAGGATACCACAAGCGGCAATTTGAAGTTTAAGGTTGCCCTTCAAAAAGAGCTGAACGACGCTTTCGGCGCGGGCAAGGTGACGGCCGAAGTGGGTTCCGGCAAGCTGGTGTTCAAAACCGCCGAGGGTTCCACCCTGAGCCTGGGCGGCTCCGCCGCGGAGGCCCTGGGCTTTGAAGCCGGGGATTCCAACTACCTGAACCCAGGCAAAAAGCTCACCGACATTCTGGGCGAGGACCACAAGTTCTTTAAGGAAAACCGTCTGGCGGCGGTGGGCGAGGTGGACACCAAGCGGATGATGGATGAGGCGGGCAACCGGGTCAAGAAGGCCGAGGACGGCAGCTATTACCGGGTGAACAGCGAGGGAAAGGCCCTCTACGACTTCAAGGTGAACGGCACGTCCATTGCCGTCAGCGAGGACACCACCCTGGAGAGCCTGATGAACTCCATCAACTCCAACGCCGAGGCTGGGGTGAAGGTGAGCTACTCCAAGCTCACCAACGAGTTCAAGTTCACCGCCACCGAGACGGGAGCCAACGGCAAGATTGAGTTCGGCGGGCTGGCGAAGGATCTGTTCGCGAACATCCAGGGCCGCAGCGCCAGCGATAACTTTGCTGAAACGTTCGGTGTTAATTTTGGTGCCGACAATACCAAGGAGCTTACCTTCAAGATTGATGGTTTTAGATACACCTCAACTTATAATAAAACCGATACGATAGAAGATGTGGTCAACAAGCTGAATACCTCAGGAGTGCTTAAAAGCCACGCAATGACCGCCTCCTTCGATGAGCTCACAGGCCAGCTTAAGATCACCGACAAGACCGGCAAGCCGGTGGACTTCAAACTTTTTGATGGTGAGGGCAACAGCGGCGATTATGAGTATAAACTCCCTGAGTCTGGCTCCTCCTACACTGCCGGCCAGGACGCCGTCATGGACGTGGAGATCAACGGCAAGCGGTTCGAGAACCTCACCCGTTCTTCCAACAGCTTTGACATCGACGGGCTCACCGTCAACGTGAAGGGGACCTTTGAGGCCAAGCCCGCCAAGGAGGGGGAGGAGTTCGAGGCCATCACCTTCTCCACCACCACCGACACCGACAAGATCGTGGACGCCATCAGGAGCTTTGTGGATGACTACAACGAGATGGCCACCGAGATCAAGAACGCCTACTCCACCCTGCCTGCGCAGAAGAGCAACGGCGCCAAATACGAGCCGCTTACCTCCGAGCAGGAGGAGAAGTACTCCGAGAGTGAGCTCAAGGCCTACAACGAGAAGGCCAAGCAGGGCATTTTGTTCGGGGACAGCTCCCTGTCCAGTATGTACAGCAAGCTGCTGTCCTCCATTGCCCCCGGCGGCACCGATGGGCAGACCCTGCGTGAGATCGGAATCGGCACCTCCTACAACAACGGGATGACCACCCTGAGCCTGGATGAGGATAAGCTGCGCGCCGCCCTGGAGAGCGACCCGGACAAGGTGAAGAACGCCTTCACCAAGACCAAGGAGAGCGGTTCCGCCACCGACGGGCTGATGAAGAATATGCAGAACGTCCTGGACACCTACGTCAAGACCAGCGGCGAGCCCAAGGGCGTGCTGATCCAGCGGGCGGGCTCGATGAAGGCGTACAACTCGCTGAACAACAACAGCCTCAAGACCCAGATTGACAACATCGACAAGCAGATTGACCGCTGGCAGGACAAGATGGCCAGCCAGATTGACCGGTACACCACCCAGTTCAGCCGCTTGGAGCAGCTCATCGCCGAGATGAACTCCCAGGCCTCCGCCTTTGCCGGTCTGATGGGCGGGAGCGGCGGCTACTAAAGCTCAGGATCAAAAAGGAGTCTAGCATGGATCTGAAAGGCTACCAGGGGTATCAGGGGTATAAGGAGCAGGGCATCAACGAAATGAGCCAGGGGGAGCTGCTGCTGCTGCTGTATGACGAGCTGGTCAAGCGCCTGCTCCGGGCCGAACTGGCCCTGAACAAGGCGGATTACCCGCTGTTTGAGGCGAGTGTGGACCGGGGGCTGGATATCATCCGGTATCTGGACGACACCCTGGATATGAGCTATCCCATCAGCCGGAACCTGAACCGCCTGTACGACTATTTCAGCTTTGAACTCAACCGGGTCAAGATGGGCCGGAACAAGACCGAGCTGGAACGGGTCAAGACTATGGCCGGGGAACTGCGGGACACCTTCCGTGAGGCGAACAAGAACAGCGCGCAGGAACTGGCGGACGCCGCCGTTGAGGCGGCGGACGCCGGCGCAGAGGGGTAGGTGGCCAGGGTGAACGAGAAGGCCGTCATGGATGTGCTGGTGCAGATGAAGCGCACGGGCAACCTGCTCAACGAGCTGTGGGATCTGACCCAGCAGCTGGGCCAGTCCATGGACCGGAGGGACGAGGTGAGCACCCAGATGCTGGTGGCCATGCGGGAGGAGCCGCTGGCCAAGCTTCAGGCGGCAGACCAGGCGGTCAGGGATCAGCTGGAGGCCATGCCTGACCGGGAGGAGGCCGCGCAGCTGGCGGAGATGCTCAACTCAGGGCAGCCTGCTGATCCGGCCCAGCGCAGCCAGACCATGCTGTGTGACCAGGTGGCGTCCAACCGGCGCAGGCTCAGCCAGGTGGTTCAGCTGGACCGGGTGCTCAATCAGCGGATGGGCCGGGAAAAGTCGGCTTATCAATAGAAATACAATAAAATATCGGCCCGGTATCCCACCGGGCCGATATTCCGCGAACAAAAGCCTGTTATGGATCGGGCAGGGACAGCGCCCATAACGGCGCGCCGCTGCTCCGGGCGGAGGACAGCTCGTCCAGGATGAGCTGGGGGTCCCAGAGCTGCAGGCTCCGCTCCAGACTGTTGGGATCAGCCACCAGCACATCCCCGGAGAGGGTTATCCCCCGGATGAGGATGAAGTGCCCGCCGTTGGTGAAGTGGCCGGGGCCCACGTGGGCGACCAGCAGCTTGCCGGCCCAGAGGGCTTCGTGCACTTCGTCCACAGTGCGCTGGGTGAGGCTTTCAGCCTCCAGCCCAAAGGCCCGGGCGGTGCCGGTGACGATGGAGTCATAGGAACCGCTCCGGCGGGCCCAGTGGCCGTGGGCCGCCGCCCAGGCGGCCATCTTGGCGGGGTCGGTATCCGTATCTGTCATGCTGGCCACCGCCATCGCCATGGCTGTGGGGCCGCAGCCGAAGGGGCCGATGGGGTCGGTGCCGTAGAGCTGTTCCGCCCACTGCTCGTCTGACTGGCAGAAGTAGACGACGTTCACCACCCCGCCGGTGAGAATCTGCCGTCCGTCCGCCTCCAGCACTTCGGTGAGGGGGGGATCGGTTGCGGGAGGCAGAGGGGAGGCCTGGGACGGAGGAGGTTCGCTGGGCTCCGGGAGGATCAGCTGGGGCTTCGATGTGAGATCCTCCCAGAATTCCGCCGCCTGCTGCGCGGCCTGGCTGGCAAGCTCGGCGGTGCGGTCGGCCACATCCCGGCAGAACTGCCCGGCGGCGTCCAGCGCGGCCCGCCCGGTGTCCGCAACTACAGCGGCGGCGTAACGGACGGGGGCTACGATGCGCTCGTAGGTCTCGGGGGCGAAGTGGCGGCAGGCGGCCAGCTCCACCCCGCCGATGCACAGCAGGGCCAGCAGCGCCGCCAGGGTAATATGTAGCGCCAGACGTTTTGACCCTCCGGTTTTCTTCACCTGTTCACCCCCTTGAGATGCGATGGACTTCTTTAGACATTATATCAGATTCCGGCGCATTTTCAATGGAAAGAAATTTGACCCGCGCAGACCATACGCAGAACCAGGAGAAGTGTATGCCCACCATTTATTTGGAGCACGTTTCAAAATTCTATAAACCAAAACGCCGGAAGAAGAGCCTGATACCGCAGGAGATGGGCGTGGAGGATGTGGACCTGACCATCCGGCAGGGGGAATTCGTCTTTGTGGTGGGGGGCAGCGGCGCTGGAAAAAGCACGCTGCTGCGCCTGATCACCGGGGAGACGAGGCCAAGCCAGGGAAAGGTCTACCTGGGGGACAGGGATCTGAGCCGGGCAATGGCGCTCAGCCGGAACAGGATGTCTATCCTGTTCGGGAAGATCTGGCAGGACCCCACCCTGATCCGGAAAAAAACCATCGGGGAAAACCTGTCCCTGGCCTCCCGGATTGCGCTGGGACGGGAGAGCGCCAAAATGGTGGACATCCGCATCAAGAAAGTGCTGGGGCTGGTGGGGATGAAAGGCGTGGAGGGGAAGTACCCTGTGGAGCTGTCCATTGGGGAATGCCGCCGGGTGGAGCTGGCCCGGGCCCTCATCGGAAGCCCGCCCATCCTTCTGCTGGATGAGATTACCGCCAATCTGGACGACGACTGCATCTGGGACACGCTGCACCTGCTCAACGATGTAAACCGCCGGGGGACGACGGTGATTATGGCCACCCACGACAGCCAGTATGTGAACATACTGCGCCGCCGGGTGATCACCATGAACAGCGGGCGGATCGTGGGAGATGTCCAGAAGGGAAAATACGGCGACGTGCTGGAGCGGGAGGAGAAGCTTCCGCCCGCCTCCAAGCTCAGAACCGATTTCATATAAAGATCCTACAGTCAAGAAAATTAGGAGGAAATTGTCGATGATTAAGAACATGAAGATCAAGAAGAGCCTGATCCTGGGATTCGGGGTCACCATCGCCGTGTCGGTCATTATCATCATCGCTTCGCTGATCCTGATGAATGTGCAAAAGAGCCAGTACACCGACATTTTGGAGCACTATGTGGGGGCCAATAATATGGTGGCCGAGAGCCGGATCGACTATAATATCGCCGCGCGCAACCTGCGGGATGCCGTGCTGTCCGGTGACACCAGCAGCCTGGACACCACCACCACCAAGATGACCGAACTGGAGCAGGACCTCCAGCAGCTGACCAGTATGTACCCCCTGGAGGATAAGACTGCGCTGGACAAGTTTACCACTCTGGCCAAGAGCTGGATGGAGGAGGCGAAGACCATTGCCGCCACCACCGGCACCGACCGGCAGAAGGCCGTTGAGCTGATCGTGTCCGACTGTACTCCCGTGCTGAACCAGATGGCTGAGGCCGGCACCGAGCTGGCCCAGGAGATTTCAACTGCCCAGGCCGATATCATCAAGCAGCAGAACCTGGTGTCCAACATCGCCCTCGGCGTTATCCTGGCCGTTATGGTCATCGCCACCATCGTTGTGCTGCGTATCGCGCTGATTATCATCAAGAGCATCGTGGTGCCCGCCGGGCAGGTCCACAACGCCCTGGAGGGCTTCAGCCAGGGCAAGCTGGACATCCCCGTGGAGTACCACAGCACCAGCGAGCTGGGCGAGATGTGCGACGCCCTGCGCACCAGCCAGAACGTGCTGGGCGAAGTGATCAGCGACACCTGCCGCCTGCTGGAAGAGATGGGCAACGGCAATTTCGACGTGCGTTCCAAGGACGCCAATATGTATGTGGGCTCCCTGAACAGCATCCTGACCTCTGTCCGGGCCATTAACCGCGGCCTGAGCGACGCGCTGTCCCAGATCAACCAGAGCGCGGAGCAGGTGTCCGCCGGCGCGGAGCAGGTGTCCACCGGGGCTCAGTCCCTGGCCCAGGGCGCCACCGAGCAGGCCAGCGCCGTGGAAGAGCTGTCCGCCACCATCGCGGAGATCGCCAACAACTCCCGCAAGAACGCCGAGAACAGCGAACAGGCCACCGCCCACTCCCAGGACGCCGGCCAGTGCCTCAACGAGAGTTCCGAGTATATGCAGCAGATGGTTGCGGCCATGGCGAAGATTTCCGAGTCCTCCTCCGAGATTGGCAAGATCATCGACACCATTGAGAACATCGCCTTCCAGACCAACATCCTGGCCCTGAACGCCGCCGTGGAGGCCGCCCGCGCGGGCAGCGCCGGCAAGGGCTTCGCCGTGGTGGCCGACGAGGTGCGCAACCTGGCCTCCAAGTCCGACCAGGCAGCCAAGGCCACCAAGGACCTGATTGACCGCTCCATCAACTCCGTGAAGGACGGCAATGAGATCGTCCAGAAGGTATCCGAGTCCCTGCAGGCCACGAGCCAGCGTGCCGGCTTGGTGGTGGCGGCCGTGCAGGAGATCACCAAGGCCGCCGAGGAGGAGTCCGAGGCCATTGCCCAGGTGACCGAGGGCATCGACCAGATTTCCAGCGTGGTGCAGACCAACTCCGCCACCAGCGAGGAGTCCGCCGCCGCCAGCGAGCAGCTGTCCAGCCAGGCCAGCCTGATGAAGGAGCTGCTGGCCCGCTTCAAGCTGCGCCAGGACGGTTTCTCCCCCAAGCCCCAGCCCGCTTACAGCGCCGCCGCTTCCGGCTACGAGGAGAGCTATGAGCCCGCGGCCCAGAACGGCAGCAGCGCCGCGAGTGTGTTCAGCAAGTACTAAGAAATAAATAGCGAACAGGCTGCCGGGGGGCGGCAGTCATGCCGCCCCCCGGTGCTTTTTATGCAGCATGGAGCCCCTGAAAACCGCAGCAAGAGAGGAGCAAGCCTATGGCGGAAATGAAAGCCCAGGAGAAGGATCTCATCTTTGCCCTGGATATCGGCACCCGAAGCGTAGTGGGCGTGGTAGGCCGCCCCGCAGGCGACCGGCTGAAGGTGCTGGATGTGGAGCTGGCCGAGCACGGGAAACGGGCCATGATGGATGGCCAGATCGACGATATCAAGCAGGTGGGTACTCTGGCCAGGGCTGTGACCCGTCGGCTGGAGGAGCGGCTGGGCGTGCGGTTGGAGCGGGTGTGCGTGGCCGCCGCAGGGCGTGCCCTGCGCACCCAGAAGGGCTCTTTCACGCTGGAACTGCCGGAGGAGCAGTCGATTGAGGCCGAGCAGATCAGCGCCCTGGAAGCCGGGGCGGTATCCGCCGCCGAGGAGGCGCTCCAGAGCGATGGCGGGGACCGCCGCCAGATGTTCCTGGTGGGGTACACCGTGGCCCAGTACCGGCTGGACAACTACCCCATGAGCAACCTCCAGTTCCATACCGGCCGCAAGCTGGAAGCCGATGTGGTGGCAACCTTCCTCCCCGGAGAGGTGGTGGAGAGCCTCTACGCGGCCATGCGGGAGGCTGGGCTGCAGGTGGCCAGCATGACGCTGGAGCCCATCGCCGCCATGAACGCCGCCATTCCTGCGGAGCTGCGGCTGCTGAATCTGGCCATGGTGGACATCGGCGCAGGCACCACCGACATTGCCCTGTGCCGGGACGGCAGCGTGGTGGGCTACACCATGGCCACCGTGGCCGGAGACGAGGTCACCGAAGCCATCATGCGCACGTTCCTGGTGGATTTCAAAACTGCGGAACAGGTGAAGCGGGCCATCGGGGGCAGCGACGAGCTGATCCGCTGCCGCAACATCCTGGGGCAGGAGGAACGCATTGCCGCCGCTGAGGTCATTCAGGCAATCCAGGGCCCCATGGACCGGCTGGCTGAGGCTGTGGCCAAGCAGATTTTAAGCGTTAACGACACTGTCCCCTCCGCCGTGTTTCTGGCGGGCGGCGGCAGCAAGCTGGCCGGACTGCGGGAAAAGGTGGCCGCCAAATTGGAGATGGACGAGCGGCGGGTGGCTATTGCGGGCAACAATTTTGCCCTGTCCGTATTTTCTGAATCGCTGGAGCTGGAGCGGCCGGAGTACGCAACTCCGCTGGGCATCGCCATTTCGGCGGGGCTTGGGCTGCTCAACGACAGCTATGTGGTCACCCTCAACGGCCAGAGCGCCAAGCTGTTCCGGAACGGGGTGCTCACCCTTCGGGACATCCTGCTGATGAATGGGTACAGCTATGGCGACATGGTGGGCAAAACGGGGCGGAGCCTGACCCTCACAGTGGATGGGAAACGGATGGTGTTCCGGGGAGAACCGGCCGTCCCCGCGGTTTTACAGGTGAACGACGAGGAATCCACTCTGTCCGCCGTTATCCATGCGGGCGACCACATCCACTTTGTCCCGGCGCGGAATGGGGAGCCGGCCAGCCGGACCCTGTCGGAGCTGCTGGGCCCCGGCTTCTATGGCACGGCCATGGTGAACAACGCGCCGGCGTCCATGGACACCCAGCTGTGCCAGGGGGACGTGGTCCTCACCATGAGGCAGGCACCCGCCCCGCGCCCGGCGGCCCAGCCGTCCAATCCGGCGCCCCAGGCGGGAATCCGGACGCCGTCCGCCCCCCGCAGCAGAGAGGTGCGCGTTACGTTGAACGGAGACCCCCTCACACTCCCGGCCCGGGAGGACGGAGGTTCTTACCATCTGATGGACCTGCTGGAGTATTCCGGCATCGACTTTGAGCATTTGGACAGGGCGGTGCGGTTGGAGGTCAACGGCGTTGAGCGGGGCTTCCAGTACGCGCTGAAGGATCAGGACTCGGTTCTGATCACCCTGGTCTGATGGCACGGACACAAGAGGTGTTGCAGCTATGCCGTTGAAAAAACCAAAAGAGCCCAAGCCGCCCAAGGAGAAAAAGGCGAAAGCTCCCAAAGAGAAGAAACCCAAGAAACCGAAAAAAGCGCGCCCCCCCAAGGGAAAAAAGATAAAGGGGGGAGCGAACGCCCCAGCGCCCGAGGAGCTGGAGGGGCAGGAAGAGGGCCAGCAGCAAAAAAAGAAAAAGCCCCTGATCCTGCTTCTGATTCCGCCGCTGGTGATTGCGGCGGCGGCCGCCATTATTTTCTTTGTGGTGCTGCCCAAGATGAACGGGGATGCTGACCCGGAGGCCAGCGCCACGGTGGAGCCGGAGCCCCCGGTGCTGCCCTCGGCAATCCCCATTGGGGAGGACGTGTCCATTGTGGGCATGACCCTGGAGGCGGACGAGAGCGCGGCCCAGGCGGTGAAGGCCAAAACCGTGACCTACAGGTACACCGAGCTGAACAACGCCGGGAAGGCGGCCCAGACCTATGTGGGGCAGCTGGCCAAAGAAACTCCCGCCTTTTCTGTGGTGGACGAGGAGTTTGTCCGGCAGAAGGAACAGCCGGACTACACAGCCGCCGAGGGTATGGTGCTGCTGGCCCGGAACGCGCCCGCCCCGGAGGCGGAGGATACCGCCGCCCCGGAGTCAGAACCCCCTGAGTCCGCAGATCCCCAGCTGCTGGCCCTTCTGGCGGGGGCAGATGCGGGATTTGACGCAGCCCTCCTGGAACCCCTGCCTGTGCCGGAACCGGAGGAGCCCATTACCTACGTACACACAGTGCGCATCACCTGGTCGCCGGGGATGTGCGTGGTGACAGCAGACGAGGAGGAGGGCAAGGTCACCTCGCCCAAGCCCGCCACCCCGCCCGGCGGACAGAGCCTCAGTATCCGGGGGGCGGTCAGCCGCCTGAAGGAGATGGAGCCGGGCAAGCTGGGTCTGGAGGGTGCGTCCATGGAGGAGTATGAGCTGATTCCCATGGATGCGACTGAGATGGTGAATGGCACTGCCTGCATCAACGTATACGTATATAACAGCAGCAGCGCCACCAACAGCAATCAGTTTGTAGGCAGCTACCTGATGAGCATTGACGGCCAGCACTTGTACCGGCTGGACCCCGTCACCAGCGAGATCATAGAGCTGAAGGACTATCCCTGATCCTTGAAGAGAAGGCGCTGGGAACGGCTTATTGCCGTTCCCAGCGCCTTTGTTCAGGCTGGAGTGAGGGACATATGCTCCACCGTTCCGGTGAGATGGAGGGGGATGCCGGAGGGAAGCAGAGGGGCCTGGGACAGCAGGACCGGAGTGAGCATCCCCTCCAGCATGGGGACCGTGGAACGGGAGGAGACTGCCTGCCGGGGGGTGAGGGCCTGGGCAATGGCGGGGGACACCTGGACAATGTCCAGGCCGTATTCCCGGCCCAGGGCGGCGATCTGCCGCGCAGTAACCGCTGTGCGGGCATCCGCGCTCAGGGGCTGGAAGCCGATAAGCCCACTGAACCGGCCGGCAATTTCCCGCAGCACACCGGAGCGGGCCAGGGCCAGCCGGGCGGACTCATCCGCGCGGAACAGACGCAGGGCCAGGCCGCCCGCCATGGGGGTGGGAAAGGGGAGGCGCTCCGCGGCCCCATCCCCGGAGGGAGGCGGGGCGAAGCCCAGCCGCGGTTCCGCCGGCGCGGACAAGTCGGTGTTGGTGGTAAACAAAAGGATACAGCGGCGGAAATCCAGCTCTCGTCCCCCCTGCCTGTCCTCATGGCGGGCGGCGCAGCGCCCCTCGTCCAGTACGGACATGAGGGCCTTCAGCACCTGCGGATGGGCCTTGTCCAGCTCGTCAAACATAAACACGGTGTGTGGAGAGCGGCGCACCTCCTCCAGCACCGGAGGGTCGTCGTAGCCCACGTAGCCCGGGGGAGCGCCGGTGAGACGGTAGACGGAGTGGCCCTCTGTGAAGGTGTTCAGCTCTGTCCAGACCAGACGGTAGCGCTCCTCGCCCAGGCAGCTGTTGAGGGCGGGGGCCACCGCTTTGCCGAGCTCCGACTTTCCCACGCCGGTAGGGCCGTAGAAAATGAGAGACAGGGGGCGCAGGGGCTGCTGCTTGCAGACGTGGGCCCACAGTTTGAATGCCGCCGCCTCCACGGCCTGCTCCTGGCCCAATACGCGGCTTTGCAGCTGGCGCTCCAGCCGCCGGAACAGGCCGGGGAGGGAGGAACCGGGGCCGGGGGCCTCCCCGGCCAGGGAGCGCAGACAGCCGGCCAGGGCCTGAAAGCCGGAAAAGCGCTGGATAGGGCCGCGGTCAAAGAACTCGCGCAGGCGGGCGTCATCCCCGGAGTAAGATATGGCGGGGCGAAAATAGAGCAGGTAGTTACCGCCGGTCTGCCAGAATCCCAGCTGGACCTGACAGGGGCGGCACCCAGGCGGCATCCGGCAGGGGGAGAATTCGTAGCTGCGCCCCAACCCGGCGCAGGCGTCCACCCGGTCTTTCAGGCGGGCGTAGTCTGCGAGGGTGCAGGCACAGAACTGGGAGAACTCCAGGGGAAACGCCTCCTTTGATGAATCTCCCGGAAATTATAACCGGAACGGGGGGCGGTCAGTCCCACTTTTCAGGACAGACAGCAAAAAGCCGGCCCGATCGGGCCGGCTTTTTCTGCCGTTTATGCGTATACGTCGATGTACTGGCCCTTGGCGGGGGTGGGGACGGCTTCCAGCATCTTCACCAATTCCTGGCCAGCCAGCTCCTGGGTATCCATCATCTTCTTGGTGACGGCCATGGAATAGTTGGTGGCAAAAGATGCGGCGCTCATACCCATCGCCATGCTGGCGATAGACTCCATCATAGGTCAGTCCTCCTTTCGCTCCGGCGGCGCCGGGGTTCCTTTATGGTCCAGCACGCCGCCCAGCAGGTCCAGGAGCTCGGTGGGAGCAGCCTCTTCCATGGCGGAGTCGCGGTTGGCGGCGGTGGCGGTGACCAGTTCGCTGCGGAGGATGGGCACATCCTCCGGTGCGGAGATGGCCAGCCGAACCCGCGTGCCGTCCACAGAGACCACCTGGACGGTGATATCCTCACCGATCACCAGGGACTGTCCGGCTTTGCGTTGCAGGATCAACATGGCGCGCCCTCCTCCATGCCGAATTGGGCCAGGGGGTGGCGCATTTCATAGGAGTCAGCCTCCAGGATAACCTGGCGGGCCGCCCGGGTCTCCGGATGGATGGCCACGGGGCATTTGAGATTGACGGTGCTGTCGGACACCGGCTTTTTCACCACGCACAGCACATAGAAGGCCAGCTCCTGGCTGTCGTGCACGCCCAGCTCCTCGAGCTCCTTGGGCTGAAGGACGGGGGAGTAGTCGGGCATCAGGGAGAAGGGGTCCATGGCCACGAAGGCCAGGGCGGGGGTGCTGACGCTCTGGAAGCACAGCAGGGTGCCCGCGCTGCCCTCGAAGGGCAGAAGAAGAAACCGGTGCTCCTCCTCAAAGCCGAAGGGACCGGAGGAGAAAGTGACGATATCCTCCTCGTCATAATCAATCTGGCCAAAATATTTGCTCTGAAGCTTCACAAAAACCTCCATGCGCTTGACTGCGCTTCACGTGAGGGAGCGCCCATCAGGCCTCCACGTCCACAGGGGTATAGTTGGGGTCGGAGGAGGGGGGCACATAGATGGGGCCGCCCACATACTTGATGACCACGTCGGGCTGCTGGGTGACGGAGAGCTCAATATCGCCGGGGGTGAATTCAAACTGGGGCTGGTTGACCCGCCAGTCGAAATTCAGTTTGTCCATCTCATAGCGGATATGCATCTCGCCGGGGTCCCACGTGATCTCCGGGGGGACGGAGGGGAGAAATTCCAGGCCAACGTTGGGCTTGTAATTCTTCATGGCTGTGTCAGCCGCAAATTGTGTGATCATATCCTGTCCAATCTTGGCGTCCAGCAGCATCTGGCCCTGCTGGGCATAGGTGGCGGTGGCGGTGTAGGAGGCCTGCTGGCCCTGCTGCGCGTACTGTTCGATGGAGCGCACAGCGGTGGGCACCACGGAGTTGCGGGCCTCGAATGTGTCGATGTTCAGCTTGATGGGGCGGCTCTTGATGCTCAGGCCGCCCTCGCCCCGGGAAATTTCCAGATCGGCGGTGCCCCGGGTATATTCCAGCTTGGCGTGGGACACCTTCATCTCAATTTCGATAGGGACGGTTTTGATTTCGATCAACGGCATCATGGTTTCATTGTTCGCTCCTCTCTGACTCTTGATTCAAAACGCGGGACGCGCTGTTTTAACTCAGATAGTCCATCAGGCTCTCGGACAGCACGCTGTTGCCCACCTTCAAAGCGGCGTTATAGCAGTACTGCGCCCAGATAAGGGAGGTGATGGCGTCGGCGGCGTCCACGTCCTCCAGATTGGAGTACTGCTCCTGGAGGCTGTCAAACTCCTCCTCCAGCAACTTCAGGTTGTTCTGCAGCTTGGTGGTGCCGGCGGCCATGTTGGTGAACTCGGTCTTGAAATTGGAGGAGGCGTTTTCCAGCTTGCCCACCAGAGCCTTGAACTCATCGTAGTCCGCGCCGGTCCAGTTCTCCCCCTCGTGCACCCGGGCGCCGATCTCCTTCAGCTTCTGGACGATGGAGTAGACGTTCTTGGGGTCGCCGTCCTCGTCCAGGCCGTACCCCAGGAAGGACAGGCCGGAGAGGGAGGCGTTGTAGCCGCTGGACTCGATGAGCTGGCCGTCCTCGTTCTCCTGGAAGCCCAGGCCGATGTCCACAAAATACTTTTCGCCGGCCAGGTATTTCAGCTTCTCGGCGTCGGTGGTGGCCTTGTCGATTTCCGGCTGGGTCATGGTCTTGACGCTGTCATCCTGGATGATATAATACTCGCTGCCCGCCGGACCGAAGGTGGCGATGCCGCCGCCCGCGGCCTGCATCACGTCGGGCACCTTGGCGGTAGGGTCGGTGGCCTGGTTGGCCACCGCCGCGTCGTAGTCCGCTTTGGAGATGGTGCCTGCGCCTGCCAGCAGAATGTTGTCCCCGGCGGGGTCCACCTCGCCGTTGGCATTCAGCTTGACCTGGGCGCCGTCCGCGTCAAAGAGCACCGGCTTTTCCGCGTCCACAGGGACGCCCCGGTAATACAGCTTGTTGTTTTCGATCTTGAAGGGGACGTTGTGGCCGTCCGCCCCGGCAAAGACGAAATTGCCGGCATACTTCTGGTTCATGTTCTGAATCAGGGACTCGGACATCTGGTCCAGCACCTTGGTGAGCTGCTCCCGGGCGTCGCCGGTGGGATCGTTGAGCATTTTCAAAGTGGTGCCGGACAGGGTGTTCATGCACTCGCCGTTTTTGGTGTCCAGCACCTCGTCAATGCCCTGAAGGCTGTTGTAGGCAACCTGATACTTGTGGAAGGTGTCGTCGCAGATGTCGTAGTGGGTTTCCACGCCCATGCGGGCCTTGCGCAGCTTGAACGCCTTGGCGGCGGCGGCGGGGTCCTCGGCGTAGGAGTTGAAGGTGCGCTGGGTGAGCATGGTCTCCCGGGCCTTGTTCAGGCCGATGAAGGAGCTCATCAGGTTGCGGCGGTAGCCACGGAGCACGCCGCCGGTGGTTGCTCGGATCATAGGTGTCAGCCTCCTTACGCTTAGCGTCCGGCAATGCCGGTGTTGTTGATGAGGCGGTCGATGGCCTCGTCAATGGCGGTCATGAGACGGCAGGCGGCGGAGTACGCCTTCTGGAACTGCATCATGTTCATGGCCTCGTCGTTCAGATCCACGCCGGACACGCCGTCCCGGCTGGTGTCGATCTCAATCAGCGCGGTGTAGTGGGTGTTCAGCTTGACGTTGTTCACCCGTTCGTCATTGCCCTCCACCGTCATCATGTTGCTGAACATATCGTTGAAGGAGCCCTGGAACAGCTTGCTGCCCACGGCGTCAGGGTCCAGCTCCTTGGGGTCGTAGACCAGGGATTTGTCCACCATGGAGATCATGTGGTTGATGTTCTCCGGCTGGGTGGTGTGGGGCAGGGGCTTCCCGTCCTCACCGAAGAGCTGCACGCAGGTGGGCACCACCCGCACGTCCCCGGTGCTCCACTTGTGGGCGATGGAGATGTTGGCGGCGGTGATGCCGGTGGGGTCGTCCCGGTCGTTGCGGTTGCTGAACAGCGGCCCGCCCAGCTTGATGGGCTTGGTCAGCGTGACCGTCTCTTTGCCGGCGTTGTCATCGTTGACGCCGTGGTTCTTCATAAAGTCCTTGAGCTGGTCCAGCTTGTTGGCGGCGTCTGTGCCGTCGGCGTTGGTGGCGAAGCCGGGGACGACCTTCCGAATCTTGGCCAGAGCCTCGTCCACGGTATCCGTGGCCTTGATCCCGGCGGCGTCCAGGGTGCAGTTGGGGGCGTGGGCGGAGGTGCCCACGAAAACGCCCTCCGCGTTGACATAGTAGCCGTCGCCAAAACCGCCCTCGGTGCCGATGGCCTGGGAGAAGGCAATATCCAGCGCTTTCAGCTCGGGGATGGTCCCGGTGATGGAATCCACCGGATCGCCGTTCTGGTCCACCAGGGTGCCCTGGTTGAGCTTGTTGTACTGCTCGGCAAACTTCTGGGCCAGCAGGTCCAGGGACTTCTGGTAGTAGGGAATGCCGCGCTTGATGGTGGCGTTCTCGTCCAGGGCCATGTTGTCGGCGGTGGCGAACTCGCCCTTTTCGGTCAGCAGCTCCCGGGTGGCCTGAAGGGAGCCGTACAGGTCGTTGTCATCCAGGGCCACGGGATGGTCTTTGTTCATCTCGGGGTCAATATGCGGCCGGTTCTTGGAGTCCACCAGCTTGGAGACCACCAGAGTGTAATTGTCGTTGTCGATTTTTTGAGCCTGGCTCAAGGTGTTGGTGCCGGTGACACCGTCCGGCATCAGATACAGGTTTGTATCGCCGTTGACGCCAAAATTGGGATTGGGCTGGGGCTTCTGGGCGGGCATGGAGATCTGCGAGCCGTAGATGCCGTCGATGAGCACGGTCTCGTCGGTGTGGACGCCGGGGTCCGGATTGGCGTTGCCCAGGGAGATGGTCAGCTTTTCCACCTGCTTGCCCGCGCCGATATCCTCCATGGTGTACTCGACCTTGATCTGCATATAGTTGGACAGCGCGTCGATCTGGCGGTTGCGCTCGTCCCGCATCTCCAGGGCGTTGTCGCCGTGAATTTCGCTGTTCCGGATGGACTCGTTCAGATTGCGGATGTTGGTCAGAATCTCATTGACGGAGTCCAGGTCCTTCTTGAAGCCATCCTCGGTGTTCTGGCGCAGAGTCTCCAGCTTGCTGGCATAGGTGTTGAACAGGGTGCACAGCGCCTGGGCGGAGTTGCGGGTGAGGATGTCGTTGTCCTTGCTGGGGTCGGCGCCCAGCTTGCTCAGAGAATCGGCCAGACCTTTGAGCTGGGCGTACAAAATGCCGTCGCCCTTGTTCTCGCCCCGGCCCACCTCGTCCAGGATGCTGGCGATCTCCTTCAGACCGGCCACCATGGTGTCGGTGTAGCCCACGTCGGCGTTGGTGTTGCGGAAGCGGATGTCCAGGTAGGGGTCGCGCACCTGGTTAATGCCGGTGACCAGCGCGCCGTTTCCGATGTGGTTGTCGTAGAAAGAGCGGTACATATCGTTGCCGCCGGTTTTGAGGCTGATCTGATCCAGCCGCTGGCGGGTGTAGCCCGCGGTGTTGATGTTGGAGATGTTGTTGCCCGTCACCCGCAGGCCGTGCTGGGCTGCGTAAATGCCCAGACGGGCGGTGGTGAAGGAATCAAAAGTACCGATCATACCCATAGCAAAAACTCCTTATCCGTCTGCGGTCAGGCGGGGCCTAAGCGCGAAAATCTGTTTTCATATTCTGAGGGGGTTCCGCCCCGGCGGGCTCATAGCCCGCCCCGGCCTGCGCGGGATCTATGCCGGCGGCGGTGACGATCTTTTCGATCTGGTGCAGGGTCAGCTCCAGGGTGTTCCGGGCCATGTCCGCGCAGCTGCGGTAGACCTGATAGCTCCGGCGCAGCTCCTCGGTGGCCTCCCGGGCCTCGTCCTGGAGCTCCGGGGGACATTTGGAGAGCAGACCGGACAGCTTGGTGTCCTTCAGGCCCAGCTGGGGCAGCAGCTTCTGCCGCCTCTGCTCCAGGCCCCGCAGGGTCAGGGTCATGGCCTGCTCCTGCTTGAGCACCTCGTCCAGGGCCAGCAGGTCGTCCTGGCGGGCGGCGTCCGCCTTTTCCTGGGCCAGCGCGGCCAGACGGTCCAAGTGGCCGCTCAGCTCCCGCAGAAGGTCCAGATACGTGGGGAAAGCGCCGTCCATTTACAGGCCCTCCCCTAAGAAAAGAATCCGCCTGGCAATGGCCATGGGGTCGGGGGCGTATGTGTGGTCGGATACCTGCTGGCGCAGGGCGGCGATGTCGCCGGTGGTGGTGGCGGTGCGCACTTCCCGGGAGAGTTGGCTGACCAGATCCAGGAAGCGGCTGTCCTGGCTGGGGGCGGAAAGGGTCACGCTGTCATATTTGTTGTTGCCCGGGAGCACCTGGGCCTTTGCACCCCGCTCTGTCTTGGTCCGGTAGACCTTTGCGGGACCAATGGGGGAGATCGCGCCGTAGCCGGACGAGGTCAGCATAGTCACTCACATCCTTTATCATTCCGAAGGGGTTGCTTACTCTTACATAAGGATATATCGGCAAAGTTGGTGGGAAGATAAGAAAAACAGGGAAATTTCTTTGAACAAACAGACCCGCCCAGGGCCTTTCCAACAGGCTCTGCGGCGGGTCTGGGGCTTTTTTATAACTTTTAAGATTCCTTTTCCTGGATATTCCAGCTCAGCCCAGGGTTTTGAGATGCCGGAGAAGAACGCTGGCGACGTTTTCGCAGGAGGCCTGGACGCACACCGCGCCGATGTTCTGGGCCACGCCGGGCATACCGTATACCACGGAGGACTCCTTGTCCTGCCCGATGGTGTAGGCGCCCTTCTTGCGCATTTCCAGCAGGCCCACGGCGCCGTCCTGCCCCATGCCGGTCATGATGATGCCTACCATTTTACAGGTGACCGTCTCGGCCATGGAGTGGAACATGGCGTCCACAGAGGGGCGGTGGCCGCTGACCTTTTCCCCGGGGGTGCAGTTTACGGTATACCGGTTGCCGATGCGCACCACCCGGCACTGCAGGTCGGCGGGGGCCACCAGGGCCAGCCCCCGGTGCAGCTCGTCGCCGCTCTGGGCCTCCCGCACCTCCATGGCGCACAGCCGGTTGAGGCGCTCGGCGTACATTTTGGTGAATCCGGGGGGCATATGCTGGACAATGAGCATGGGGGGGATATCGGAGGGGAGGCGCTTCATCACCTCCAGGGTGGCTTCGGTGCCGCCGGTAGAGGCGCCCAGGCCGATGATGACCCGCTCCAGGCCGGGCGCGGCCCCCAGCTTGGGGATGGGGCCGGCGGAGGCCGCAGCGGGGGCGGCGGCGCGGGGGCGGGCGCTGGCGGCCATGATGACCTTCTGGGCCAGGGCAGCCAGGAAGGAGGTTTCGCTGCCGCTCTGGTCGTCAGGCTTGCGCACAAAATCCACCGCGCCAACGGCCAGGGCGTCGAACACCTTCAAATTCAGGGAGGACACCAGGATGACCGGGATGGGATGGCTGGGCAAATATTGCTTGAGGAAGTCGATGCCGTTCTGCCCGGGCATCTCCACGTCCATGGTGATGACATCCGGCTTGTACTGCGGGATCTTATTCTTTGCGTCCAGAGTGTTGATGGCATAGCCCACCACTTCAATCCTGGGGTGGGCGGACAGGCCCTTGATAATCAGGCTGCGGGCCACCATGGAATCGTCTACCACCATGACGCGGATTTTCTTGGTCAGTGTCGCAGGAATTGGCATAAAGAGGGGCTCCTCCCTTTTAAAAACTACCGGGTCGGTCTGCCTACGCGGACCGACCCGGCTGCGCTGGTTATTTTTGGAATGTAGATGGGGCCAGCCGGCGGTACGGGGCGTTGGCGCTCAGGTTTTCCGACTTGCTGATGAGCAGATAACCGCCGGGGACAGTGGCGTCATAGAACCGGCGGACCAGGGCGTCCTTGGTGGGCTGGTCAAAGTAGATCATCACGTTCCGGCAGAAAATCACGTCGAATTTGCGGCGGAATTTGATGGGGTCCATCAGATTGAAGGGCTGGAAGATCACATTGTCGCGCACCTTGGGGGCTACCTGGTACTGCCCGCCGGACTGGGGAACAAAGTATTTCTTTTTCCACTCCGGGGGAATGGTGTCAGGCAGTTCGTACACGCCTTTCTTGGCGGCGGTCATGGCCCGGTTGGAGATGTCGGTGGCCAGCAGCCGGGTGTCCCACTGGCTGGCCTGCTGGCCCAGATAGTCAAACAGGAACATGGTGATGTTGTAGGGT
>CAJUOT010000022.1 GCA_910588135.1 uncultured Oscillospiraceae bacterium | reverse complement strand
ATCATCTCCGCCTCCGGTATGTGCGACGCGGGCCGTATCCGCCACCACTTGAAGCACAACCTCTGGCGGCCGGAGTCCACCGTCCTGTTCGTGGGCTACCAGGCGGAGGGCTCCCTGGGCCGGCGCATCCTGGACGGGGCCCAGCACGTGAAGCTCTTCGGGGAGGAGATCGCCGTCCGGGCGCGGATTGTCCGCTTCCACGGCCTGAGCTCCCACGCCGACCGGGACGGGCTGGTGCGCTGGATCAATATGTACGCCCCCAAGCCCCAGCAGGTGTTTGTGGTTCACGGCGAGGCCCGGGCCGCGGAGAACTACGCCCAGACCCTCACCGAGATGGGCTTCTCCGCCCACGCGCCCAACTACGAGGAGGTCTACGACCTGCTGGAGGACCGCATGATCGCCCCCGGCATCGTGCTGGAGCCCAAGGCGGCCCCGGTGGACCCGGGTTCCCCCGCTTACCGCCGCTTGGAGGACGTGGGGCAGAAGCTCATGGAGGTCATCGCCCACAACAAGGGCGGGTCCAACAAGGACCTGGGCAAGTTCGCCGACCAGCTGCGGGCGCTCATCTCCAAGTGGGACCGCTGAGCGCGGAAGCTCCCCATGGAAATACTGTTGGAAAAATTCTCCGCCAGCGGCGAATACAAATACGAGGTGCGCCGCCGGAAGGATGGACTATTCGAGGTATATGTGGAGAAAAAGCACACCGACTCCGACGGATACATGCCTGCGGGTTGGTTTCAGCACCTTCCCATCCCGGATATGCTCCATGTCGCGGACAGCTTAGAACGGGCTGTGGAAATCGGCGGCGAGTGCCTCAAAAACCTGGAATAAACGCAGAACGCCCCGGAGGAAATCTCCTCCGGGGCGTTCCTTTATTCCGCTTTATGCCCCTGGGCGATGATAACATCCACCACGCTTTGGGCCAGGGCCCGGCACTGGTCCTTTTCGGGGGCCTCCACCATCACCCGCACCAGGGGCTCCGTGCCCGACTCCCGCACCAGGATGCGGCCCGTGTCCCCCAGCTCCTCCGCCACGGCCTTCACCGCCGCCTGCACGGCGGGGTCGTCCTGGGCGGTTTTCTTGTCCTTCACCCGCACGTTGATGAGCACCTGGGGATAGATGGTCACCGGGGCGGCCAGACGGCTGAGGGTCTCCTTTTTCGCCATCATCACCTCCATCACCTTCAGGGCAGTGAGGATGCCGTCCCCCGTCCGGGCGTACTTGGAGAAGATGATGTGGCCCGACTGCTCGCCCCCCAGGCGGCGGCCGTTTTTCACCATGTCCTCATAGACGTACTTGTCCCCCACGGCGGTTTTCACGTAGCCGATGCCAGCCGCTTCCAGCGCCTTGTACAGCCCGAAGTTGGACATGACGGTGGTGACCACCGTGTTGGTGATCAGCTTGCCCCGCTCCTTCATGTACGCGCCGTACAGGTACATGATCTGGTCGCCGTCCACCAGCTGGCCGTTCTCGTCCACGGCAAGGCAGCGGTCGGCGTCGCCATCGAAGGCGAAGCCCGCGTCGCAGCCCTGCTCCTTCACGTATTTTTTCAGCCCGTCGATGTGGGTGGAACCGGCGTCCAGATTAATGTTCAGCCCGTCAGGGCGGTCGTTGATCACGTGCACGTCCGCCCCCAGAGAGCGGAACACGTTGGGGGCGATGGACCACGCGGAGCCGTTGGCGCAGTCCAGCGCGATCCGCTTCCCCCGGAAGGAATACACCGCCAGCGAGATCAGGTAGCCCATGTAGCGGTTGCGCCCCGCGGTGTGGTCCACGATGCTGCCCACCGCCTCGCCGGTGGCAAAGGGCAGCTTGGGAAAGGGGTGGCCGTCCACCTCCAGCTGGCCGTCCAGGTAGTCCTCCACCAGCCGGATGGTAGCCTCGTCCATCTTCTCCCCTTCCCGGTTGAGGAGCTTGATGCCGTTGTCGTAGTAGGGGTTGTGGGAGGCGGAGATCATCACGCCGCAGTCAAACCCGTCCGTCCGGGTCACGTAGGACACGGAGGGGGTGGTGGTGACGTGGAGCAGGTACACGTCCGCCCCGGAGGCGGCCATGCCCGCGCTGATGGCGTACTCCAGCATATAGCTGGAGCGCCGGGTGTCCTTGCCTACCACGATGCGGGCCTTGTGGTTCTCCCGGCCGTAGTACCAGCCCAGGAACCGCCCCACCTCATAGGCGTGGTCTCCGGTGAGTTCCACGTTGGCGCGGCCCCTAAAGCCGTCGGTGCCGAAATATTTACCCATAAATCAGTCTTCCTTTCCCTTGGGGACGATAACCCCGCCCGTCTTATAGATGCTGTCCGCCGGGATCACGCCCCGGACGCAGGACACGGGATAGATGTTGCTGCGCTGGCCGACGACGGTGCCCGGATTGAGCACGCTGTTGCAGCCCACCTCCACGCAGTCGCCCAAGATGGCGCCGAACTTCTTCCGGCCCGTCTCGATCTTTTCCTCCCCGTTTTTCACTACTACAAGAGTTTTATCCGACTTCACATTGGAGGTGATGGACCCCGCCCCCATGTGGCTCTTATAGCCCAGGATGGAGTCGCCCACGTAGTTGTAGTGGGGGGTCTGGACGTTGTCGAAGAGGATCACGTTTTTCAGCTCCACCGAGTTGCCCACCACGCAGTCTGCCCCCACCAGGGCGGAGCCCCGGATGAAGGCGCAGTGGCGCACCTCGGTGTGGGGGCCGATGATGCAGGGCGCGCCCAGGAAGGCGGTGGGGGCCACGCTGGCCGTCTTGTGCACCCACACCTGGGGGGCACGCTCCTCATAGTCCTCCCCCAGGGCGGGGCCCAGGGAGAGGATCAGCTCCTTGATGCCGTCCAGGGCCTGCCAGGGGTATGTAAAGCGGGCCAGCCACTCCCCGGCCAGGGAATGGCCCAGGTCAAACAGCCCGGTTGTGTTCAAATTCATGGATATTCCTCCTTATTTCCTGCTTTTTTCATCCTTGAAATACTGATAGAGGTTGAAGGCGCATACGAGAACGCACATGGTCGGCGCCAAAAGATAGTGCCATCTGCTCGGCCCGCCGGTCACGGAATCATAGATGGCCCAGATTACACAGACCGCGTACACAATTCCCCCAGCCACAGCGCCCGCAATCAAAAAAGTCCGAAATGATTTCTTTTTCATGGAAACCTCCTCATCCACCCGCCTTGCGGGTTTTGAAATACCTCACCAGGAAGAAAACGCTGATGGCAGCGCAGACGATGGGCATAACGGTTCGCAGCCAGCTCACCCGCTCCACCGGCCAGTCGGGCAGCCAGCTCAGGGCGCACAGGGCGAACAGAACCGCCTTGACCAGCTCCACCGTGCTTCTTTTCAGGTTCTTTATCATCTCATCACCTCGCTAAAGTATAGCACCGTTCCGGCGGGTTTTCAACCGCCCCGCAAAATTCTTCCAAAATCGCGGCGGGGGAGGGCCAAAATGGCCGCTCCCCCGTTGGAGTTTTTTCTTTTGTCAGCCGTTGACGACCTCGGCCTTTGTGATGTTCAAGGCCACCAGGCACCCGGCCTTACACACCTCGATGCACTTGCCGCAGCCGTCGCACTTGGCGTAGTCGATGCTGGCCAAGTTGTCGGTGACGGTGATGGCCCCGGTGTGGCAGTTCTTCTCGCACAGCCTGCAGCCGATGCAGCCCGCGGAGCAGCTCTTGCGGGTGCCCGCGCCCTTCTGATGGCTGTTGCAGTCCACCACCATGTGGGCGTCGGCGGGACGGATGGCGATGACGTGGTTGGGGCAGGTCTTGGCGCACAGGCCGCAGCCGATGCAGACGGAGGCGTCCACCCGGGCCAGCCCGCCGTTGATGTGGATGGCCCCCACGGGGCAGACCTGGGCGCAGTCCCCCAGGCCGATGCAGCCGTAGACGCACTTGCCTGTGCCGCCGAACAGCAGCTTGGCGGCGGCGCAGCTCTCCAGGCCCTTGTAGTCCATCTTTACGGAGGTGGCCTCGCAGGTGCCGGAGCAGCGCACCTCAGCCACCTGCTTGGCCACGTCCCCGGCCTCACGGCCCAGCACCTTGCCGATATTGGCGGCGGCGGTTGCCCCGCCGGGGACGCACAGGCTGACGGACAGGTCCGGGTCCTCCACCAGGGCGGCGGCGTACCCGTCGCACCCGGCGAAGCCGCAGGCGCCGCAGTTGGCGCCGGGCAGGCACTCCCGGACCTGGGGGATGCGCTCGTCCACCTCCACGGCCATGAACTTAGAGGCGATGGTCAGCATCACCGCGCACAGCAGGCCGATGACGCCGACGACAGCGACAGCAATTCCGATTTCCATAGTCGCTCCCTCCTTAACCCAGCAGGTTTTCCACGATGCCCGCGAAGCCCATGAAGGACACGGACACGATGGCCGCGGAAATCAGGGTGATGGGCATGCCCTTGAAGCACTCGGGGCACTTGCACTTGTCCACCCGGCTGCGCACGCCGGAGAACAGCACCATGGCCAGCATAAAGCCCAGGCCGGAGCCCAGGGAGTTGAACATGGCCTGGACGAAGCCGCCGCCGAAGCCGCCGGTGGCGGTCATGTAGTTGTCCACGTTGCTGATGCACACGCCCAGCACCGCGCAGTTGGTGGTGATCAGGGGCAGGTATACGCCCAGGGAGGCGTGGAGGGCGGGGATATACTTCTTCAGGATGATCTCCACCAGCTGCACCAGGGCGGCGATGACCAGGATGAATACGATGGTCTGGAGATAGCCCAGCCCGTTGGGGTTGAGCACGAAGAACTGGATGGGGTAGGTGACGGCGGTGGCCAGCAGCATCACGAAGATGACGGCCACGCTCATCCCGGCGGCCTGGTCCAGCTTCTTGGACACCCCCAGGAAGGGGCAGATGCCCAGGAATTGGGCCAGCACGTAGTTGTTCACCAGGATGGCCGCCATGACGATGGCAATGAGTTCTTTCATTTCGCGGCAGCCTCCCTCTTCTCAGCGCAGTTCTGCCCATTGCACGCGGCGGCGCTGGGGCAGCCCTCGCAGCTGAAGTCCTTTTTCTTGATGGCCTTGCCGTTGCTGGCCTTGTTGATGATGGCGATGAGAATGCCGAAGATGGCAAAGCCGCCGGGGGCCATGGTCATGATGGAGATGTTGTTGTCCTTGAGCACGGGGACGGCCATGCCGAACCAGGTGCCCGCGCCGAAGATCTCCCGGATGCTTGCCATGGCCAGCATGGCCAGGGTGTAGCCCACGCCCATGCCGATGGCGTCCAGGGCGGAGTCCAGCGCGCCGTTCTTATTGGCGAACATCTCCGCCCGGCCCAGGATGATGCAGTTGACCACGATGAGGGGCAGGTAGAGGCCCAGGGCCACGTCCAGGGCGGGCAGGTAGGCCTTGACGATCATCTGCACCAGGGTGACGAAGGAGGCGATAACCACGATGTAGCAGGGGATGCGCACCTTGTCGGAGATCACCTTGCGCAGCAGGGAGATCATCACGTTGGAGCACAGCAGCACGAAGGTGACCGCCGCGCCCATGCCGATGGCGTTGGACGCCTGGGTGGTGACCGCCAGGAAGGGGCAGGTGCCCAGAATCAGCACCAGGATGGGGTTCTCCTTGATGATGCCGTTGGTCAGGATTTTCAGCTTGTTGTTGTTCATATCCATGTGCCTCCCTTCCTCAATTCTTCACCATGTCGAACGCGGTGAACGCGTCGGCGATGGCGGCTTTGTAGTAGTTGGAGGAGAAGGTCGCGCCGGAGATGGTGTCGGCGGCGGCGGCCCCGGCGGCGTCCAGTCCGGGGAACTGGCCGTAGAAATTCTCGTCGCTGGTGATTTTGGAGCCCAGGCCGGCGGTCTCCTTATGGCTGAGCACCTTCACACCGGTGAGCTTTCCCTCGGCGTCGATGCCCACGGCCATTTTCAGGGTATTCTTGCCGCCGTAGCCCTGGGTGGTGAGGGAGAAGGTAAAGCCCGCGCCGTTGCTGGCCTGGAAGACCCCGGTGATGGAGTCGGGCACGCCGGCGATCTCCACCTGCTCGAAGCTGTCCGCGCTGGGCAGGACCTCCAGCCGGGCCTCCTCGTTGGCCTTGCGCTCGGCCTCCTCGATGATGGGGGCGGTGGCGTTGTTGGTGAGGGCCAGCAGGCCGCTCATAATGACGCAGATCAGGACCAGCACCAGGATGGGGGCCCCGAAATCGGTCATCGCGTTGGATTTTGCTTTCGTCATGCCTGCACACCTCCAAACGGCTTGGTACGGGTCCAGTCACAGATGTAGGGATTCAGGATGTTCATCAGCAGGATGGAGAAGGACACGCCCTCGGGGTAGTTGCCCCACACCCGGATGAGCACCGTGATGAGGCCGCAGCCCACGCCGAAGATGAGCTTGCCCGCGGGAGTGGGGGGAGAGGTGGTGTAGTCGGTGGCCATGAAGAAGGCGCCGATGAACAATCCGCCCGCCATGACCTGGTACAGGGGCTGCTGGCCCAGCAGGGCGGTGAGCACCAGCACGGTGCCGATGAAGGCCGCGGGGGTGTGCCAGGTAATCACCCGGCGGTAGATGAGGTACAGCCCGCCGATGAGCAGGGCCAGGCAGCTGGTCTCGCCCAGGGAGCCGCCCCTGGCGCCCAGGAACATCTGAGCCAGGGAGGGCAGCTCGCCCTCGCCCCCGGCGATGATGGCCAGAGGGGTGGCGGAGGAGGTGGCATCGGTAAACGCGGGGATGGCCCAGTTGGTCATGGCCCCGGAGAAGGCCACCAGCATGATGACGCGGGCGGTGATGGCGGGGTTGGCGAAGTTCTGGCCGATGCCGCCAAAGAACTGCTTGACCACCACGATGGCCACGAAGGAGCCAAAGGCGGCCTGCCACAGGGGGATGCCCGCCGGCAGGTTCAGGGCCAGGATCAGGCCGGTGACGGCGGCGGACAGGTCCAGCACGGTGCAGGGCTTGCGGGTGATCTTCTCAAAGGCCCACTCACAGCCCATGGCCACCGCCACGCACACCACTTCCACCAGCAGCGCCTGGACGCCGAAAAACACGATGGACGCGATGACGGCGGGGAACAGGGCAATGAGCACGTCCCGCATGATGGTCTGGGTGGTGTCCTTGGCGTAGATGTGGGGGTTGACGGAAACGATCATGTTGTTCATTCAGACCGCCTCCTTTTCTTTTTCCTTGGCCGCTTTCTTCTCAGCGGCGGCCTTCTGCTCGGCATTGTACTGATTCAGCATGGCCTTGGCCAGCTTGTTCACCTGCACCAGGGGCCGGCGGGCGGGGCAGCTGAAGGAGCAGCAGCCGCACTCCATGCACAGATTCACCTTCAGGGCCTTGAGGGTCTCGGGCTCCTTGTTGTTGTACGCCGCTTCGATGGCGGCGGGCATGAGGTTGAAGGGGCAGTGGGCCACGCAGCGGCCGCACCGGATGCAGGCGGAGGGCACCGGGTCCTCGGCGTCCTTGGCGTCGAAGGCCAGAATGGCGTTGGTGTTCTTCATGATGGGGGCCTCCAGACCGGGGACGGAAATGCCCATCATGGGGCCGCCGTAGAGCACCTTCTTGGGCTCGCACTTGAGGCCCACAAAGTCCAGGATATCCTGGATGGGGGTGCCCACCGGGACGATGACGTTCTGGGGGTTGGCAATGGCGGAGCCGTCCACGGTGACGACCTTTTCCACCAGGGGCATGCCGGTCCTGATGTACTTGGCGATGACGGCCAGGGTGGTGCAGTTGATGACGATGGCCCCCACGTCGATGGGCAGCTTGCCCTCGGGGACGGTCTCGCCGGTGGTGTTGTAGATGAGCACCTTTTCGCCGCCCTGGGGGTACAGCGCGGGCAGGGAGGCCACCTCAAATCCGGACACGTCCTTGCCCGCCTCCTGCATGATCTTCACGCACTGGGGCTTGTTGTCCTCAATGCCGATGACGATTCGGTCGGCGGTGTAGTATTTCTGGAGCAGCTGGGCTCCGTAGATCACGTCATCGGCGCTGTCGATCATGGTGCGGGTGTCGGACGTAATGTAGGGCTCGCACTCCGCGCCGTTGATGATGATGGCGTGCACCCGGTCGGGGTCCACGTTCAGCTTGACGGACGTGGGAAAGCCCGCACCGCCCAGGCCCACGCAGCCGCAGCTGCGCACCGCCTCCACAAAGCTGTCCTTATCCGTAACCACCGGGGGCTTGACGCCCTCCCACACGGCCTGCTGCCCGTCGCTCTCAATAACGATGACGGTGTCAAACCGGCCGTTGGAGCTGACGATCTCGTCCAGCCGCTTCACCTTGCCGGACACGCCGGAATAGATTGGGGCGGACATAAAGCCCCCCGCCTCCGCGATCATCTGGCCCACCTTCACCTCGTCGCCCGGCTTGACCACAGGTTTGGCCGGGGCGCCGATGTTCATGGACATGGGCACCGTGATCATCGGGGGCACCGGCATGCGCGTGGGCGCGCAGTCCACCGTGTTCTTCCGGTGGGGCGCGTGGATGCCATGCAGTTTGCCCTTCAACACATTGTCTCCTCCTTATGTTGTTTCTCTTGCCTTGGCCCGCCGGGTGGGCGGGCGGCGTCCCTGTCCATAAAGGGCCGGACGGGGGAACGCCCAATCAGGTAGGATACATTATACCACGTCCCCCGTCAAACGCAAGGGAAAATGTGCTCAAATCCGCCGGTTGTCCCCGCCAAACTTTGGCGTGGGATTTGTCCCTTGAATTCCCATCGCAGTTGTGGTATTTTTAATGAGGACGAATGGAGGGACCCCCATGAAAATTTCCACGAAAGGGCGGTATGCCCTTCGCTTGATGGTCGATATCGCCCAGCACACGCACAGCGGCCCCGTCTCCCTGCGGGACGCGGCCCGCAGGCAGCAGCTCAGCGACAAATACCTGGAGCAGATTGTCACCCCCCTGGCGAAGGCCGGCCTCGTGCGTTCGGTGCGGGGGGCCGGGGGCGGCTACCTGCTCACCCGGCGGCCGGAGGAGTACTCCGTGGGCGACATTCTCCGCCCCCTGGAGGGCGATCTGGCCCCGGTGGAGTGCGCCACCGACGGCGGCTACTGCGAGCACAGCTGTGACTGCGTGACGGTGGAGCTGTGGCAGGACATTCATAAGGCCGTGTCCGCCGTGGTGGACCACACCACCCTGGCCGACCTGGTGGAGCGGCAGCACACGCGGCAGGGGCATGGCGGCCCCACCCCCTGTCCCTGACCATACACTTTACTTGAGAGGAATCACCCCATATGGAGATCAACGGCGCGCAAGTGCAGGAGACCTATTATTACAAGGACATGGGCCTGTCCGAGGCCACCATGAAGGCTTTGGACAAGAAGGGCTTTACCCAGGCCACCCCCATCCAGGGCGGGGCCATCCCCTATTTCATGGACTGGAAGGACGTGGTGGCCAAGGCCCCCACCGGCACCGGCAAGACCTTCGCCTTCGGCATCCCCATGGTGGAGCACATCGACCCGGATTCCAGCGACGTCCAGGCCCTCATCCTGGCCCCCACCCGGGAGCTGGCCATTCAGATCCGGGACGAGCTGCGGGACCTGTGCGCTTTCCGGGAGGGAGTGCGCACCGTGTGCCTCTACGGCGGCCAGCCCATTGAGAAGCAGCTCACCCAGCTGAAAAGCAAGCCCCAGATCGTGGTGGCCACGCCGGGGCGGCTGATGGACCACATGAAGCGGCGCACGGTGAAATTGGACAAGGTCCAGACCGTGGTGCTGGACGAGGCGGACCGGATGCTGGACATGGGCTTCATCCAGGACGTGACCCGCATCCTGGACAAAATGCCCCACCGCCGCAACCTGGGGTTATTTTCCGCCACGATATCACGGGAAGTTATGGATATCTCCTGGGTGTATCAGCGCGACCCCGCGGAAATCACCGTCCGCCCGGTGGAGGAGAACCGCCCGGACATCCAGCAGTACGCCATCGAGCTCATGGGCCGGGAGCAGAAGCTGGACACCATGGTGGCTCTCATCCAGAACGGCGGCTACGACCGGGCCATCGCTTTCTGCAACACCAAGAACATGACCGACCGGCTGGCGGGGCTGCTGAAAATGCGGGGCATCTCCTGCGAGGCCATCCACGGCGACATTCAGCAGCGGGAGCGGGAGCGCACCCTTCAGAAATTTAAAGACGGCAGGCTGCGGGTTCTGGTGGCCACCGACGTGGCCGCCCGGGGGCTGGACATTGACGACGTGGACGCCGTGTTCAACTACGACGTGCCCGACGAGCAGGAGTACTACATCCACCGCATCGGGCGCACCGGGCGGGCCAGGAAGCACGGCGTGGCGTACACGCTGATGGCCTCGGTGACGGAGTCGGTGAAAATGCGGGATATCGCCCGGAACACCAAGGCGGAGATTCAGCTTCTGAAGTACGACAAGGACGGCTGCCTCATGCTGGTGGAGGGGCAGCCCTAGAAATACGCGGAAGGGGCGGACGGCAGACCGTCCGCCCCTTTATTTGGAGGGATTCTTGATGAACATTCACGTACTGGCCGTGGGCGACGTGGTGGGGGATTCCGGGGTGGACTTCCTCGCCGGCCGCCTGCCCGCCCTGCGCAAAACGCACCGCGCGGACTTCACGGTGGTGTGCGGGGAAAACGCCGCCTGCAACGGCCTGCTCCCGGCCCAGGCGGACGCCATCTTTTCCGCCGGGGCGGATGTGATAACCATGGGGAATCATACCTGGGATAAACGCCAGATCGTAAACTACCTGGACAGCCACCCCCGCATCATCCGCCCCGCCAACTACACCGCCCGGGCCCCCGGCCGGGGGTGGGGGGTGTTCGACGGCCCCAGGGGGCTGCACATCCGGGTGGTGGACCTCATCGGCCGGGTGGCTATGGACACCAATTTTGACAACCCCTTTGTCAAAATGGACGAGATTTTAAAGCGGGGCGACGCCGACCTCACCCTGGTGGATTTCCATGCCGAGGCCACCAGCGAAAAGGGGGCCATGGCCTGGCACCTGGACGGGCGGGTCCAGGCCCTGTGGGGCACCCATACCCATGTGCCCACCGCGGACTGCCAGGTGCTGCCCCAGGGGTTGGGCTTTGTCACCGACCTGGGCATGACCGGCCCCAGCCAGTCCGTCATCGGCATCAAGCCGGAGCAGGCGGTCAACCGCTTTCTGGGCGGGCTGCCCCGTCGGTTTGAGCCCGCCCCGGGGCCGTGCAAGCTGAACGCGGTGCTGTTTGACATCGACGCCTCTGTCGGGCGGTGCCTCAGCGTCCAGCGGGTTGATCTCTGTTGAGGAGGAGGATACCATGAAGCTGCTCCACGCCTCTGATTTCCACCTGGACTCCCCCATGTCCGGCCTCTCCCAGCCAAACAGCGCCCTGCGCCGCCGGGAGCTGCGGGACATCCCCTCCCGTCTGGCCAGACTGGCCCGGGACGAGGGGGCGGATCTGGTACTCCTCCCCGGGGACCTGTTTGACGGGGAGCGGGTCTACCCCGAAACCGTCCGGGCGCTGGCCGGCGCCCTGGCGGCCATGGCCGTGCCCGTGTTCATCGCCCCGGGCAACCACGACCATTACCACGGGAAATCGCCCTATGCCCAGGCCGTCTGGCCTGACAATGTACATATCTTTACACAGTCTGCGCTGGAAGCGGTTGAGCTGCCCGCCCTCAACTGTGTGGTCCACGGCTGCGCCTTTACCGCCCCCCACCGGGAGGACGACCCGCTGGCGGGTTTCACCGCCCCGGACGACGGGAAGCTCCACCTGCTCTGTGTCCACGGCGAGGTGGGGCCGGCCGGACGGTACGCGCCCATCGCCCCAAAATCCCTGGAGCAAAGCGGCGCGGACTATGCCGCCCTGGGCCACATCCACGCCGCCGGAAGCGGCAGGGCAGGCAGAACCCTGTGGGCCTACCCCGGCTGCCCCGAGGGGCGGGGCTTCGACGAGCTGGGCCCCAAGGGGGCACTCATCGTGTCCTTCGGCGAGGGCGCCCGGCTGGGCGTCTCCTCGCCGGACGGCCCCCCCATGGCCCCGATTGACCTGGGGGGCCAGCCCGCGGCGGCGAAATTTGTCCCCCTCTGCCAGCGGCAGTACCGCATCGAGCCTGTGGAGGTCAGCTCCTTCACAGACGCGCTGCCCCAGGAGAAGAGCCCCGATCTGGTGCGGCTTCTGCTCACCGGGGAGAGCCGGTGCGCCCCTGATCTGGAGGCGCTGGCCGCCCAGGCCGCACCCCACTTTTTCCACGTGGAGCTGCGAGACCGCACCGCCCTGCCCATGGACCTGTGGGCCCGGGCGGACGAGGACTCCCTCACCGGGCTGTTCCTCCGGGAGATGAAAACCCGCTTGGAAAACGCGGAGGAAGGCGGGCGGGACAAGCTCCTGCTGGCCGCCCGGTTTGGGCTGGCCGCCCTGGAGGGAGGGGAGGATATCCGGCCATGAAAATCAAAAAAATGACCGCCTCCTTCGGCGGGCTGGACGGCGCGGTGCTGGAACCCGGCCCCGGCCTCACCGTCATCACCGCCCCCAACGAGGGGGGCAAGTCCACCTGGGCCGGGTTCCTGAAGGCCATGCTCTACGGCATCGACACCCGGGAGCGGGACAAGACCGGCTTTCTCGCGGACAAAACCCGCTACCAGCCCTGGTCCGGGGCCCCCATGGCGGGCGAGCTGCAAGCGGAGTGGGAGGGCAGCGATATCACCCTGCGCCGCTTCCCCACCCGCACCAGCCCCTTCGGCGGGTTCGAGGCGGTGTATACCGCCTCCGGCGACCCGGTCCCCGGCCTCACCGCCGCCAACGCGGGGGAGCGCCTCACCGGGGTGGGCCGGGACGCGTACCTGCGTTCCGCCTTTGTGGGCCAGGGGGGCGCGGCCATCGGGGAGAGCCGCGAGCTGGAGGCCCGGATCTCCGCCCTGGCCACCTCCGGGGAGGAGGCCGTGTCCTACTCCGCCGTGGAGCGCACCCTCAAGGACTGGCGCAACCGCCGCCGCCTGAACCGGGCCAACGGCCTCATCCCCCAGATGGAGGAGGAGCGCTCCCAAGCGGAGGCCGCCCTCCGGGAGATGGCGGAAACCCGCCGGAGAAAAGAGGAGGCGGAGCAGGAGCTGGCCCGCCTGGAGGGAAAGCGGCGGGAGCTCCAGGCCGATTTGGACATCTGGGCCCGGATCGAAAAGCATGAGCTGAACCGCCGCTACGGCGCGGCGTATCTGGAATGGGAGCAGGCCAAAGAGGCCGTCCCGGAGGAGAAACCCCACCCGGTGTTCGGGACGATGACCGGGGAGGAGGCGTGGGCCTTCGCCCAGGAGAGGCAGCGGGAGCGGGACGAGGCCCTGGAGGAAAACCGCCGCCGGGAAATTCAGCGTCAGAAACTGGAACTGGAGCGGACTAAGCGGTCCGTTGTCCGCCGCCGGGTTCTCTGGACTATACTGGCGCTGATCGCTGTATCCGCAGTAGCAGTATTTTGCCTGTGGGATGCGCCGATCAGTGATGATGCCGCGGTTGTGCTGGCCCTGACAGTGGGGTTCCTTCAGATGCTCTTGCCTTGGTTGATAATTGCCGCTGTCTGCTGGGGTGTCGGTATGCTGATAATTTTCTTAAGTGACCGCAGGCACAGGCAGGACAGCAGCCATATAGATGAACTTGCCCCCGTCCCCGTCCCGGAGGGAGCGGACTGGCTGGCCCAGGCGGCGGAGTACCGGGAAGCCCTGGCAAAAGCGGCCCAGGCCCGTGCCGCCGCGGAGGCCGCCCGCCGCCGGGTGGACGATCTGGCCGCCCAGGGCGGGCAGCTCTTCGACACCCTGGAAATGCTCTATCCCCCCTCCCCCTCCAAAGCCGCCACCGCCGCCCAGCTGGCCGCCGTGGAGCGGGAATTGGACTGGGTGCAGAAGGAGCTGGCCCGGGCGGAGGGGATGCTGGCCCACATGGGCGTTCCGGACAGCCTGGAGGCCCGCAAAAGCGGGCTGGACGGCCGGCTGGCCCAGCGCACGGAGGAATACGACGCCCTCACCACTGCGCTGGAGGCCCTGTCCGCCGCCAACGACCAGCTGCGCCAGCGGTTTTCCCCGGCGCTGAACCAGAAGGCGGGGGAGCTGTTTGCCGCCCTCACCGGGGGGCGGTGGGACAAGCTCACCCTGGCCCGGGACTTCTCCGCCCAGGCCGGAGCGCGGGGGGACGCCCTCCCCCGCCCCTCCCTGGCCCTGTCCACCGGCACGGCGGAGCAGCTCTATCTGGCCGTCCGGCTGGCGGTGTGCCAGCTCACCGTACCCGGCGCGCCCCTGGTGCTGGACGACGCGCTGGCCGCCTTCGACGGCGGGCGGATGGCCCTGGCCCTGGACTGTCTCAAAACGCTGGCCGGAGAGCGGCAGATTCTGCTCTTCTCCTGCCATGACCGGGAGGCGGACTGGGCCCGCGCCCACAACGTCCCGGTTGCCGCTTTGTAAAGCGGGGCCCTCCCCTATTTTGGGGAGGGCCTTAAACATGCCGTTTTATCGGACTTCTTTTCCGCTATACTGTCCCCAGAGCAAACGGGAGGGCACTCCCTCCGGCGGAAAGGAGCACCCATTATGTACGAGATGGAATTTGTGAGAGGCCACGTAGAGGTATACCTGGACGGCGCGTTCTGCTTTTCCGCGGACACCCGGGGAGAGGCAGAAGCCGAGATCGCCCTCATGACGGCGTAAAAAGGGGCCCGTGGAAAGTCCACGGGTCCCTTTTTGTGCTTACCACCCGAAGAAGCGGTTCCACGGGAAGCTGTTGAAGTAGTCGTCGCCGCCATAGGGGTACTCGTCGTAGTTCCCGCTGGCGGTCTGCCGGGGGGCGGGGTCCTGGGGCTGGCCCTGTCCGCCGGTCTCCTGGGTGCTGTTCTCCTGCTCGTCAAAGGTGAGTTCCAGGGTGAGGGTCTCGCCGAAGCGGTATACCTCCAGGGTCACGGTCTGCCCCGCTTTGTACCGGTTTTTCACGGCGATCATCTGGTTCATGCCGGTGATCTCCGCATCGCCCATCTTGGTGATCACATCGCCCTGCTTCAGTCCCGCCGCCTCGGCGCAGGACCCCTCCTCCACGCTGGTCACCACAGCGCCCTGGGGGAACCCAAACCGCTGCTGGTCGCTCTCAGTCACATCGCCCACCGTGATGCCCATATAGGGCCGGCCGGTGACGTAACCGTACTGCATGAAGTCGGTGACAATGCCAATGACATCATTGATGGGGATGGCGAAGCCGATGCCCTCGATGGCGGCCTGGGTGGACTGGCCGTTGTTGCTGAGCTTGGCGGAGGTGATGCCCACCACCCGGCCATAGCTGTCAAAGAGGGGGCCGCCGGAGTTGCCGGAGTTGATGGTGCAGTTGGTCTGAATCATGTTGTTCATCACGGTGCCGTCGCTCATGGTGATCTCCCGCCCGGTGGAGGACACAAAGCCGGAGGTCTGGGAGAAGGACAGGGTGCCCAGGGCGTTGCCGATGGTGCACACCTGCTCGCCCACCACCAGGTCGTCGGAATCGCCCAGCACCACCGGCTTCAGGCCGGACACGCCGTCGATCTTCAGCACCGCCACGTCGTTGAGCTCCTCGCCGCCCACCAGCTTGGCGTCATAGGTGTCGCCGTTGTTCAGCGTCACCTTGATGGCGTTGGCCCCGTCAATGACGTGGTAGTTGGTGATGATATAGCCGTCCTCGCTGATGATGAACCCGGAGCCCGCCCCGGCGGTGGGCTGCTGATACCAGCCGTTGGTGGCCATGCCCGTCACCGAAATGCACACGCTGGAGTCGGCGTAGGCGGCATAGATCTCGCTGAGGCTCATGGGGGTGAGGCCGTCGGCCTGCTTCACCTTTACGGCGGTGGGGTCCACCTCGTTGCGGTAGATGGTGGTCTCTTCCTTCGTGCCGCCGGAGAGCGCGCCGTAGGCCGCCGCTCCGCCAACCCCCGCGCCGCCGCCCACCAGGGCGCAGCACAGCACCAGGGCCACCGCCCTGCCCGCGCCGCTTTTTTTCTTCTTGGGGGGCTGGGGCGGGGTGGGAGGCGCCTGCCGCTCCCAGGGATCGGAGGGCTGGGAGGCGTAATTGTAGTGGTACACGCCGTTGTTGTCAAAACCGTTCTGATCGTTCATGGAAATGCTCCTTTCCAGCTCTGTGCCCAGCGGGCTGTCGTGAGAGGGCGGGGGCTTGGGGAACTGTCCCCCGCCGTTGAGCATACGATACGCCATAATTATGTCCAGAGTATGTCATAGCATCGAAATGATTTTGAACGAATCCTGAAAAGATTTTAAACTCGCCTTCCCAAAAAGCAGGGCCGGCGGGCAGCTCCTACGAATGCGGCGGCGCTCCGTCCTCCCCCGCCTGGTCCGTTTTCCGCCCGGACCGGAGGATTGCGTTGATGTCCCCCGCCGCCAGGGCCAGGTCGTCCAGCACGGGGCGGAAGATGCCCAGCTTGGCCAGATTGATGCATACCAGCAGCAGCAGCGGCCCCACCACCATCCCCAGCACGCCGCCCAGCTTCATGCCCACATAGATGCCCACCAGGGAGAGGATGGGGGACAGGCCGGTCTGGTCCCCCAGAATCTTCGGCTCGGCGAACCGCCGGAACAGCACAATCACGCCCCAGACCGCCATGAGGGCGGCGGCCTCCCCGTACTGGGCCAGCACCATATCCACCACCGCCCAGGGCACCATGACAGTGCCCGCGCCGATGATGGGGATGAAATCCAGCACCGCCAGCCCAACGGCCAGCAGCAGGCCGTAAGGCTGCCGCATGAGCAGGAACCCGGCGGTCAGGATGAGGAACACCCCGAAGGACAGGATGAGCTGGCTCTTGATATAGCCGCCGAATGCCCCCATGAAGATGTGCTTCACCGAGCGGCAGAAATCCCGGGTCATCACGGGCACCCGCCCGGTGAGCTCCGAGCGCAGGCGGGGATAGTCCCCGGTGATGAAATAGCTGGCCATCATAAACACCACCAGCGCCACGGCGAAGCCGGACACATTGGCCGCCATGGAGGGCGCCTGCCCCGCCATCTCAGTGAGCCAGCGGTCGTAATCCAGCCCCCGGACCCAGTCCAGCAGCGCGCCGATGAGGTCCTCGCTGCTGGTGAGCACCCCCTGGGGCACCAGCCCCCCCAGCCCCTCCAGCCAGCCGCCCACGCTGTTGATGACGTTGACCACGCCGTCCAGCAGCTCATCCAGCAGGGACTGGCGGTTGTCAAACAGGGAGCGGATCTGGTTCACCGCCACCCAGCCCAGGCCAAACAGCACCCCGACGGCCACGGCAAACACCAGAATAACCAGGATCATGGAGATGACCTTGCGGGAGCCGCTGCTCCGCCCCTGGAGCCACCGCACCGCAGGGTTGAGCACCCAGGCCACCACCAGGGCAAACAGGAAGGGGCTGAGCAGGGACGCCAGGGGCAGGCCCACCCAGACCAGCAGCGCCAGCGCGCCCAGGGCCAGCGCGCCCCGCAGGCCCAGCCGCAGCCAGAGCTGCCCCCGCTCGTGCCAGGAAAGCTGTGTGTATTCCATCTTGGACACCTCTTTTCCCCTGTCCGCCGCCGCACCCAAGGGCGGCGGACGGAGGGGAGCTTTTCATGATATTATAGGCCAACCCCTCGGTCTTGACAAGCCCAATTCTTTCAGTTAAACTAATCACTTAACCAAACCAAGTCCACGCCACGCCTGCGCGCCGCGGGCAAAAAATTTTGGAAGGAGCGTCCCCATATGGCTTCCAGCCGTTTCCGGCAGGGGTATGTCCCCATCTTCCTCTCTTATTATAGGCCGCACCTCCGTCTGCTTATTCTGGATATGTGCTGCGCCCTGGGCATCGCCCTGGTGGATCTCTCCTTCCCCGCCGTCTCCCGGGAGGCGCTGAACACCCTGCTGCCCCAGGGCCTGTTCGCCGCTTTCTTTGCCGTGATGGCCGTCCTCCTGGCCGCCTACGCCCTGCGCTCGGTGATGTATTTCGTCGTCACCTACTGGGGCCACATGATGGGGGTGCGCATTGAGGCGGACATACGCCGGGACCTGTTCGGCCATATGCAGGACCTGTCCTTCTCCTTTTACGACAAAAACCGCACCGGCCAGCTGATGAGCCGGGCCACCAGCGACCTGTTCGAGGTCACGGAGCTGGCCCACCACGGGCCGGAGGACCTGTTCATCTCCGCCGTCACCCTGATCGGGGCCTTCTGCATGATGGTGCGCATCCAGTGGCGGCTGGCCCTCATCGTGTTTGCCGTGGTGCCCATTTTTGTGACCTTCACCATCGTTCAGCGCAAGCGGATGATCCGGGCTTCGGTGCAGGTGAAGCAGACCATGGCCGGCATCAACGGCCAGCTGGAGTCCTCCATCTCCGGGATGCGCACCGCCAAAGCCTTTGCCAACGAGAGCCAAGAGGATCAGAAATTTCAGGCCTCCAACGAGCAGTTCAAGGGTGCCAAACGGGGCTATTACCACGCCATGGCCACCTATCACGCGGGGATGGAGTTTGCCCTGCCCGCCATGAACGTGCTCACCGTGGCGGCGGGGGGCTTTTTCATCATGCAGGGGTACATGGACTTTGTGGATCTGGTCACCTTCACCCTGTACATCTCCACCTTCCTCACCCCGGTGCGCAAGCTGGCCGCCTTCGTGGAGCAGTTTCTCAACGGCATGGCGGGCTTCAAGCGGTTTGTGGAGCTGATGCGGGTGGAGCCCGCCGTCACCGACGCCCCGGACGCCCGGGAGATGGGCGCGGCAGAGGGCGACATCCTCGTCGACGACGTGTCCTTCCACTACGAGGACGGCCCCGCGGTGCTGGACCACGTGTCCATCCACATCCCCCAGGGGGAGACGGTGGCGGTGGTGGGCCCCTCCGGCGGCGGCAAGTCCACCCTATGCCAGCTCATCCCCCGGTTCTACGACGTGACACAGGGCCGCATCCTGGTGGACGGCCTGGACGTGCGGACGGTAACCCAGCGCTCCCTGCGGCAGAATATCGGCATTGTCCAGCAGGACGTGTTCCTGTTTGCGGGCACCGTCCTGGAAAACATCCGCTACGGCCGGCCCGACGCCACCGAGGCGGAGGTGGTGGAGGCGGCCAAGCGGGCGGAGATCTACGACGACATCATGTCCATGCCAAACGGCTTCCAAACCTACGTGGGCGAGCGGGGCGTCATGCTGTCGGGCGGACAAAAGCAGCGGGTGTCCATCGCCCGCATTTTCCTGAAAAACCCGCCCATCCTGATTCTGGACGAGGCCACCTCCGCCCTGGACTCGGTGACCGAGGCCCGCATCCAGGCTGCCTTCGATGAGCTGGCAAAGGGCCGCACCACCCTCATCATCGCCCACCGCCTGTCCACCATCCGCTCCGCCCACCGGATCATCGTGGTGGACGGCAACCACATTCTGGAGGAGGGCACCCACGAGGAGCTGCTGGCGGCGGGCGGGGAGTACGCCCAGCTCTACAACGCCCAGAACCAGATGGTGTAGCGCAGAAGCGTGGGCGGGCATATAAAAATGTGCTTGCTTTTCCGGACGATATGTGGTACTCTTAAATAGTAATAGTTCTTATTACTCTATTCGCCGCATAAGTCCCGCCGTTCACTCCATCAAATTACTTATCACTTATCAGGAGGAATTTATCATGGAACTCAAGGGCAGCAAGACCGAGGCCAACCTGTGGAAGGCGTTTGCGGGGGAGTCCCAGGCCCGCAACAAGTACACCTACTACGCCAGCCAGGCCCGCAAGGAGGGCTATCAGCAGATCGCCGCCATTTTCGAGGAGACCGCCGGCAACGAGAAGGAGCACGCCAAGCTGTGGTTCAAGGCGCTGGGCGGCGTGTGCACCACCGCGGAGAACCTCATCGCCGCCGCCGAGGGCGAGCATGAGGAGTGGACTGAGATGTATAAAGAGATGGCGGCCACCGCCCGGGAGGAGGGCTTCATCGCCCTGGCCGACGCCTTCGACGCCGTGGCCAAGATTGAGAAGAGCCACGAGGACCGCTACGTGAAGCTGGCCGAGAACCTAGCCAACAGCGAGGTGTTCAAGCGCAGCGAGGTCAAGGTCTGGTACTGCCGCAACTGCGGCCACCTGGAGTACGGGCTGGAGGCCCCCGAGGTATGCCCCGTGTGCAATCACCCCCAGGCCTACTTCGAGCTCAAGGCCGAGAATTACTGAGACAGGCGACAGAAAGGGCCGTGCCGGGGCACGGCCCTTTCCATTGACGGGATGGGGGATGGAAAAATGGAGCAGCCCGAAGTCAGATTCTATGACCATGTGGACGACGCCCTGCTGAAATACGCGGTTATCATCGCAAAATATCAGGGGAAATGGGTGTTCTGCCGCCACCGGGACCGGGACACCCTGGAGGTCCCCGGTGGGCACCGGGAGCCGGGGGAGCCCATCCTGGAGACAGCGCGGCGGGAGCTGGCCGAGGAAACCGGCGCGTCACAGTTCACGCTGACCCCGGTGTGCGCCTACTCCTTCAGCGATTACGGGATGCTGTACTGCGCGGAAATTACCGCTTTGGACGGCGGACTGCACCACGAGATCGGGGAAATCCGCCTGATGGACGGCCTGCCCGAGCGCTGGACCTATCCGCTGATCCAGCCGAAGCTGTTGGAGGAGGCCCAAAGGAGAGGCGCGATATGAACAAAACCGAACTGCTGAACAAATTCGCCAAGGACCCCGAGGAGCGCATCGTCCTGGCCCGGGCCCTGGACCAGCTGGAGCGGGCCCAGAACCGCGCCATCCCCTGCGCCACCCAGTTCCTCTCCCCCGCCCAGCGGGCGGCCCTAGAACCCCTGATTGCCGCTGTGGGGCGCCCCCGGCACCTGTTCTGCGGCGGATACGAGGGCGCGGAGCGCACCATATGCGTGTTCCTCCCGGACTGGCAGGAGGCGGAGGACTGGGACGCCTCGGAGGAGCTGGCCGCCGTGGAGTGCGCCTACCCGCCCACCGGGGCCGAGCTCACCCACCGGGACCTGCTGGGGGGGCTGATGGGCATCGGCCTCACCCAGGAGCGTGTGGGGGACATCCTGGCGGGGGACACCGCCGCCCAGATCGTCTGCCTGAAGGACGCCGCACCCATCATCCTGTCCCAGTTCGAGCAGGCGGGGCGGTATCGGCTGAAGCTGCGGGAGATTCCCCTGTCCGCCCTCTCCCCCGCCCCCGCCCAGGTGAAGCTGATCCGCGACACCGTGGCCGCTTTGCGGCTGGACGCGGTGCTGGCCAGCGGCTTCTCCCTGGCCCGTGGGAAAGCGGCGGACGCCGTCACCGGGGGCCGGGTGTCCGTCAACCACCGGGAGTGCCTCAAGCCGGACAAGCCTGTGGCCCAGGGGGATGTGCTCACCTGCCGGGGCTTGGGCAAGTGCGTGCTGAAAGCGGTGGGGGGCCAGTCCCGGAAGGGCCGGATCATCATTGAGATCGAGAGGTATCTGTAAATGGATCAGAAAAAGATTGACCGCATCAACGAGCTGGCCCGCCGGGTGAAGGCGGGGGAGGCCCTGAGTCCGGCGGAGCTGGCAGAGCGGGACGCCCTGCGGCGGGAGTATATCGACAGCGTGAAGGCCAGCCTCACCGGCCATCTGGACAACACCTATATCGTGGAGCCGGACGGCACCAAGCACCGGCTGCCAAAGAAAAAATGAAATAAAAAAGGACCTGCCGCTGATACGGCAGATCCTTTTTTGCTGTGAAGATTACTCCTCCACCTGGGCAACCACGTTGGTGGCACGCACGCCCTTGGCGCCCCGGGGATCGGGCTCGGTCTCAAAGGTGACCTTCTGGCCCTCCAGCAGCTTCTTGTAGCCCTCGGCCACGATGGCGGAGAAATGGACGAACACGTCCTCGCTGCCGTCGTCGGGAGTGATGAAGCCATAGCCCTTTTCTGCGTTGAACCATTTCACAGTACCCGTCATTTCCTGATTCCTCCTAATTTGTAAAAATTCGTTTTGAAGGTAGATGAAAAAAGCCGCTCCTTCGTATGTACGAAAGAGCGGACACTATCAGTTCATACATCAAAACCATTGTCAGTATAGCACGGCCCCACAGGGCTGTCAATAGCGCTTTGAGAAAAATCCGAATTCTCCGACATTTTGGAACAAACTTTCAGCGATTTCCACAAAAAAACAGGAATTCCCACAACCTGGATTCCGCTATCCCGGCAGCCGGAAGAACCTCCGCCCATTGTCCAGCGTCACCCTGGCGCACTCCTCCGCCGAAATCCCCTTGATTTCGGCCAGCCGTTCACAGATCCAGGCCACATACCCCGATTGGTTCCGCTTTCCCCGGTGGGGGACGGGGGCCATATAGGGGCTGTCCGTCTCAATCATGAGGCGGTCCAGGGGGACGGCCTGGGCGGCCTCCACCGCCTTCCGGGCGTTTTTGTAGGTGAGCACCCCGGTGAAGGAGATCATCCACCCGCGCCGCACCAGCTCTTGCGCCATCTCGGCGCTGCCGGAAAAGCAGTGGAACACCCCCCGCACCTCCGGGAACGCCCGGACGATCTCCAGGCTGTCCCCGTGGGCCTCCCGGTCGTGGACGATGACAGGCAGGTCAAGCTCACGGGCCAAGGCCATCTGGGCCCGGAACACCCGCTTTTGCAGCTCCCGGGGTGGATTTTCCGGCCAGTAGTAATCCAGCCCGATCTCCCCGACGGCCACCACCTTGGGCCGGGCCGCCAGCTTCCGCAGCCCCTCCACGTCCCCGTCCGTCCAGCCGGCGCACTCCTCCGGATGGACCCCCACGGCGGCATAGACAAAAGGCCAGCGGCCGGCCAGCTCCACCGCCCTGCGGGAGCTGGCCATATCGCAGCCCGGGTTCACCACCAGCTCCACCCCCTGGCCGGGGAGGGCGGACAGCACCTCGTCCCGGTCGGGGCTGAACTGGCTGGCGTCATAGTGGGCGTGGGTGTCAAACAGGCCGGTCAGCACAGCTTGGCCCCGGCGGGGATGGCGTCATCCACCATCAGCAGGTGGAGCACCTCCTCGCCCTGCTCCGTGTGGACGGCGGAGATGAGCATACCCTGGCTCTCCCGGCCCATCATTTTCCGCGGGGGCAGGTTGACGATGGCCACCAGGGTCTTGCCCACCAGCTCCTCCGGCTTGTACCACTTGGCGATGCCGGACAGAATCTGCCGGTCCGTCCCCGTGCCGTCGTCCAGGGTGAACTTCAGCAGCTTGTCCGACTTGCGCACGTTCTCGCAGGCCTTCACCTTCACCGCCCGGAAATCGGACCTGCAGAAGGTGTCGAAGTCCACCTGCTCCTCCAGGAAGGGCTCCACCTCCAGCGCGGGCAGCTCAGCCCTCCGGGCCTCCTCCATGATGGCGTCCAATTCGGCCAGCTCCTTTGCCATGTCGATGCGGGGGAACAGGCTCTCCCCCTTGGTGACGGACACGCCGCTGGGCAATACGCCCCACTGGGCGGCGCTGTCCCAGGTGCGGGCGGCCTCGTCCGCGCCGATCTGGGCAAAGATCTTTTCGCAGCTGCCGGGTATGAAGGGGGTAAGCAGCACCGCGCACACCCGGACGGTCTCCAGCAGGTTGTAGAGCACCGCCGCCAGCCGGGGGCCGTTGGCCTCCATGTCCTTGGCCAGCACCCAGGGGGCGTTCTCGTCAATATACTTGTTGGCCCGCTGGATGGCTTTGAAGATATCCTCCAGGGCGTTCTGGAACTGGAATTTCTCCATCTGCTCCTCATACTGTCCCCGCAGACCCTTCACCAGCTGCGTCAGCTCGCCGTCCATGGCCCCGTCAAAGCGGTGTTCCCCGGGCAGAGTCCCGCCGAAATACTTCTCCGCCATGGCGGTGGTGCGGCTCACCAGGTTGCCCAGGTCGTTGGCCAGGTCGTTGTTGATGGTCTGGATCAGCAGCTCGTTGGTGAAGTTCCCGTCGCTCCCGAAGGGGAAGGAGCGCAGCAGGAAGAACCGCAGGGCGTCCACTCCGTACCGCTGGGACAGCAGGTGGGGGTCCACCACGTTGCCCTTGGACTTGGACATCTTGTCCCCGTTGAAGTTGAGCCAGCCGTGGCCGTACACCTTCTTGGGCAGGGGCAGCTCCATGCTCATGAGGAAGGCGGGCCAGTAGATGGCGTGGAAGCGGACGATCTCCTTGCCCACAAAGTGGGCGTCGGCGGGCCAGAACTTCTCCAGATCGTCATATTTGCCGTTTTGATAACCCAGGGCGGTCATATAGTTGAACAGCGCGTCCAGCCAGACGTAGACCACGTGGCCCGGGTCGAAGTCCACCGGCACCCCCCAGGTGAAGGAGGTGCGGGACACGCACAGGTCCTGAAGGCCCCCCTCGCAGTCGATGAAGTTGTTCACCATCTCGTGGACGCGGCTGCGGGGCTCCAGAAAATCGGTGTTCAGCAGCAGCTCCCGCACCCGCCCGGCGTACTTGGACGCCCGGAAGAAGTACGCCTCCTCCTCCGCGTCCATCACCTCCCGGCCGCAGTCGGGGCACTTGCCGTCGACGAGCTGGGACTCCGTCCAGAAGGACTCGCAGGGCTTGCAGTACTTGCCCTTGTAGGCCCCCTTGTAGATATCCCCTTTGTCGTACATCGCCTTGAAAATCTTCTGGATGGCCTCCACGTGGTAACCGTCCGTGGTGCGGATGAAGCGGTCGTAGCTGATGTCCATCAGCTTCCACAGGTCCAGCACGCCCCCCGGCGCGGCCACGATGTTGTCCACGAACTGCTGGGGGGTGACCCCCGCCTCCCGGGCCTTGTCCTCAATCTTCTGGCCGTGCTCGTCGGTGCCGGTGAGGAACATCACGTCGTACCCGCACAGCCGCTTGTACCGGGCCATAGCGTCGGTGGCCACGGTGCAGTAGGCGTGGCCGATGTGCAGCTTTCCCGAAGGATAGTAGATGGGCGTGGTGATATAGTACTTCTTGTCATTCATCGGTGGTCTCCTCCTCTATGCTTGCCTCCCCGGCCTCCCGGGAGAGCGGCGCGCCCTTGATCTTGGGTGGATTTTCCAAATTGGGGGGCAGGCGCCACAGCACCCCCGCCGCAGCCAGCGTCTGGGCCGCCAGTAGCAGCAGATCGGCCCACCCGCCCCACGCCGCCGCGGTGACCAGGGCCGGCGCGGAGAACACGGCGGTCATGGCGGCCAGCCAAAGCAGCCGCCGGGGCCGGGCCGCCCCTGCCGACATACCCGCAAAGTCCATATAGAACAGCATCCCGCACACAATGGCCAGCAGCTGGGGGGCGTAGTCCCACCGGACCGGATTGGCGGCGTGGCCCCGGAAGCTCTCCATCAGCCACACGCATCCGGCCACCCCGGGCAGGGCGGCGGCAAAGCCCCCCTTGCCCCTGCGCCCGGCGTGGAGCCCGTCCCGGCCCATCTGGAGCAGGCCCAGGAAGGACAGCACCGCGCCCACCGCCGTGGCAATGGCCAGTATCCCGTTGTTGCTGGGCAGCTGGACCTCGATTCCCTGCTTCAGCGCCGTCCTGGCCTCCTGGTAGACCTGCCACTGGCCCAGCCCCGTCCGCAGCAGGAAGGGGGCGGCCGCCACGGCCACAAAGGCCGCCGCCACCACCAGAATGGGATACACCGGGTCCCCGGCGTCCAGAAACACCAGATCCCACCGGTGGGCCTGCCCCACCGACCAGGGGCGCTTGGACACCGGCTGGTAGATGGCCAGGATCAGGAACCAGGCCGCCGCAATCACCAGCAGGCACGCCAGGGTCACGCTGGCCGGGGCCATGGGGACGGCCAGGCCGGTCCCCTCCTCAAAGGCGGAGCCCAGCTGCCATTTCCGCAGGGCCGCCGCCGCCGCCCCTCCCGCCAGGGCAAAGGCCAGCCAGGGCGCCCGCCCTGAAACACTTTTCCTCATCGGCTTCATGGTTCACAGCCCCTTCCAGTGGTGGAACGGAAACAGCACCGCCAGCCCCCGGCCAATGACGCACCGGTTGTCCACAATGCCGATGGCGGGCCAGCGGCTGTCGGCGGATTGGTTCCGGTTATCCCCCATGACAAAGATGCACCCCTCGGGCACAGTGACATGGTTGAGCCCCTCGCCAAAGCCGGGCAGCAGCATCCGCTCCCGGATATAGTCCTCCTCCAGGAGCACGCCGTCCACCCGGACGGAGCCGTCCCCGTAGTCGATGTCCACCCGCTGTCCCTGCGTGGCAATCACCCGCTTCACAATGGAGTCCTCCTGGTAGCTCTCCTGGGTGAGCACCACCACGTCCCCCTGCCGGGGCTCATAGCCCAGGGACCATACCAGAATCAGGTCGCCCCCCCACAGGGTGTTCTCCATGGACGGGCCGCTGACCACAATGATCCGGGCCACAAAGGTGAACAGCAGCACAAACGCCGCCATCATGGTCACCAGCACCCGCATATTCAGGTACAGGTCCCGCCCGTCGGACGCCTCGCGGCGCAGCTTCGCCCCGGACTGCTCCTCCTCCGGGGCATCCTGTCCGGGCCGGGGCTCCCCCGGATTCCCTCCCTGTTCCAGTTCAGTTTCCCAGTTTTCCATCTGCTCAGCTCTCCATCTCGTCGGCGGCCTTCAGCGCCGCCGGGTCGTCGTATACCATCTGGAACTGTCCGGCGTCCATGGTCTCGTGCTCCAGCAGGAACCGGGCCACGGTCTCCAGCTTGTCCCGGTCCCGCTCCAAAATTTCCCTGCATCTGGCATAGGCCCCATCCAGCAGGTCCTTGACCTCCTCGTCGATGAGGGCCGCGGTCTGCTCGGAGTAGGGCTTGGCCTGGGCCATGGAGCGGCCGATAAACACCTCGTCGTGTCCGGTGGTGAAGGTGGCATGGCCCAGTTTCTCGCTCATGCCGTACTTGGTCACCATGTCCCGGGCGATCTGGGTGGCCCGCTGCAAATCGCTCACCGCGCCGGTGCACACAAAGCCCAGGGCGGCCTCTTCGGCGCACCGTCCGCCCAAAAGGGTGGACAGCGTCTCCACCAGCCGCTGGCGGGACACGTGGTCCCGGTCCTCCTGGGGCCGGTTGATGGTCATGCCCGCCGCGTCCCCCCGGGGGACGATGGTGATCTGCTGCACCGGGTCCTGGGTGGGCAGGGCGTGGCTCACCACGGCGTGGCCCGCCTCGTGGTAGGCGGTGATGCGCTTGTCCTCCAGCAGCCGCTGCCGGCTGCGCTTTTCCGGCCCGGCAATGACCTTTACCACCGACTCCTGCACGTCCGCCAGGGTGATGAAGGGCTGGTCCTTCCGGGCGGCCAGCAGGGCGGACTCGTTCATCAGGTTCTCCAGGTCGGCCCCTGTGAAGCCGGTGGTCTCCCGGGCAATCTCCCTGAGGTCCACGTCCTCCGCCAGGGGCTTTTTCCGGGTGTGGACCCGGAGGATCTCCTCCCGGCCCTTCATGTCCGGCCTGCCCACGTACACCTGCCGGTCAAACCGTCCGGGGCGCAGCAGCGCCGGGTCCAGGATATCCTGCCGGTTGGTGGCGGCCAGCACGATGACCCCCTCGTTGGCGGCGAAGCCGTCCATCTCCACCAGCAGCTGGTTCAGGGTCTGCTCCCGCTCGTCGTGCCCGCCGCCCAGGCCCGCGCCCCGCTGTCGGCCCACGGCGTCGATCTCGTCGATGAACACGATGGCGGGGGACTCTTTCTTGGCCTGGTCAAACAGGTCGCGCACCCGGGAGGCGCCCACGCCCACGTACAGCTCCACGAAGTCGGAGCCGGAGATGGACAGGAACTTCACCCCCGCCTCCCCGGCCACGGCCCGGGCCAGCAGGGTTTTGCCGGTGCCCGGCGGGCCCACCAGCAGCACCCCTTTGGGGATGCGGGCCCCCAGGTCAATGAACTTCTGGGGCTCCTTGAGGAAGTCCACCAGCTCCTGGAGCTCCTGCTTCTCCTCGTCCGCCCCCGCCACGTCGGCGAAGGTGACGGCACTGTTCCCGCCGTCCGCGGCCCGGGCGTGGCCAAACCGGCTCATGCCGCCCTGGCCCCCGCCCTGGGCGGATTGCTGCCGCGCATTGAGCAGCATCCACAGCAGCAGCGCCAGCGCCGCGCACACCACGCAGGGCAGCAGCACGATAAGCCACAGGGGCATCTCATACCCCTGCTGGAAGTCGTAATTCTTGATGATCCCCCGCTGGTGCTGCTCCTCGATGAGAGGGCCCAGCTCCCGGCGGAAGGCGTCCACGTCCGCCAGGGTGTGGCGCTGGACCGTGCCGTCTGTCAGCACCATGGACAGCACGCCGTCGCCGTTCACCGCGAAGCGCGCCACCCGCTCCTGCCGGAAGCAGTCCACGGCATCGGAATAGCTGGCGCTGTCCCTTTTGCCGCCGGCGAACACCGACAGCCCCCACAGCAGGGCCAGGATCACGGCGGCATAGAGAAAAATACCCTTGAATTTGTTCTGCTTCAAAATGGATGCTCTCCTTTGGGGGCGGATGTCCGCCCGTCACTTGCCGTACACGGACGGCTTAAGTATGCCCACATAGGGCAGGTTGCGGTATTTCTCGGCGTAATCCAGCCCGTAGCCCACAATAAAGGCGTCCGGAATGGTAAACCCCACGTAGTCGGCGGTGATGGGCTTGGTGCGGCGCTCGGGCTTATCCATCAGGGTGCAGATGCGGATGGAGGCGGGCTTGCGGGCCCGGAGCACATCCATCAGGTAATACAGGGTGTTGCCCGAGTCCAGGATGTCCTCCACGATGATGAGGTCGCGGCCCTCGATGGAGTCGGACAGGTCCTTCTTGATCTCCACCTGCCCGGAGCTGACGGTGCCCGCCCCGTAGGAGGACACCACCATGAAATCCACCGTCACATCCAGGTCGATGGCCCGGGTGAGGTCGGCCATAAAGATATACGACCCCCGCAGCACGGACACCAGCATGGGCTGCCGTCCGGCGTAATCCGCGGTGATCTGGGCCCCCAGCTCCCGAATCCGGCTGCGGAGCTGCTCCTCCGTATACAGAATCTGCTTTACGTCTTTGTGCATGGCTCATTCTCCTCTGTTTTTATCATGATATGCAGAGCCGGCTCCCCGGGCCCGGCCAGACATTCCCGGTGGGGGCCGAAGCCGCCCAGGGCCGCCGCCCGTCCTCCGCCGTCGATCACCGGGATGAACTCCCGGCGGCAGGCGGGGATTTTTGCCTCGATCATCAGCCTTTTCACCGTCTTGGCAGGACGCTTGCCCAGGGTGAGCGCATCCCCCTCCCGGCGGGAGCGGACGACGTAGCGGTCCGGCTTCAGATAAAAATTTCCCGCCGTGACATAGGCTTTTTCCGGGCACACCGCCGGGATGCACTCGATGGCCCAGCTCCCCCAGTGAATCTGCCCCTCCGCCAGCTCGCGGGGCTGCGGCGGGGCGGCTTCCCGCCCCGGGGACAGGGCCAGCAGGCCGTACTGCCGCCAGACCCGCCCGCCGGGCACGTCCAGGGCGGCGGAGGGGTCGTCCCCCAGGGCCAGGGCCAGCATCCCCTCCCGGTGGACGGCCTCCCCGGACAGACCCGCCTTGTCCAGCAGCTGGCCGCAGGAGCGCAGGGCGATGGGCCGGGGAGCCTCCCGCAGCAAATCCACGTTGACGGCCACGCCGTCCGGGATATCCAGTCCCTGGCTGGTGATCTGGGCGGCCTGCCGGGACAGCTCCTCCTCGTCCTCCCGCAGGCGGGCGGCGGCGGCGCAGATGTGCTCCGCCGCCCGGGGATTCAGCTCCTCCAGCAGAGGCAGGAGCTGGAGCCGCACCTTGTTCCGGGTGCAGGACGGGTCGGTATTGGTCTCGTCCTCCACGTGGGGGACGGCGTGTTCCTCTAAATAGTCCAGAATCTCCCGCCGGGTCACGTTCAGCATGGGACGGACGACGCTCCCCCGGCGCTCCGGTATCCCCGTCAGGCCGTTGAGCCCGCAGCCCCGGACCAGGTTCATCAGCACCGTCTCCGCGTTGTCCCCGGCGTGATGGCCGGTGGCCGCAAAGAAGGGGTGTTCCGCGCAGCCGATCTCCCAGGCGGTCTCCTCCAGAAAGCGGTAGCGCAGCACCCGCCCCGCCTCCTCTACGGAAAGTTTATTCTGGAATGCATATTCCTCCACGTTCTCGCGGCAGGTGTACAGCGGGACGTTCTGCCGTCCGCACCAGTCCCGGACGAAGTCCTCGTCCCGCTGGGCAGTGGGGCGCAGGCCGTGGTTGAAGTGGGCGGCGGACACCGTCCAGCCGTATTGCTCCCGCCCCTCCAGCAGGCGGCACAGCAGGTACATGGAATCCGCCCCGCCGGACAGGGCGCACAGCACCCCCGCCCCGGGGGGAATCAGTTCAAAACGGAAAGGGCCTCCCATGTCACATATCCTCGTCGTCGTACTGGTAGGCCAGATTGCGGAAGGTGGTGAATTCCGGCCTCCATTCCAGCATGACGGTACCTGTCTCCCCGTGGCGGTTTTTGGCCACGATGCACTCGGCCACGTTGGGGTTCTCCGTGTCGTCCTCGTAGTAGCTCTCCCGGTACAGGAACATGACGATGTCCGCGTCCTGCTCAATGGCGCCGGAATCCCGCAGGTCGGACAGCATGGGTCGGCGCTGGCCGGAGGCGCGGCTCTCGTTGGCGCGGGACAGCTGGGACAGGCAGATCACCGGCACGTTCAGCTCCTTGGCCATCAGCTTCAGCGAGCGGGACATATCGGACACCACCTGCTGGCGGTTGTCGCTGGCCCGGGGCGCGCCCCCCGCGGAGGTCATCAGCTGGAGGTAGTCCACGATCACCAGCCCCAGATCCTCAATGCGGCGGCACTTGGCGTTGATATCCGCCACGGACAGGGAGGCGTCGTCGTCGATATACATTCTGGCCTGGCTCAAATTGGCCACCGCCATGGCCACCCGGCTCCACTCGTCCTCCCCCACGATGCGCCCCGTGGTCAGCTTCTTGTTGTCCATGGCGCACTCGGTGGACACCAGCCGCAGCCCCAGCTGGGCGCGGCTCATCTCCAGGGAGAACACCGCCACGCTCTTGCCCGAGTGCTTGGCCGCCTCCACCCCGATATTCATGGCCAGGGAGGATTTGCCCACGCCGGGGCGGGCCGCCAGGATGATGAGGTCGGAGTTGTTCAGGCCGGAAATGCGCCGGTCCAGGTCCACCAGGCCGGTGGATATGCCGGGAAAGCTCTCCCCCGCCGCCTGCCGCTCCTTGATGGTGTCCCACACCTCGTTCATCACGGCGGAGATATGGCTCATCCCCCGGGCGGACTTCCCCTGGCGGATGGCGTAAATGCGCTGCTCGGCCGCCTCCAGAACCTGGGCGGCGGTGCCGTTCTCGGCGCGCACCATCTCCTCCAGCTCGCCGGCGGCCCGCCCAACCCGGCGCAGCACCGATTTGTCCGCCACAATGTCCACGTACTCCATCACGTTGGCGGCGGTGGGGGTGATCTCCATGAGCTGGCGCAGGTAGGGCACGGTAGTGCTTGCGTCATACACCCCGGCCTGCTTCATCCGGTCCACCACAGTCACCGGGTCGATGGTCTCGAACCGGCTGAACATGGTGTACAGCACCTGGTACAGCTCCCGGTTGGGCCGCAGGTAGAAGTCCTCGGGCAGCAGCCGCTCCATCACGGCGGGCACACACCGCTCGTCAATGAGCATGGAGCCCAGCACCGCCTGCTCCGCTATGGCGGAGTGGGGCATCTGCAATTGGTTCAGTTCCTCGCCGGGCATCTCTTATTTATCCTCAATAACCAACAGATTGATGACACCGGACACCTCGCTGCCCAGCTTGCACTTGACCTCAAACGCGCCAAAGGACTTGATGGGCTCGCTGAGCACGATCTTGCTCTTGTTCACGTCGATCCCGTGCTGGGCCCTCAGCTCGTCGCTGATCTCCCGGCTGGTGATGGAGCCGAACAGCCGCCCCCCCTGGCCCGCCTTGGCCCGTATGTTCACCTGCACGCCCTTGAGGCGCTCCGCCGCCGCCTGGGCCGCGGCCTTCTCCTCGGCCAGCCGGGCGGCCTTGGCCTTGTCCTGCATCTTCATGGTGTTCACGTTTTCCGCGGTGGCCTCTACCGCCAGCTTCCGGGGCAGGAGGAAGTTGCGGGCGTAGCCGTCGGACACCTCCACCATCTGGCCCTTTTTGCCCTGGCCCCTCACGTCCTGCTGTAAAATGACTTTCATAATCTCGGTTACCTCCTATGGATTTCGGGCCGACACCCGCGGGAATATTCTAGTCCCCTTCTGATTTTTCCTTGTCCTCGTCAAAGTATCTGTCCAGCGCCGCGTGGAGCTCGTCCAGCACCTGCTCCACCGTCTTGCCGGGAATCTGCGCCCCGGCGGCCCCGGCGTTTCCGCCGCCGCCCAGCGCCTCCAGAATCACCTGGACGTTTGTGGCGCTGAGGCTCCGGCCGGACACCACCACCTGCCCCTCCTCGGGATAGAGCACAAAGGACGCGCCCACCCCCGCGATGTTGAGCAGCTCGTCCGCCGCCTGGGCGGCGGTCACCCGGCCCACCGGGCGGCCGGAGGCGGCGATGGCGATATCCCGGCGGTACATCTTCGCATTCTGGATGATGCCGTATTTGGCCACCGCATCGGGAAGGCCGGTCTGGAACAGCTTGCGCACCTCGCCGGTGTCCCCCCCCGCCCGGCGGAGCATGGCCGCCGCCTCGAAGGTGCGCCCGCCGGTGCGCATGGTAAAGTTCTTGGTGTCCAGCATCAGCCCCGCCATCAGGGCCTCCGCCTCCCCGGGGAGCAGGTCCGAGGGCTCCATCAGGTAGGAGATCAGCTCGCTCACCAGCTCGCAGGTGGACGAGGCGTAAGGCTCGTGGAAGTTCAGGTCCGCCCCCTCAATATAGGTGGCCGCGCGGCGGTGGTGGTCGATGACCGCCACCTTGTTGCACGAGTCCAGCAGCTCCCGGTTCTGCACCTGCTCGGGCCGGTTGGTGTCCACCACCACCAGCAGCGACCGGGAATCCGCCCGGACCATGGCCTCCTGGGGGTCCAGCAGCACACCGTCGTACTGGGGCATTCTGGCCAGCCTCTCGTACAGCTCGTCGGCGGGCGTCGCCCCGCCCTCCCGGACGATATAGTGGGGAATCCCCTTCATCCGCGCGATGGCACACACGCCCACGGCGGCGCCCGCCGCGTCGAAGTCGGGGGACTTGTGGCCCATGACGATGACACAGGAGGCGTCCGCCACCAGCTCGCCCATGGCGGAGGCCATGACCCGGCTCTTCACCTTGGTGCGCCGCTCGGTCTCCTTGCTGCGCCCGCCGAAGAATTCGAAGGTGAAGCGGTTTTTCACCACCGCCTGATCTCCCCCCCGGGACAGCGCCATCTCCACCGAGAGGTTGGCAAACCGGTACAGCTCCTCCAGGGTGTCCCCGTCCACCCCCACGCCGATGGTCACCGTGGCGGGGATGCCGGCGGGGTTGACCACCTCCCGCACGCTGTCCAGCAGGGAGAACTTCTCCTCCTTGTAGCCCGCCAGATACTGCTCCTCAAACATGAACAGGTAGCGGTCCCGGTCCAGCCGGCAGAACACGCCGTGCGCCCCCTCCGTCCAGCGGGTGAGGCGGGCCACTATGTCGCTGAGCATGGCCGAGCGCACGCTCTCGTCCTGGCTCTTGATGGCGTCCTCGTAGTTGTCCAGCAGCAGCAGGGCCAGCACCGGCCGGGTGGCCTTGTGGATATCCCGGGTGTCGGCCAGCTCGGTCACGTCCAGCCAGTAGGTGGTGGCCAGCAGTCCCTCCTCGCTGCCCGCCGCGGGCCGCGCCATGTCGCCGAACACCTGATAGCGCCGCCCGCCCAGCTCCACCTCCTGGGGGCACTCGTTCTTGCCCTCCAGCAGCCACCGGCTGTCAAAGCTGGGGGCCAGGTCGGACAGCCGGGTGTCAAACATCCGCTCCCGGTCCCCGGTGAGGCGCAGGAAGCGGTCGTTGGACCACACCACCTCGTCGGTGTCCGGGCGGAACATCACCAGCGGCAGGGGACAGTTCAGGGTGCTGTCCCGGGTGGCCTGGTCCATGCTGTCCATCAGTTCCTTCAGATACTGGTCCGCCTCCCGCCGGCGGCGGAACGCGGAGGCCACATAAGCCAGCAGCAGCACCGCCACCACGATCAGCTCCACCGCCGCCGCCTGGGTCTCCCCCAGCAGGGCGGTGACCCCCGCGAAAGCCAGCATCACCCCAAAGTACAGTCCGATGCGGGGGGCAAGCAGCCGGGTCAGCTTCTGATACACCTCATCCACCTCTTTCTGTGGGCGCCCAGGGCGGGAGCTCATTCCATAGATAATAGATTATACCAAAATAAAATTGCAAAAACAAGGGCGTGTGACAAATCCGTCATCTTGTTATTTTATTTGAAAAGAAGGCTTGATAAGTTGGAGCAGGGATGATAAAATCTTTTCCGAAAATGGGAGGAGCTGCCCTTCGAATCTCCCCCCGTGATAAGTAAGAGAGGTGAAGTGTTATGTCTTTAGAGGCCATCCAAAAGGTCGCTGAGGCCGAGCAGGCCGCGAGGGAGCGGCGGGCCGGGGCGGCGGAGGAGGCCAAGCGCATCGTAGTCGGCGCGGAGCGGGCGGGCAGGCAGCTCGTCCAGGACCAGCGCGCCCGGGCGGAACAGGAGGCCAAGTCCATGCTGGCCGAGGCGGAGGCACAGGCCGAAAAGAAGGCGGAACAGACCCTGGCGGACAACGCCGCCCAGTGCGAGGCGCTCAAGCAGGCCGCCCGCCGGAACCTTGACAAGGCCGCCGCCTTCATTGTCGGAAGGGTAGGGAACAGCTGATGGCCATTGTCAAGATGAAACGGCTTCGGCTGCTGGCCCTGCGTTCCGACCGGGAGGAGCTGCTGCGCGCCCTCCAGAGCCTGGGCTGCGTGGAGATCCGGGAGCCCGCCATCGACCTGAGCGACCCCGCGTGGGAGGGCCTTGGCAAGCCGGACCACGCCGGACTGGAGAAGGCCCGGGAGCAGAGCCTGGAGCTGAATGCCGCGCTGGACACCCTGCGGCGGTACGCCCCAGCCAAGGACGGCCTGTTTTCACCCCGGCCCCAGGTCACCGAGACGGAGCTGTTCGACGACGGGGCCTACGCGGCGGGCCTGGACGCCGCCCGTCAGGTGACGGAAGCGGAGCAGGCCCTGGCCGCCAAGACGGCGGAGCGCTCCAAGCTGCTGACCCAGAAAGCGTCGCTGGCGCCCTGGTCCTGCCTGGACGTGGCGCTGGACGAGGAGGGGACGGCCGCCGTGCCCGTCCACTTCTGCTCGGCGCCCGGCAAAACCGACTTCGCCGCCCTGGAGGCGGCGGTGGCCCAGAGCGCCGAGGCGGCCCAGCTGATCCGGGCGGGGAGCGACCGGGAGCTGCAATACTTCCTGCTCATCTGCCACCACTCGGCCCTCAGCGCCTGCTACGAGGCCATGCGGCCCTTCGGCGTGTCCCGGGTCACCCTGCGGGGCTGGACGGGGACGGCGGCGGAGAACATCGCCCTGCTGGACAACCGCATCGCCGCTTTGGAGCGGGAGGAGGCCGAATGCAAGGTCGCCCTGGCCGCCCTGGGCGAAAAGCGGGACGCGCTGCGCCGCTGCGTGGACCGGGCCGCCCAGGAGATCGGCCGGGAGGAGAACCGCGCCCGGCTCATCGACACCGACGCGGCCTTTGTGCTGGACGGCTGGTTCCCCGCGGAGAACGCAGGGGACGTGGAGAAACTGCTGGGCGGTTTCCAGTGCGCCTGGGAGGCGGCGGACCCCGCCAAGGACGAGTACCCCCAGGTCCCCATCAAGCTGAAGAACAACCCGGTCACCGGGCCCTTCAGCGTCATCACCGAGATGTACTCCATGCCCGCCTACGACAGCGTGGACCCCAACCCCCTGATGGCCCCGTTCTTCATCACCTTCTTCGGGTTCATGATGAACGACATCGGCTACGGCCTGCTCATGGTGCTGGGCACCGCCTTCTTCCTGATGAAGGCCAGACCCAAGGGCGGTATGCGGGACATGATGTCCATGTTCTTCATGTGCGGCGTCAGCTCCATCTTCTGGGGCTGCATGACCGGAAGCCTTTTCGGCGACTTCCTGCCCAAGCTCTTTGAGCTGACAGGCGCCTCCGTGCCGGGCTACCACGACGCTGCGGGCGCTTTCGTCTGGTTCTGGAAACCCGCCTTCACCCCCATCAACGACATCATCCTGGTGATGGTGGGTGCCATGGCCATGGGCGTCATCCAGGTGTTCACCGGCATGGCCGTCAGCATGGTGGAGAAGTTCCGCCACGGCAACGCCCTGGACGCCGTCACCCAGGAGATCGCCTGGTACAGCATCCTCATCGGCGCGGCCCTGGTCATCGGCGGTCCCATGATTCCGGGAGCGCCCGCTGTCTTGGGCACTGTGGGCATGGTTATCCTGATACTGGGCGTGGTGCTGCTGCCGGTAGGCAGCGTGATCCGCGCCAAGAGCCCCATTGGCGCCGTCACCTGGATTTGGGATGCTTACCAAGGCATCTCCGGCTATTTCAGCGATATCCTGTCCTACCTGCGCCTCATGGCCCTGATGATGGCCGGCTCCATCATCGCCTCGGTGTTCAACACCCTGGGCTCGGTGTTCGGGCTGGTCCCCTTCATCATCGTGGCCATCGTGGGCAACGCCCTGAACCTGGTGCTCAACCTGCTGGGCTGCTATGTTCACACCATGCGCCTGCAGTGCCTGGAGTTCTTCGGTCGCTTTTATCAGGACGGGGGCAAGCCCTTCCGCCCCCTGGCAGTACAAACCAAATATGTAGATATTAAGGAGGAAATTTAAAATGGTTGCGTTCTTTGAAATGTTTGGCGGTCAGGCCCTGGCCTTCATCGGCTTCGCGCTGGCGGTTGGCCTGTGCTGCGTAGGCTCCGCCAAGGGCACCGGCATGGTGGGCGAGGCCGCCACCGGCGTTCTGTCCGAGACCCCCGAGCACTTTACCAAGTGCATGATCCTCCAGGCCCTCCCCGGCACCCAGGGCCTGTACGGCCTGGCCGCCGGCTTCTTCGGCCTGTTCACCCTGGGCTTCTTCTCCGGCAGCCCCGCCCAGCTCACCGTCGCCCAGGGCTTCTCCGTGCTGCTGGCCTGCGTGCCCATCATGCTGGGCGGCCTGCTCTCCGCCATCGCCCAGGGCCGCGTGGCCGCCGCCTCCATCAACATCGTTGCCAAGAAGCCCGACGACTACATGAAGGGCGTCATCATGTGCGGCATCGTGGAGTTCTACGCCATTCTGTCCCTGGTGGGCACCATCCTGATGCTGATGTACGCGCTGTAAGCCACGATTTTGATTTCAGAAAGGCGGTAAGCCAAACTAATGAACGGAATTGAAAAGATTACCGCGCGCATCGAGGAGGACAGTCGGCTGGAAAACGACGCCCTGCTGGCCCAGGCCCGGGCAGAGGCGGCGGACATTGCCGCCAAATACCAAGCCCAGGCCCAGGCCGAGGCGGATGAAATTCTCGCCCAGGGCCGCAGGACCGCCCAGGAGCGGGGCCGCCATCTGGACTCCATGGCCCAGATGGAGTGCCGCAAGGCGGTGCTCACCGCCAAGCAGGACGTGATTGAGGAGGCCTTCCAGGCCGCCCACAAGCGGCTGCTGGGGCTGCCCCGGGAGGAGTATGTGGCTTTCCTGGCGGATCTGGCGGCCAAGGCGTCCGCCACCGGCCGGGAGAAGCTCATCTTCTCCGAGACCGACCGGGCCCAGGTTGGCAAGACGGTGGTGGCGGCGGCCAACAAGAAGCTGGCCGAGGCCGTGGCCCCCAAGCTGCCCGGGGAGGTTGCCGAGACGAAGGCCGGGGCCGTCCTGGACAAGGTGGTGGCCGGCGCGTCCGCCATTTTGAACGGCACCGGGATGCTCACCCTGGCCGACGAGACCCGCCCCATGGACGGCGGCTTTATCCTCTCCGACGGCGCGGTGGAGGTCAACTGCACCTTTGACACCCTGATCCGGCTCCAGCGCGGCGCGCTGGCCGGCGAGGTGGCCAAAGTGCTGTTTGACTGACCAAACCCTTTCAATTGCATATGAAAGGGGGAGAAAACTTGTCAAAAAAGGTAACAAAGCTGAAAGAAAACGACTTTCTGTCCATCTCCGCCCGCATACGGGTGCTGGAGAACAAGCTGCTCACCGCCGAGCGGATGGAGCGGATGATCGACGCCAAGGACGCGGGCGACGCGGCCAAGGTGCTGGGCGAATGCGGCTATCCGGACCTGCCCGAGGTCACCAATTCCGCCCTGGACGCCATGCTGGCCCAGGCCCAGGCGGCATTGTTTGCCGACATGGGCAAGGCGGTTGGCAACGAGGCGCTGATGGACGTGTTCCGGGTGAAATACGACTACCACAACGCCAAAACGCTGGTCAAGGCGGAGGCGCTGAAGCTGGACCAGGACCGGCTGCTGCTGGGCGGCGGGCGGTACGACCCGGCCGCGCTGGCCGAGGACTACCGCCGGGAGGACCTGCGCGCCTGTTCTGAGGTTTTCCGGGAAGCCGTTGGCCGCGCCCGGGAGGTGCTGGGCTCCTCCGGCGACCCCCAGCAGGCCGATTTCATCCTGGACCGGGCCTACTTTGAGGAGCTGTCCGCCCTGGCGAAGGCCTCCGGCAGCAAGTTCCTGGAGGGGTATGTGGCCGCCCTCATCGACGGGGCCAACCTGCGCGCCGCCGTGCGCTCCGCGCGGCTGGACAAGGCCGGGGAGTTTCTGCGTTCGGTGCTGGTTCCCGGGGGAACGGTCTCCCCGGAGGCCATCGCCAGGGTGAAGGGCAGCGAGCTGAACCGGGTGTTCAAGGGCACAGAATTTGCCGCCGCCGCGGAGGCGGGGGCCGCTGTGGCCCTCCCCAACGGGGGGCCGCTCACCGAGTTCGAGCGTATGTGCGACGACGCGGTGATGGCCTATCTGGCAAGGGCCCGGATGATCCCCTTCGGGGAACAGCCGGTTGTCGCCTACCTCTACGCCCGGGAGGCGGAGGCCACCGCCATCCGCATCATCCTCACCGGGCGCATGGCGGGCATCGACGGCACCACCATCCGGGCGCGCCTGCGCCGGGCCTACTGTTAAGGGGGAAGACTTTATGGCAAACAGCTATCAGATCGCCGTGCTGGGCGACAAGGACAGCGTCATGGGCTTCAAGGCCCTGGGGCTGACGGTCTTTCCCGTGGACAGCCTGGACCAGGCCCGCCACACCCTCCACCGCATCGCCCGGGAGGAGTACGCCGTGGTGTACCTCACCGAGCAGCTGGCCGCCCAGATGGAGGCGGACATCGCCCGGTACAAGGACGAGCTCACCCCGGCGATCATCCTCATCCCCGGCAAGGAGGGCAGCCTGGGCATGGGCATGGCCAACATCAAAAAGTCCGTGGAACGGGCTGTAGGAGCGGACATTTTGTGACCTTGTTATACCCCGGATGTAGGGCGCGACGACCACGGCGCGCCGCCTCCGAGGGTTCATGAACGGCGCGCCGAGTCGTCGCGCCCTACAGATTTCCGCATTATTTCTGATAAGCAGAAAGAAGGTATGCAGACCTATGGGAAAAGTAGTTAAGGTCTCCGGCCCCCTGGTGGTGGCCACCGGCATGGCGGACGCCAATATGTCCGACGTGGTCCGCGTGGGCCCCGAGCGCCTGATCGGTGAGATCCTCACCATGAACGGCGACTCCGCCTCCATCCAGGTCTACGAGGAGACCTCCGGCCTGGGCCCCGGCACCGAGGTGGTGACCACCGGCTCCCCCATGAGCGTGGAGCTGGGCCCCGGCATGATTGAGAACATCTATGACGGCATCCAGCGCCCGCTGGAGAAGATCATGGAGAAGGTCCACGGCAACAACCTGCCCCGCGGCGTGGAGGTCCCCGCCATCGACCAGGAGAAGCTGTGGGATTTCACCCCCGTCGCCAAAGCCGGCGACCAGGTGGTGGGCGGCGACATCATCGGCACTGTCCCCGAGACCCCGGTGGTGCTCCACAAGATCATGGTACCCCCCAGCCTGAAGGGCACGCTGAAGAGCGTGGCCGCCGCCGGACAGTACAACGTCCGCCAGACGGTGGCCGTGCTGGAGCTGGAAAACGGCAGCCAGGTGGAGCTGTCCATGAGCCAGCGCTGGCCCGTCCGTGTGGGCCGCCCCTACAAGCACAAGTATCCCCCCATCAAGCCCCTGTCCTCCGGGCAGCGGATTGTGGACACCTTCTTCCCCGTGGCCAAGGGCGGCACCGCCGCCATCCCCGGCCCCTTCGGCTCCGGTAAGACGGTGATGCAGCACGCCCTGGCCAAGTGGTCCGACGTGGACATCGTGGTCTATATCGGCTGCGGCGAGCGGGGCAACGAGATGACCGACGTGCTCCGGGAGTTCCCCGAGCTGGTGGACCCCCGCA
>CAJUOT010000021.1:25224-42038 GCA_910588135.1 uncultured Oscillospiraceae bacterium | reverse complement strand
ACGCCCTGGGGGCCATGGCCCAGGGCCTGTTCTGCTCCCTGCTCATCGGCACCATTGTGAAAACGCTGGGGGAGCAGCTGGGGCTGGCCTTCCTGGTGGATGTGGGGGTATATGCCTCCGCGATGAGCGGCGCGGCCATGGCGGTGGCCATCGGCTGGGCGCTGAAAGCCCCCCCCATGGTGCTGTTTTCCCTGGTGACAGTGGGCTGCGCCGCCAACGACCTGGGCAGCACCACTCTGGACGGCGGCAAGGGGGCGGGGGGCCCGCTGGCGGTGCTGTTCATCGCCATTATCGCCGCCGAATGCGGCAAGGCCGTGTCCAAAGAGACCAAAGTGGATATTCTGGTCACGCCCCTGGTGACCATTCTGGCCGGGGTGGGCCTGTCCGCCCTGACGGCTCCGGCCATTGGCACCGCCGCCACCGCCATTGGCAATGTCACCCGGATCGCCACCGACGAGCAGCCCCTGCTCATGGGCATACTGGTCAGCGTAGTCATCGGCATGGCCCTCACACTGCCCATCTCCTCCGCCGCCATCTGCGCCGCTTTTTCCCTCACCGGGCTGGCAGGGGGCGCGGCGGTGGCAGGGTGCTGCGCCAACATGGTGGGCTTCGCCGTGCTGTCCTTCCGGGAAAACCGCTGGGGCGGACTGGTGAGCCAGGGCATCGGCACGTCTATGCTGCAAATGGGAAACATTGTGAAGAATCCCCGGATCTGGCTGCCCGCCATTCTCACATCAGCCATCACGGGCCCCATTGCCACCTGCCTCTTCAAGCTGGAGATGAACGGTCCTCCGGTGTCAGCGGGCATGGGCACCTGCGGGCTGGTAGGCCAGATCGGTGTGTGGACAGGCTGGATCGCACCCAGTGAGGATGCCCTTGCCAACGGCGCCGCCGCCATTGCCCCTGGGGCATTCGAGTGGGCCGGACTGATTTTGGTCTCCTTTGTTCTGCCCGCTGTGCTGTGCTGGGCTTTCGGCCTGCTGTTCCGGCAGATTGGCTGGATCAGAGAGGGCGACCTGAAGCTGGACTGACAATGTCTGCCATGAATGATTGGGGATGTTGGGATGAACAAGATAGAAAATATTGTCGAGCTATACCGTCTGGTCAGCAGCGTTTTTGATTACAAGGCCAAGATGCTTTACGCAGATTCAGAGCACAGAGAGGTTGGCTGCATTTTGTATGATTCCTTTTTGCTGAAATGCAGCATAAATGATCGGAACGGCCAATTCGGTGCCGGAATTGTCCTGGGTGATTTGCTTGTGCCTGCAATTACCCAGTTTTTGGGAAAACACTGCTCTCTGGACAGCAGCAGCGAGTCGATCACCGCTGATTTGCTGATGATTGATGAGTATTGCAGGCTCCGTTTACCGGACAAATTCCTTGAGGCTTATGACAGAGCGTATACCGAATTGAGGCAGACGTAAGGGCGTGATCTGCGGCCCAGACCCTGCTTGGGGCCCCAGACTTCAGGGTCAGGTGGATGGCGGGGTGCGGCTGCGAAATTTTACAGCGCCGCCCTTGCTCTGCGGGGTCCCCGGCGGCCGCACAGGATAAAAAACTCCCTGCTGTTCCGGTAATGTCATTCGTTTAAACTCGAAAATCCCGAATGAAAAAACTCCCGTCTGGGCAAACAGGCGGGAGTTTTTATCAATGCATCATGGAAAAGCTACAGGTAAACCGTTTCTCCATCCGAAGCTGTCAGAAGACGGCTTTTATGCGTAATAGCAATGTCTTTGGGTTCAGCTTGTGTATGTATCATCAAAATTTTATCTGGGTTCAACCCTGAGATAAATTCGTCTAAATCCCGCGCCGATACATGGCCGGAAGAGTGGACAGTTCGCACATTTTTCCCAAATAAGGCTAAAAAGCTATGAATCCCGTCCAGTTCCTGATAGCCGCTCCACATGGAATAGACGAGGCAGGTGTTTTCAGGAAAACGCCTGATATAGTCCGACACAATTTCTTTGAAAGCAGAGTTTGCCCGAACTACCATGCCAAAGCCACGCTGATCCATCTTTTCCGCAAGGTTTTTCCCATATGTGAGCGCCTTTTTTAAGTAATTCGGCCCAGCCTCACTGTGGGCACGGGCAATGTCGATCAGATCCTTCTGGAAGGCGTCCACTAAGAAATATCTGCCTTGGGGAATCTGTTGGGCAAAGGTATCTATGCGGTCCAGATTTCCCGATGAGGTGAGCAGAAAACAGTATTTATACCGTCGTATGAGCTTTGCCAGTTCCGCGCCAACTTGTTCTTCCGTCCACCCATCGTCCCGCGTCAGGGACGTGCCCTCTGTAATCAAAAGGTCGATATGACCTAATCCGCGCAGAGCGTCCATAAGCGGTTCCCGATGAGGGCCGTGTAAGCGGAAGTCGCCAGTGTGCAACACTCGCTTCCCATCAGCCTCCAGCAGGTACATCACCGGTTGGAAAGAGGAATGGTCTGATTCGATGGGGGTAATACAGATGTCGCACACACAAAACGGGGCCTTATTTTGAACTGTGCGGATTGCGTCCAAGTCAACGCCGCGGCAGTATTCGGACCCCATGCGTTCCCGGTATTTCTGCAAAATCCACTTGCAGGATTTCATCATGTAAATCGGGACGCCATCCGGCAGATTTCCCAGCTCGCCGGTGTGGTCGCCGTGATAGTGGGTGACCAGGACGGCGTCAGCCTGGGGGAAGCAGAGCGGTTCACATTGTTCCCCGGGGAGCGGCGCACCTGCGTCAATCAGGATTCGAGTTCGCCCGGTGGCAATTTCTGTGCAACACCCGCCGATTTGCCGGGCGCCCCGATGCACTGTAACGGTCATAGGGCGGGTCTCACGCTGACCAATTCCTCGCCGCTGCCATCTTTCAACGTTCCCACAAAGCATTCCACATCCAGCGCCTTCATCACGGAAAGCAGGCGCTCATGTCCTTCCCGGAAAAACATTTTGTGATAAATTTTTCCTTTTCCCTCGTTTTCAAACAAAAGAAGAGCCTTTTTTACCTTTTTGGCCTCGCACGCCTTTGTGTGCCGGGAAAAGAGCCGGCAATCATCCCCGCCCAGCTGCTTCCAGTATGTGTGGATTTCCAGAATTGCCCGAAGCGGAGATTCCGTATTGTCAGGCTCTTTGACCTCTAAGAGATATAAGGTATCGTCATTGCGTGACAGAAGGTCGATTTTGCCCAAACCGCTGTTATCACTGGCCCCTGGCGTTTTGAGCGGTACTTGGTAGTCTATAATTTCCCCGATAGGGTCAAAAAGCTTTCCCACTGCCAGACGACAGATCCACTCTTCCCTGTGAAATGGATGGCCTTTTTTTGCTTGGCAATAATTTTCCCATACTGTGCCATCAACACCGCTATGTGAGCTGACGGCATAGTTTTCCCGATGGCTGGATTTGTATGACCCATCCTTAATCTCGCCCAGATGTTGCTCAACGTAAGTAAACCAATTTGCCTGGTCTCTGGTGTTGACCTCCGTATACAGTTTGTCAATATGCTCTATCATGATGTATATCCTCTTTCTGTATGGTTTATCTGTCGCTATTATATGACAGGAAACTTTTTAAGTCAAATTTGCATATAAAAAACTCCCCGCCCTGATGGGCGGGGAGCTTTGATTGCGGTGTGCTGGGATTACTCGTTCACGTCAATGACGACGCCGGAACCCACGGTACGGCCGCCCTCACGGATGGCGAAGCGCAGGCCCTTCTCAATGGCGATGGGGGTGATCAGCTCCACGTTCATGTCCACGTTATCGCCGGGCATACACATCTCGGTGCCCTCGGGCAGGGTGATGACGCCGGTCACGTCGGTGGTACGGAAGTAGAACTGGGGACGGTAGTTGTTGAAGAAGGGGGTGTGACGGCCGCCCTCGTCCTTGCTCAGCACGTACACCTGACCCACGAACTTGGTGTGGGGGTGGATGGAGCCGGGCTTGCACAGAACCTGGCCGCGCTCAATCTCGTCCTTGTTGACGCCGCGGAGCAGGCAGCCCACGTTGTCGCCGGCCTCGACGTAGTCCAAGGTCTTGCGGAACATCTCCATGGAGGTGACGACGGTGCTCTTCTTCTCCTCCTGCAGGCCGACGATCTCAACGGTCTCGCCCGCCTTCAGCTGGCCGCGCTCCACACGGCCGGTGGCCACGGTGCCGCGGCCGGTGATAGTGAACACGTCCTCGACGGGCATCAGGAAGGGCAGATCGGCCTTGCGGTCGGGAGTGGGGATGTAGCTGTCAACAGCGTCCATCAGCTCCTTGATGCAGGCGAAGTCGGGGTCGTCCACGTTGCCGGATTCGCAGGTCAGGGCGTTCAGGGCGGAACCCTTGATGATGGGGATGTCGTCGCCGGGGAACTCGTAGCCGGACAGGGTCTCGCGGACCTCCATCTCCACCAGCTCCAGCAGCTCCTCGTCGTCCACCTGGTCGCACTTGTTCAGGAACACCACGATGGCGGGCACGCCCACCTGGCGGGCCAGCAGGATGTGCTCCTTGGTCTGGGCCATGGGGCCGTCGGTGGCGGCGATGACCAGAATGGCGCCGTCCATCTGCGCCGCGCCGGTGATCATGTTCTTGATATAGTCGGCGTGGCCCGGGCAGTCGACGTGGGCATAGTGCCGGTTGTCGGTCTCGTACTCCACGTGGGCGGTGTTGATGGTGATGCCGCGCTCGCGCTCCTCGGGAGCCTTGTCGATGCTGGAGTAGTCGGTGTAGTCAGCCTTGCCCTGGAAAGCCAGGAACTTGGTGATAGCGGCGGTCAGGGTGGTCTTGCCGTGGTCAACGTGGCCGATGGTGCCGATGTTGACGTGGGGCTTGTTGCGCTCAAACTTCTGCTTGGCCATTTTGGGTTTTCCTCCTTGTACTTGTAAGATAAATAAGGTTGTAGTGAACAGGTTTATGGGCCTATTCTATCCTATCGCAGGAAAAATTGCAACTATAATTTTCCTGAACGGATTACGCGTCCTCTTTCCGGCCGCGCTGGGCGATAATCTTTTCCGCGATGTTCTTGGGGATCTCCACGTAGCTGTGGGGCTCCATGGTGTACTGGCCGCGGCCCTGGGTGCGGGAACGCAGGTCGGTGGCATAGCCGAACATCTCGGACAGGGGGACCAGGGCGTCGATCTGCTGGGCACCGGGCCGGGCCTCCTGGCCCAGAATCTGGCCGCGGCGGGAGGTCAGATCGCCGATGACGTTGCCCAGATACTCCTCGGGGGCAATGACGGACACCTTCATGATGGGCTCCAGCAGACAGGCTCCGGCCTTGCGGCAGGCCTCCTTGAAGGCCATGGAGCCGGCGATCTTGAACGCCATCTCGGAGGAGTCCACCTCGTGATAGGAGCCAAAGGTCAGGTGGACCTTCACGTCCACCACCGGGTAACCGGCCAGCACGCCGGCCTGCATGGCCCCCTGAATGCCCGCGTCCACTGCGGGGATAAACTCCTTGGGGATGACGCCGCCGGTGATCTCGTTGAGGAATTCGTAGCCCTTGCCGGGCTCGTTGGGCTCCACGGTGATGACCACGTGGCCGTACTGGCCCTTGCCGCCGGACTGGCGGGCGTACTTGGTGTCCTGCTTGACAGACTGCTTGATGGTCTCCTTGTAGGCCACCTGGGGCGCGCCCACGTTGGCCTCCACCTTGTACTCCCGGAGCAGGCGGTCCACGATGATCTCCAGATGGAGCTCGCCCATACCGGCGATGATGGTCTGACCCGTCTCCTCGTCGGTGTAGGTGTGGAAGGTGGGGTCCTCCTCGGCCAGCTTCATCAGGGCGATGCCCATCTTCTCCTGGCCGGCCTTGGTCTTGGGCTCGATGGCCACCCGGATGACGGGCTCGGGGAACTCCATGGACTCCAGGATGACCGGGTGTTTCTCGTCGCACAGGGTGTCGCCGGTGGTGGAATTCTTCAGGCCGATGACGGCGGCGATATCGCCGGAGTAAACGGTCTCAATGTCCTCCCGGTGGTTGGCGTGCATCTGAAGAATGCGGCCGATGCGCTCTTTCTGCTTCTTGGTGGAGTTGAGCACCTGGGTGCCGGTGTTCAGCGTGCCGGAATAGACCCGGATGAAGGACAGCCTGCCCACGAAGGGATCAGTGGCGATCTTGAACGCCAGGGCGGAGAAGGGCTCCTCGTCGGAGGACGGGCGCTCCTCTTCTTCGTCGGTGTCCGGATTGACGCCCTTGATGGGGGGGATGTCGGTGGGGGCGGGCATATAGTCCACGATGGCGTCCAGCAGCTTCTGCACGCCCTTGTTCTTGTAGGACGTGCCGCACACCACGGGGACCATCAGGTTGTCGATGGTGCCCTTGCGGATGGCCCGGCGCATCAGCTCCTGGGGGATGGGCTTCTCCTCCAGGGCCAGCTCCATGATCTCCTCGTCAATGTCGGCGCAGGCGTCCACCAGCTTGGTGCGGTACTCGTTGGCCAGCTCCAGCATATCGGCGGGGATATCCTCCACCCGCATATCCTTGCCCAGGTCGTCATAGTAGATGTCGGCGTTCATCTCCACCAGGTCGATGATCCCCTTGAAGGTCTCCTCTTTCCCGATGGGGAGCTGGATGGGCACGGCGTTGGCCTTGAGCCGGTCGTGGATCATATTGAGCACGTTGTAGAAATCGGCGCCCATGATGTCCATCTTGTTGACGTAGATCATGCGGGGGACCTTGTAGTGGTCCGCCTGACGCCACACGGTCTCGGACTGGGGCTCCACGCCGCCCTTGGCGCACATGACGGTGACAGAGCCGTCCAGCACGCGCAGGGAGCGCTCCACCTCCACGGTGAAGTCCACGTGGCCCGGGGTGTCGATGATGTTGATCCGGGTCTGGGGGAACTGGTCCTTGGTGCCCTTCCAGTAACAGGTGGTGGCGGCGGAGGTGATGGTGATGCCGCGCTCCTGCTCCTGGGCCATCCAGTCCATGGTGGCGGTGCCGTCATGGGTCTCACCGATCTTGTAGTTCACGCCGGTGTAGTACAGGATGCGCTCGGTGGTGGTGGTTTTACCGGCGTCGATGTGGGCCATGATGCCGATATTTCTGGTATTTTCCAGAGAAACTTTTCTTGCCATGTTGGTTTGTGTCCTCCGTCCTTACCAGCGGTAGTGGGCAAACGCCTTGTTGGCCTCGGCCATCTTGTGGGTGTCCTCGCGCTTCTTCACGGCGGAGCCGGTGTTGTTGGCCGCGTCCATGATCTCGCCGGCCAGGCGCTCCTTCATGGTCTTCTCGCCGCGATTGCGGGAGTAGGCGGTCAGCCAGCGCAGACCCAGAGTCTGACGGCGCTCGGGCCGGACCTCCATGGGGACCTGATAGGTGGAGCCGCCCACGCGGCGGGATTTGGTCTCCAGGGAAGGCATGATGTTCTCGATGGCAGTGGTAAAGACCTCCAGGGGCTCTTTGCCGGTCTTATCCTTGATGATGTCAAAAGCACCGTAGACAACCTTCTGGGCCACGCCCTTCTTGCCGTCCAGCATGATGCTGTTGACGAGCTTAGTGACTAAGACGGAATTATACAGCGGGTCGGGCAGAACTTCCCGCTTGGGTACGTTTCCTCTTCTGGGCACTTCGCTTCCCTCCTTCTATAATAGAATTAGAATTCATAGGTACTCGAAGCCTTGAGCGGCGTCTTACCGTGCCAAACTTCGTTGCGGGAACCCTCGCGGCGGGTCACATACAGCAAGTATGCTCCCCTTGCTCGGAACCCCGCGCCTCGTCTGGCGCGGCGATACTTGCTCAAGCAATACCTCGTGCAATGCCTGTCCGAGGTTTACCCAATACGGCTCCGTCCTGTAGGGGCGCACAATGTGCGCCCGCCCGGTTCCGGCGTCCCGTATCAGCGGGCGGACATTGTCCGCCCCTACACAGGCGCCGCGGATACGTATATGGTCAAACACCCGGCAAGGCGCTTCGCCTTGCGCGTGTGCGCAAAACTCGTTGTGGGTGAAGAAGCGCTTACTTCTTCTTGGCAGCCTTGGGCCGCTTGGCGCCGTACTTGGAGCGGGCCTGCATCCGGCCATTGACGCCCTGGGTGTCCAGCGTGCCGCGGATGATGTGGTAACGGACGCCGGGCAGGTCCTTGACACGGCCGCCGCGGATCATGACCACGGAGTGCTCCTGGAGGGAGTGACCCACACCGGGGATATAGGCGGTGACCTCGTAGCCGTTGGTCAGGCGCACACGGGCGATCTTCCGCAGGGCGGAGTTGGGCTTCTTGGGGGTGGAAGTACGCACGGCGGTGCACACGCCCCGCTTCTGGGGGGAGGGCAGGTCAGTCTCCTTGTTCTTCAGGGTGTTCAGACCATGCTGCATGGCGGGGGAGTTGGACTTATAGGTGGCCTTCTCCCGGCCCTTCCGAACCAGTTGGTTAAAAGTAGGCATGATTTTCCTCCTTTCAATAAATATATATTTTAACGAATGATCCTGGGATTATTCGCTAAAACCGAAAAATTTTGGGCTCACCTCAAATAACAGCGCACACGGAAGCCCCCACGGCAATACCGCAGGCGCGGCCCAGGGCCCTCATGGATTCGGCCCAAATGGTCTCAACGCCCCGTGTCCCGGCCTCGTCGGCCAGGGGCTGGGTGAGCTGGGGGTCGGCGTCCTTGGCCAGATAGACGCGCCTGGCGCAGCCGTCGGCCAGCGCGCGGCGGACCTGCTTGAAGCCCACGACCTTGGCCGCGCATTCCAACTCCTTCAACATCGGCCAAGCCCCCTTTGACATATCAGCGCAATTTGAAATTATAGCATAGAGTTTTGCCTCCGTCAAGCGTATTTTCCCTTTTCCGCCCGTCTTTTCCCACAAAAAAGGGATACCGGCGCGCTCTGCGCGCCGGTATCCGGCCGGTTTCCCGGCGCGGGCGGTCAATCCACCGCCATCACCAGCACCTGGCAGGGGTTCCATTGGTCCCAAAGGGAGGGGAAACACTCCAGCTCGGTGAAACCCACCGCCCGGTAAAAGGCGTTCGTGCGGTCATATTCGGGATAACGCCCCTCCTGGACGGTTTTGACCTGGAGAAAGGCGTATCCCCGCTCCCTGGCATGGCGGTACAGCGCCTGGAAGAGCCGCCGGCCCACTCCGGAGCGATGCAGCCCCGGCAGCACGCCCATGACGTAGATTTCCGCCGTCCGGGAGGCGGTCTGCTTCAACGCGGCAAAGCCCACGGCCTTCCCGTCCGCCACCGCCGCCCAGAAGGGCAGCCCCCGGCTGACGCGGATATACTCCGCCGTGCTCTCCGGCAGGCCGAACCAGTCGGGCAGGCCGGCCAGCACAGACGCGGCGATGGCCTCCTTCTCCTCCGGGCCGTCCACCGGGCGGATACACGCCGCCGCCCCCGGCCGGGCGCAGTACGCCTCAAAGGCGGCCCGGTCCAGCCGGAAGGTGAGTCCGTCGTAGCGTTTCCCCCGCACCTGCCGGATGCCAGCCTTGCGGCGGTACTCCCGGAAGCCCAGCTTTTCCGCCAGGGCGATCATGCGCAGGTTGCCCGACCAGGTCTGGGTGTAGAGCTGCGTATAGCCCCCGTCCAGGTGGTAGCGGATGAAGGCGGCCAGTGCCTGAGCCCCCCAGCCGCCGTTCCAATAGGCGCTTTCGCAGATGTCCAGCCCCACCGCCCAGCGGGCGGCCCTGCGCTCCGTCTCGGTGTCCGGGGCCTTTTCCAGCCAGCTGCAGTCCTCGTCGATGCAATAGCTGTTCACCGCGCCCAGGTGAATGCCGTCTGCCGTGTCGAGTTCCAGACAGAGGCGGTGGTCCGGCCTGGGCTTGGCGATCCACCCCAGCTCCTTTTGTCGGTGGGCCTCCGGGTCAAAGGTCTTGAGTTCCTCCTCCGTTTCCCAGGGGGCATCCCACAGGGCCCACTCCGTCTGGACGGTGTTCCAGCGGATCTCGTCGTCGATGTCGCGCTCCTCCATGTCCCGCAGGACGATGTTTTGGTACTTGAGTTTCATATTTCAAATGTTCCTCCAAACTTGATTTGGAGGGCAGACTTTATCGGACGCGGGCCCTCCCGCCGCGCGCGTTGCTCCGTTTCATAATTGCTATCTTCCCCTTTCTGTATAAGATGAAGCTATCCTACCATATCCCGCCAAGAAAGGCAAGGAGGAGGCCGCGCGGGCAATGCCCGCGCGGCCTTTTTGTCACAGTGCCTTCAGCCGGGCGATTTCCCGGCGCACCTTGTCCACCGTCTCGCCGGTGCGAACGTCCCACTGCTCCGCCAGCAGCGCCACCTCTTCTTCCAGGGCGGCCACCGCGCCGGGAATATCCCCGTCCAGTTCACACACCTGGGCGATGGATTCCAGGCTGTCCACAAATTTGGGCGGGGGCTGGAGGTCGAAGGCCCGGCGGTAGTAGTCCTTTGCCCTGCCATACTGCCCCGTGCGGGCCATGGCGTCCCCTATGGACAGCCACACGCACCACTCGTCCGGCCAGTCCCGGCACATCTGTTCCCAGACGGCCATGGCTCCATCGTGGCTGCCGCCGGCCCAGGCAATATGGCCCCGGTACAACGGCGTGCGGTAGGTGCCGTCCACCGGCTCCATGCGCTCCAGCCACGCGCGGGCCTCGTCCAGCCGCCCGTCGTCGATGAGCTGGTCCAGCAGCCAGAGATAGCCGCTCCTGCACCCCGGGTTTGCCTCCAAAAACCCCTCGTACCAGCGGATGAGCTCCCGGTGGTTGGTGGAGCACCAGTCCGCCAGCTTCCCGCCCATGGCGTGAACCAGCGTGTCGTGGGCGTCCTTGCACATGGGGTCCCGGGCCAGGGATTCCCGGGCGTACTCCGCCGCCCGCTCCCGGTGCTCATCCGAAAGGTGATCTTCCATGCCGGCCAGCAGCGCATGGGGTCTGCCGTTGTCCGGTTCCCGCCGGGCCTTTTCCAGCAGGAACGCCCGGTCGGTCTCCACCACCGCCCGGTCCAGCACCCGCTCGTCCCACAGCATATTCTGAATGCGCTCCATCCGGGTGTCGTCGGACAGGGCGAACAGCGCGTCGATGGTGACGCCAAAATAGGCGGAGAGGGCGGGCAGCAGCTGCACGTCGGGCAGGGCGGCGCCCCGCTCCCACTTGCTCACCGCCTGGGGGCTGACGTTCAGATGCTGGGCCAGCGCCTCCTGGGTGACGCCCCGCTGGAGGCGCAGCGCCTTGATCTGATTTCCCAATTCCATTGTTATATCCTCCCGGTCAATGTGATCCACTCAAGTGTATGACTATCATAACCGGGTTTGAGGCGAAAGGCAATGACCCCGTTTTCCAGCCGGGTCAACCAGGGGTTGAGCGCGGCCTAAAACACCGCCTGCACCAGCACCATGTACAGGATGGTGCCCCCCACGATGGACAGCATATTGTTTTTCTTCCACAGGTGGAGGCCCACCACCGCCAGCCCTGCGATGAGGCCGGGGGCCCAGCCGCTCACGGCGGAGAAGCTGGTATTGCGGTAGCAGTACACGATGAGCATGGCGATGACCGCCGGGGGCAGGAACCGCCCCAGGTAGAGCACGACGCGGGGCGGCTCCCCGCCCCGGCCGAAGAGCAGAAAGGGCAGGGCCCGGGTGAGGAAGGTCACCACGGCCATCACGGCCACCAGGGCGGCGATTTGGGAGGTGGTCATAGGGCGCCGCCTCCCTTTGCCGGAGCTTCCGGCCTGTCCAGCGTGGGGCGCATCAGCAGCAGCCCCATCACCAGGATGGCCAGCGCCGGGATCAGGAACCGCCCGTTTTCCGGGCCGAACACCAGCAGGCAGGCCAGGGTGCCCGCCGCCCCCAGATATACCGGGGCGTGGTGCCCGCCAGACTGCCACTGCTCCACGGCGATGACCAGGAACAGGGCGGTCATGGCAAAGTCAATGCCCGCCGTGTTGATGGTGATGAGCGCCCCCGCCACCGCGCCGATGACTGATCCCACGATCCAGTACAGGTGGTCCAGCAGGGCGATGGCAAAATAGAAGCCCTTCTCGTCCACCCCCGGGGGAGCCTCCACCCCGGCCAGCAGGGCATAGGTCTCGTCGGTGAGGGAGAAGATCATGTACAGCTTCCGCCAGCCCATGCCCTGGAATTTTTCCAGCATGGACAGGCCGTACACCAGGTGGCGGAAATTGATGATAAGGGTGAGGAAGGCGGCATCCCCAAGGGGGGAGGCGTTTTTCAGCAGCTCCACCCCCAGGTACTGTCCGCTGCCGGCGTAGATGGTCACGGACATCAGGGCCGCCCAGGTGGGGGCGAAGCCCGCCGCGGACAGCATCCAGCCGAACACCACGCCGATGGACAGGTAGCCCATGAGCACCGGGACGGTGTGGGGGAAGGCGGCGGCCAGGGTTTTCCGGTTCATTTGTGTCACATCCTTGTGAGAAGCTTGTAGAAGCGGGCAGCGAGGGAGCTTGGAGCGGAGCGAAGGCAAAAGCCCAAGGCCCACGCAATTGACATAATGATTATACCGTCACCCCTCCCCGGTGACAAGGGCAGGGTTTTACAGATTGTTCATTGTAATTCCGGAAGGATTTGGCTATAATACGGTTTGATATGGGTCCGGCCCCGCCGGGCCGCAAGAGCTGTGGAGGGAGCTTCCATGAAAAAGCTGTTGTACATCTATAACCCCGCCGCCGGGAGGAAAACCGCAAAGGCCAGCCTGTCCGACGCGCTGGAGGTGTTTGCCCGTCAGGGCTACGAGATCACCGTCCATCCCACCCAGGCCCGGGGAGACGCTGCTGCCGCCGTCCGGGAGCAGGGGGCAGGCTATGACCGGGTGGTGTGCTGCGGGGGGGACGGCACCCTCAATGAGACCGTCCGGGGCCTCCTGGCCCTGCCGGAGGACAGGCGGCCCGTGCTGGGCTACATCCCGGCGGGCACCACCAACGATTTTTCCCGCACGCTGGAGCTTCCCAAAACCCTGCCGGAGCTGGCAGAGGTGGCGGGGGCGGGAATCCCCAGGCCCATCGACGTGGGGGAGGCGGAGGGCCGTCCCTTCACCTATGTGGCCGCTTTCGGGCTGTTCACCGACGTGTCCTACTCCACGCCCCAGGCCAGCAAGAACCTGCTGGGCCATTTTGCCTATGTGCTGGAGGGGATGGGCCGGCTGGCCAGTATTCCGAGCTGCCACATGAAGGTGACGACTCCGGAGGGCCAGCAGGCGGAGGGGGACTTCATCTACGGCATGGTGGGCAACACGGTTTCGGTGGGGGGGCTGGTGAACCTCCCCCGGGACAAGGTGCGGCTGGACGACGGACGCTTTGAGGTGATCCTGATCCGCCAGCCCAAGACCGCCAAGGACTGGCAGTCCATTCTCACCGCCCTCACCACCCTGGAAATGGCGGAGGACGGCGCGGTGACCGGCTTCTCCGCGGGCTCGGTGACCTTTGCGTGCAGCCAGGGCGTGGCCTGGACGGTGGACGGCGAGTTTGGCGGCGAGCAGGCGGTGACCCATGTGCAAAACCTGCCCCGGGCGCTGACCATCGCGTGTGGAAGCGGAAGCGCGGAGCAGACGGCTGCGAAGGAGCTTGGAGCGAAGTGAGGCCGGGCGGAGGGGCGCAGGCGCCCCGAGACCCGGCCAAGTCGGAGCGAAAGCGGCCGAGCGGTCAGCCGGCTGAGCAGCGTGACAAAGCGGAAGCGCGGAGCCGCAAAACAGAACAGTGAAAGGCCCTCCCCACCGGGGAGGGCCTTCATTTATTCATCCAATGGCAGGTGGGCGTAGTAGTCATCCTGGATGATGAGCTTGGAGTAGTTCACCTTGGCGGCCACCAACCGGTGGACGCGGCTGACGTACTCCTCGTCCACGGTGACTCCCTCGTTGGGGGTGAAGGTCTTGGTGCTGGCCTCGTAGGTGCCCGCGGCGGTGATCCAGCTGTTGCCCCGGCTTACGTTGTTGGCGAACACCACCAGGGGCATACAGTTGGAGTACTGGTCGGGCTGGTAATTCTCCGCAAAGATGTCCCGCCCGGAATAGAGCCGGGAGTCATACTCCAGCCCGAACAGGTTGCAGATGGTGGGTACAATGTCCACGGAGGAACAGGGAGTGTCCACGATAATCGGCTCCTCGATGCAGCCGCTCCACATCAGCAGGGTGCTCTTGTACCGGGAGGTGTCCCCCTCCTTGTCCTCGAAGCCCCGCAGCTCGTTGTAGTAGTCGGTGCCGTCCTCCATCACCATCAGGTAGGGATAGTGGTCGGCGGCCATGACGATGAGGGTGTCGTCGGCGATGCCCGCCGCCTCCAGCTTGTCCACCAGATATTGCAGCGCCAAGTCCAGCTCCATATTGCAGGCGATGTATGCCTGGGAGGTCTCGGACAGGCTGGGGTATTTGGCCTCTACCGCGTCCCGGTGCTTCTTGGACATGGAGTTGCCGCCCCAGGAGTACAGGCCGTGGCCGCTCACCGTCATATAGTAGGCGTGGAAGGAGGTGCCGTCCTTCACACAGGCGTCGATATAGCTGTCAACCGTCTCCTCCATCATCTCCAGGTCGGATTCCGGCCACAGCCTTTTGCTGACGCTGTTAGTCATTGAAAGGCCATTCCCAATGCCTTTGTAGTCGTAGCCGTAGTTGGGTAGATATTTGTCCCGGGGATAATAATTATAGGTGTGGTCGTGCCAGGCGGGAAAGCTGTAATTATCCGGGAACAGGTGGGGCAGGGTGATGGGCATGGAGCGGCTGGCGCTGACCTTGGGGGAGGAGCCGCCGTTCATCCAGTTGGGGATGACGCCGGTGGTGACGGAGAACTCCCCGCCCACGGTGGACAGCGTCCAGTCCGGCTGGTAGAAGTTGTTGAACACGAAGCCCTCGTGGGTGAGCTTGTAGAGGGTTGGGGTGAGCTCCTGGTCAATGGCGTAGGGGGAGAAGGCCTCGGCGGTGAGCAGGATCAGGTTCTTGCCCTCAAACATCCCGGTGTATTCGTTTTTCTCCGAGGGGGTGAGGCTGGCCATATATTGGTGGATGCTTTTGATGGTTTTGTCGCCCTCCTCCTCCGCCAGCGCCGCAAAGTCGATGTCCAGGGCGTTGGGGCCGGTGGGAATGGGCTTCTGAGAGGGACCGGCGGACGGGTCGGCGGAGGGACCGGGGGTTTCGCTCCCGGCGGGGCCGACAGCGGAGGTGTTCACCGGGTCGTCAATGAGGTCGCCCAGAGGGGGAATGGGCACACCCAGCACGGCGTATTCCAGCTCCAGCCGCAGGGTGGTCACCAGCCCGAAATGGGGGATGGAGGTGTTGGCGGTGTACTCGTAGGTGTAATAATTTGCCTCGGCCCCGAAGGCGGACAGGGCCCAGCCGCCTGCCTGGAACACCACCAGGGCAGCCGCCAGGATGATACGGGCCGCCATCTCCTGCCCTTCCTCCTGAAACACCGTCTGCCGCAGGAGGATATAGGCCGCGAAAGGCACGAAGGACAGCAGGATGAACGGGATCAGCCCCAGCACCACCTGCACCACGGTGGAGCCGAAGTCCCCGGCCACGTTGCCCGCCATCTCGCCCATGAAAGCGAAGCCGTAGTAGAGGTTGAAGGTGGCCCGGCAGCCCCGCTCCACGCAGAACAGCACTGTGCCCAGCCCCAGCACCACGCCCCCGGCAATCCGGGCGGCCTTCCGCCAGGGGAGCAGATCCAGGAGCAGGAAGAGCAGCAGCCCCGCAGCCGCGGAGAACAGCAGAATCCGGAGCAGCGCCAGGTCGAAGAAGGGGGTGCTGCGGTCAAAGGCCCGCAGCAGCAGCTCATGGTAGAGGATGGCGGCGGGGAAAAAGAGGATGGACAGCAGGGGGGAGCCCATGGAACGCCGTCCGGTGTGACGGTAGGGGGCGGCGCGCCGTCCGCCCAGGTAGGAACGATTCATAAAGCAGGTCACTTCCTGTGAATTTCCGGGGCAAGCCGGGAGTTTTTCCCACCTTGGCCGCCGGATAACTTGTCCTAACATGATAGCACAGGGCGGGTGGAAATGCAACGGCCCGGGAAAATTTAATGAATGGCCGGCTTGGCAAAAACCCGCCCCGTGGGGCCGGGTTTTTGCCCGAGCTGCGTTCCAAGCGCCCCTCCGCTCGTCCTCGTTCCGGTTCATCCGGGCGGGCCAGCCTGCGCCCGTGTTTCTCCTTATTCGCTGCGCAGGGCCTCCACCGGGTCCTTCTTAGCCGCGCCCCGGGAGGGCACCAGTCCGGCGAACACGGTGAGCGCCACGCTGATGGCCACCAGGATGGCCCCCGCCGCGGGGGGCAGGACGGCGTTCAGGTCGGTGAGATCAGTCAGGTCGTGGATCACCGCATTGATGGGGAAGGTGGCCAGTACGCTGACCAGGATGCCCAGCAGGCCCGCCGCCAGACCCACAATCAGCGTCTCCGCGTTGAACACCCGGGACACATCCCGCTTGGACGCGCCCACGGCCCGGAGTATGCCGATCTCCTTGGTGCGCTCCAGCACGGAGATGTTGGTGATGATGCCGATCATGATGGACGACACCACCAGGGAGATGGACACGAAGGCGATGAGCAGGTAGCTGATGCCGCTGATGATCCCGGTGATGGAGCTCATCAGCAGGGCCACATAGTCGGTGTAGGTGATCTCGTCTTCCTCGCTGTCCACCCCGTCGTTGTATTCCTGGATCAAATCGGCGATCTCGTCCTTCTGGGCGAAGGTGGTGGCGTAGATGCTGATGGCGGAGGGGGAGTCCAGCCGGGTGTAGCCCAGCAGGTCCAGGTTGTCCTCGTAGGTGGAGGACGAGCGGGTGGGGGGCATATAGTGGTCGTAGAGATAGACAAACTGCTCGGGGGTGAAGGGGCTGGGGGCGGACATGGAGGGGCTGCCGCCCATTCCAGCCATGCCCGCATCCATCCCGGCGGACTCGCTGAGCGGTGCTTCCGGCTCGTTCGGGACCGTCACCACGAAAGTGA
>CAJUOT010000021.1:0-25214 GCA_910588135.1 uncultured Oscillospiraceae bacterium | reverse complement strand
GATCTGTGATCCCCTGCTCCAGGGTCAAGTCCATCATGGCGGCCAGCTGGTCGGCGGACTGGCTTCCCAAGCGTGCCTCCACCCCGGCGGCGTACTGCTCCCGCACCGCCTGGGCGATGGCCTCCTCCACCCGGTCAAAGAGTTCCTCGTCGCTCATGTCCGCGATATAGCCCCGGACGGTGTCCCCGTCCACGCCCATCTCCCCGGCGTACTGCTGAACAATCATCTCCTCAATGCTCTCCCGGGTCATACCCGCCATTTGCTGCTCCACCACCGCGTCCACGTACTGCGAGGAGGGCTGGCCCATCACGTCCACGTAGGCTGCGGCCTTGTCCTGGGCGGACAGGGTGGACAGGTGTTCGGCAATGGCCTGAGCTTTCTCCCCGTCAGTGGGCTCCACGTCGGTGTCCTTGGGGAAGGGCAGGGCGGAGATCACGTCGGTGTCCGGGTCGGCCAGCTGGGCCTTCAGAATTTCCGTCTCCCCGGTGGTCTCGATGGCAAAGCGGGTGAGGGCGCTGGTGTAGCCGATGCCGCCGGAGGTCATGCCGCCCCCCATGGCGTTTCCGTCTCCGGCGGGGCGGGCGATGCCCGCTATTTTCAGGCGGATGCCGGTGTCCTCGCTGTTGTAGAGAAAGTCCATCCCCGTTTCGGTGGCGGACATATCGGTGTAGGTGCCGGCCACCGGGTCGTGCTGGTAGTACTCCGCCGGGAGGATCAGCTTGAAGCCCAGACCGCACAGCTCCTCGTAGCTCCAGCTCAGGTCGGGGGCGTCCACCGCCTCCCCCTTGGACATGGATACCATGGCCTCTTCCATGTCGTCGTGGGGCATGAGGCCCAGGGCGTACAGCATCAGGTCGGAGATCTCGTTGTTGCCGTCCACGAACAGGATCACCTCGTCGTGGCTCTGGGGCCAATCCCCGCAGAGCAGCTCATAGTCGGCCTTGACCTGGGGGGCCACCAGCTCGCCGTCCTCGCCGGGGAGCAGCTCCTCCCACACATCCATGGCGGAGTACATGGAGCCCATCTGTTCAAAATAAGAGGAGTAGTCCCCGCCGTACATGGCGGTCATGGCGTCCTGCATCAGCGTCATCACGTCGCACTTGATGATATCCCCGTTCTCGTCCTGGGTGTAGATATCAAAATCGAAGTCGTAGCTGTAGTGGACGTTGGCCATGTCCCGGATGCCGCCGCCCCCGTTGTCCAGATACTCCTTGAAGGCCTCCAGGTTGTTGGTCTCCACCTCGGCGTTGAGCATGGAGTCCATCATGTCGTACATGACTGTGGAGGCGTACACCCGGTCGGGGTCGTGGCCTGCGCCGCCCCCGGCGCCCCCCGCCTCGCTGTGCCGCGCCCCCATGAGGGAGGCCATCAGGGCGGTCATGTCGGTGCTCTCCGCCTGGATGGTGATGGGGTAGCTGGACAGGGTGTCCTCCTGCACTTTATTGATATAAGTGTTGATGCCGGTGGACAGGGCCAGGATGAGGGCGATGCCGATGATGCCGATGGACCCGGCGAAGGCGGTGAGCACCGTCCGTCCCATTTTGGTGCGCAGGTTGGTGAGCGACAGGGACAGGGCGGTGAGGAAGGACATGGAGGGCTTTTTATCCGCCCTGGCCTCCCTCCCGGTGAGGACGGGGGCGTCCGCCTCCGAATGGTAGGGGTTGGAGTCTCCGGTGACCCGGCCGTCCTTCAGGGTGACGATGCGGGTGGAGTACTGCTGGGCCAGCTCCGGGTTGTGGGTGACCATGATGACCAGCCGGTCCCGGGCCACCTCTTTGAGCAGCTCCATCACCTGTACGGAGGTCTCGCTGTCCAGCGCGCCAGTGGGCTCGTCCGCCAGCAAAATGTCCGGGTCGTTGATGAGGGCCCGGGCGATGGCCACCCGCTGCATCTGCCCGCCGGACATCTGGGAGGGAACCTTGCTGAGCTGGTCGCCCAAGCCCACCCGCTCCAGGGCCTCTACGGCGCGGCGGCGGCGTTCGGCGCGGGACACCCCGGCCAGGGTCAGGGCCAGCTCCACGTTGGCCAGCACGGTCTGGTGGGGGATGAGGTTATAGCTCTGGAACACAAAGCCAATGGAGTGGTTGCGGTAGGCGTCCCAGTCCCCGTCCTTGTACTCCTTGGTGGAGCGGCCATTGATGATCAAATCGCCGCTGGTGTAGCGGTCCAGCCCGCCGATGATGTTCAGCGTGGTGGTCTTGCCGCAGCCCGAGGGGCCCAGGATGGACACGAACTCGTTCTCCCGGAACTCCAGGTCGATGCCCCGCAGGGCGTCGATGGTATTGCCGCCCAGGGTGTACTGCTTGGTGATGTTTACCAGTTTTAGCATAGGTTTTGGTCTCCTTTGGTCTGTTCAAATAGGTAGTCCAGCATATTCTCAATTGCCCGCAGGCCGCGGATCAGCTCCTCCCGTTCCTCGCTGGGGCGGGCGTTGACAAGCGCCAGGTAACGATCCAGACGCCGCTGCATACGGGCCATTGCCTCCCGGCCTTTCTCCGTCAGGGAGAGGGTGACGACCCGCCCGTCGGCCCGGTTCCGGCTCCGGGTGAGAAAGCCGCCCTGTTCCAGTTTTTTGCACAGGGAGGAGGCGTTGGCCTGCCCCATGTTGGTTATCTCGCTGATGTCCCCCACGGTGGCGTCTTGGCGGCACAGCTGGAGCAGCACCCGGGCTTGGAGGGGGGTCAGTCCCTCCGCCTGCACCACGGGTTCCAGCAGGCGGGAGGTTTTGGCCTTCAGGGTCTGGAATAGGGCGAGGATGGAGATGTGCTCGTCCTCGTGCACAGGATCACCTCCAAATATATTTGCTTCACATATATTAGCCGCAGCTTTTCTCATTGTCAAGGGAAATTATATGTTGTTCACATATTATTTACAGCGGCTTTCCCGGAGCGGCGCCCTTCCTTGACAACCCCGAGGCGGGAAATTATAATGGATTGTGATATAAAATGCTGGGAGGTCAATTCTATGGGCAGAATTTTGGTAGAGGTATGCTGCGGCAGCGCGGACGACGTGATCCAGGCATACCGGGCGGGGGCGGACCGGGCGGAGCTGAACTGCGATCTGTTTCACGGCGGGCTCACCCCCACGCTGGGGGAGCTGATTGTGGCCAAGCGGGAGACGGGGATGAAGGTTATCGCCATGGTGCGGCCCCGGGAGGGCGGCTTCTGCTATACGCAGGCGGAATTTGCCACGGCGGTGGAGGACGCGAAGCTGCTGCTGGCCCACGGCGCGGACGGATTGGCCTTTGGCTTCCTCCATGAGGACGGGACGCTGGACGTGGAGCGCACCCGCGTGCTGGCGGATCTGGTCCGGGAGGCGGGCGGAGAATCCGTGTTCCACCGGGCCATTGATGTGGTTCCGGACTGGCGGGCGGCAATGGACCAGCTCGTCGCGCTGGGGGTGACGCGGATTTTGACCAGCGGCCAAGAGCCGGACGCGCCCCAGGGCGCGGACACCATCCGGGAGATGATCCGGTACGCGGCCGGGCGGATTGAGATTCTGCCAGGCGGGGGGATCAAGTCCGGGAACGTGGACCGGGTGGCGGCCCAGACCGGGTGCGCCCAGGTGCATTTGTCCGGCCACCGGCAGATGGCGGACCGCTCGGCGGTGAACAACCGGGCCATCCACTACGGCGGCTGCCTGTATCCCCCGGAGGACCAGTTCCGCATGGTGGACGGCGGCTACATCAGCGCCCTGGTGTCGCAGCTGGCGGACAGGGCGGATGCCGAAGGGCAGTAAGGGGCGGCCCCCGCGGGACGGAACCGCCCCAGCAAAAAGGGAGGACAGGCAGCCCCCGATGCAGCGGGAGAAGAAAGCCTATGGCATCGTGGCCGGCAGAATGGCGGAATCCCAGGCTGCAAGCCTGGCTCCGGGTGCCATTTGCCGGACAGGATAGCAGAGGGGAAAAGAAGGCCGTTATGGACGCTTCCTTATCTTGGTGAAAAACGGTGCGTATGGTGAATAAAAGACGTCTAAAAATGAGTGACCCGGCATAAGAATTGACTAGTATGATAGAAAGGGGCTTATTTGACCATGGACAAAAAAGACAGCGGCCAGTTGATGGAAAAAGTATTCGCAAACCTCTATAACCTCCTGATACCCAGTTCCCTTGATGAGGACGAACCCTCCACCAAGTTTTTGAGCCTGATGCTTCCGGGGATTACCCTTGACGACAGCATGGACCCGTCTACCTTCAGCGGCGAGCAGCTTCTCAACCAGCTTGTGGACCGGATTCCCACGGTTTCAAAAAACTATGTGGATTCTGGAAAAAAGGTGTCGCTGGAATACCAAAAGATACTCAGCGCGGTGACCCCGGACGATGACCCCAAGGCAGAGCAGCTGCAAAAGCAATATAACGCCGCCCAGGCGCTTCTGTTCGTCAACGGGAAATACACGCCGGCCTATTATGCGTATCTTGAAAAGCAGCGGGCATACCAGACGGCCCAAAACGCATATCTGACGGAGTGCAACCGGGACAACCCCGACAAATCCCGCGTCCAAGAACTGCGGAATGAGGTTCAGATCGCCCTTCAGAACTGGGTGGCATCCGGGCGCGCCAAGATCGACCAGGCCCTTGAGATCATGACCAAATACCGCGCGTTCACCCCTTCCTCGGTGTTCAGCAATGCCATTTTTGAATACCAAATCAACCAGACCGCCGCCGGTATGGTGACAAGATTTGCCCCTGCGGCGTGGTCAACCAAACCTGATTCCCTTTCATGGGAAACCGTGACCGTGCATGAGAAGGAAACTGAAGATCATGTCCACAAGGACGTATCCTCCGTCGATTCCAGCTTCAGCGCGAGTTTTTCGGCGGGACTTTGGCGCGGCAGCGCTTCGGGACAGTACAAGAAGGATTTGGAAAAGGTTCGCAACGAATCTAAAGTAGAGGAGTTCGGCATGCAGTTCAAGATCGCTCGCGTGGACATTCTGCGGGAGTGGTTCAACGGCGGCCTGCTTGACTATCCCAATGTGTACATACGTGGGATTTCCAAGCACGGCATCTGTTCAGGCTCTCTGAGCAGCGGCAGGGACTGCTCTTTCCCGCTTCTGCCGACCGCGCTGATTATCGCCAAGGAGATCAATGTATATAACAATTTTTCAGCGTCGGAAACGGAGTATGTAAAGGAGGCTAGCGAGTGGTCCGCACACGCGAAGGTGTCCTACGGGCCGTTTTCTCTTGGCAACGACACCTCTGTCTCCGATGTGTCGGAGGACGAGAAAAAGGCCGGGTTTACCGCCTCGGGCAAAATCCAGATCGGCACGAAGCCGCAGATCATCGGCGTCATCAGCACCGTTATGTCGCCGGCGTTTCCCCAGTCCGCGGCGGATGAGGCGGTGCTGCGCGCTCAAACTGCGCGGGCCCAGGAGCCCACGCAGCTTGAGCGCATGACGACCCGCGCCATAAATCACAAAATGGGTATTTGTGAGGAGGAAGTGCTATGAGCCTGAATATTGATTTTGCGGGGGGCCGGTTTCACACGGACATGGCAACCGGAAGTTTTTCAAACTGCCATGTTTTCTCGCTGACCGTGACACAGATTTTGCTCACAAAATACTCCGGCCACATATCGCCTGCCATCAGGCCTTGGGCGGCGCAGCTCCAGGCAGCGCAGCCGAATCAGCCGGGACCCCTCCGGAACCTGTATACGGCGATGGGCCGCTCGGGGCAAATGACGCCCCTGCTGCAAAATAACTGCATGAACGCAGCCGCCCCCAGCTTGGTTTTGTTTTTTGACCTCACCCCGAACAATCCGCAGTTACAGCATTCCATGCTGATCCGGGACACGGACGAATGGATTGGCGCCAATAATCTGGGTTCGCTCAGCATAAGCACCGGGGATTATTCGCCGCTGGGACCCAGCGTGTCTTATAACGATGTCTGGTGCTTCCCCCATATGTCACAGCGCAATTACATCGCGGGGACGCGCGGCGGCTGGGTAAACGGCCAGATGGCCGGCGCCTTTAGCGGCGGCGCACACAGCCACAACCTGCTTTTCATACCGATCGTCGTATAAAAAAGAGGACGGAACAACCCTGCCTGACCCAGACAAATTGTTGTCAATTGTCTGGGTCAGGCAGGGCCGTTTTCTGACTGCATCCCGTTGGCTCCAAGGGGGGAGGCTTCCCGTGTATGCGATACGGGCGCGCGTAATGGTAACATTCGGTGTGTAAATTCAGCCCGCCCCTGAAGTCTGCGTCAGCCGAAACTTGATATTTGGGCGCCGCTGAGCCTTGCGGCACGGAAGAATTCATGGTACAATAACCACACGGCGGCCACTGCATATTCGCGTTACGCCCCTTTGCCCCGCGGCCCTTGGCCGGGACGGCGGAACGGGGCGGGATTGTGCCGGCCCCATCAAGATGCCCCGCGTTTATGAGGCCGTGGGGCGCAGCCGGGATGTTTCGGCCCGGTGAACCGGAAAGGAGCGAAACCCTATGTCACAGCCTGTCACCTTTGCCGTCTGCGGCTGCGGCGCCCGGGGGCTGGAGGCTTATGCCCCCTATCAGGAGCAGCACCCGGACGAGATGAAGATCGTCGCCGGGGCGGACATCCGCCCCGAGCGGCTCGCCATGCTCCGGGAGCGTTTCGGCGTGCCCGCGGAGCGCTGCTATCCCTCGGACCAGGCGCTGCTGGCCCAGCCAAAACTGGCCGACGTGATGATCGTCTCCACCCAGGACCGGCAGCACGTTTCCGCCGCCCTGACCGCCCTGGACAAGGGCTATCACGTGCTGCTGGAGAAGCCCATCTCTCCCAGCCTGGGGGAGTGCCGCGCCCTCCGGGAAAAGGCCCATGAGACCGGGCGGGTGGTGGTGGTGTGCCATGTGCTGCGGTATACCCGGTTCTACGCTGCCCTGGAATCCCTTTTGCGCCGGGGGGACATCGGGAAGATCGAGACCATCGACGCCACGGAGCACGTGGCTTACTGGCATCAGGCCCACAGCTTTGTCCGGGGGAACTGGCGCCGGTCGGACGAGACCAGCCCCATGATCCTTCAAAAAAGCTGCCATGACATGGATATCCTGCGCTGGCTGGCCGGGGAACCCTGCCTGAAGGTGCAGAGCTTCGGCTCCCTGGACTATTTCAAGGCCGACCGGGCGCCAGAGGGGGCGGCTCTGCGCTGCCTGGACGGCTGCGCGTGCAAGGACTCCTGCCCCTATGACGCGGAGAAAATCTACATCACCAGTCTTGACACCGGCGTGCGCGGGCGCGGAAAGGGCTGGCCCTGCGGCGTGCTGGCCAGTGAACCCACCGAGGAGAAGATCTGGGAAGCCCTGCGCACGGGGCCCTATGGCCGGTGCGTATTCCACTGTGACAACGACGTGGTGGACCACCAGACGGTAAACCTGGAATTTGCCGGCAACATCCACGCCACCTTTACCATGACCGCCTTCACCCAGAGCTGCCACCGCACCATTAAAGTGACGGGCACCCTGGGCGAGGTGGAAGGGGACATGGCGCAAAACACCCTGCATCTGCGCCGGTTCGGTCAGCCGGAACAGGTCATCGACCTGCAGGAGGCCGGTGGCCGGTATTCCGGCCACGGCGGCGGCGACTTCGGCCTGATGGCCAGCTTCTGCAAGCTCATCGCCTCCGGCGGCGGCGACGGCCTCACCGGCATAGACGCCTCTGTGGAGAGCCATGTGATGGCCCTGGCCGCCGAGGCATCCCGGCAGGACGGGGGGCGGACCATCACGCTGGCCGACTTTTGACATGGCTGCCTGCGCGGCAAAGGGCATTTTGCAAATAGAACAGCGGCGTCGGTTCCGCTCCCTGTGCGGGGCGGGCGGACGGCAGAGGGACGCGGAGGAACGGCTGCGTCGGCAAAAACTGCCCCTTGACAATTCCCACGCGCCTACGGTATAATACCCACCAAGCAAAAGGCGTGGATGGGAACAAGACGCGGCCCGTCCCCCGCTCAGAGAGCCGGCGGCTGGTGCGAGCCGGCGCGGGGTGCCGCGTGGATACTGGCCCCGGAGCCGCCAATCTGAACACATCGGGCAAGTAGGATTGGACGGGAGACCCCGTTACAGGTCACGGCCTTGCTGGAGGCCGAGAGCGCGCATCGGGTGACCGTGCGCGGAATTAGGGTGGTACCGCGGAAGAAGCGCGCAGCCGTGCGTCGTGAGCAGGCGCAGCGTGACAGCATTACTTTCGCCCCTGACATCATTGTCGGGGGCGTTTTTCATTTCCCCCGCACAAATCCAAAAGGAGGAAGCAGCCATGAATTTGAAGCCCGGATTTGAAAAGTACATCCCCTTCACCCCCCAGTCCATCGAAGGACGCACCTGGCCGGACAATACCATCAAAAAGGCCCCCGTCTGGTGTTCGGTGGACCTGCGGGATGGCAACCAGGCCCTCATCGACCCCATGAATCTGGAGGAGAAGCTGGAGTACTTCCACACCCTGGTGGACATCGGCGTGAAGGAGATTGAGATCGGCTTCCCCTCCGCCTCCGAGACGGAGTACGAGATCTGCCGGGAGCTCATCGAGGGCGGCCATATCCCAGACGACGTCACCATCCAGGTGCTGGTGCAGGCCCGGGAGCACCTGATCCGCAAGACCTTCGAGGCTATCCGGGGGGCCAAAAACGTCATCCTGCACTTCTACAACTCCACCTCCACCCTCCAGCGCAAGGTGGTGTTTCACATGGACATGAGCGGCATCACCAAGATCGCCACCGACGCGGCGGACCTGATCTACGAGATGGCCCAGCCGGTGATTGCCCAGGGTATGAACCTGCGCTATGAATACTCTCCGGAATCGTTCATGGGCACCGAGATGGACTACGCTGTGGAGATTTGCGCGGCGGTGTTGGACCACCTCCACGCCGCGGCGGACAACAAGGTGATCCTCAACCTGCCCACCACGGTGGAGAACTGCCTGCCCAACCAGTTTGCCGACATGATGGAGTATTTCATCCGGAAGCTCCCCGGCCGGGAGCGGGCGGTCATTTCTCTCCACCCCCACAACGACCGGGGCACCGGGGTTGCCACCACCGAGCTGGGCCTGCTGGCGGGGGCGGAGCGGGTGGAGGCCACCTTGTTCGGCAACGGCGAGCGCACCGGAAACGTGGACATGGTGACGCTGGCCATGAATATGTGGACCCAGGGGGTGGACCCGGGGCTGGACTTCCACGATATCAACAAGATCCGGGATATGTACGAGCGGTGCACGAAAATGAAGGTGGGAGAGCGCCAGCCCTATGCGGGGGAGCTGGTGTTCACCGCCTTCTCCGGCAGCCACCAGGACGCCATCAACAAGGGCGTGCACTACATGAACGAGAGCGGCACCGACCGGTGGGAGGTGCCCTACCTGCCCATCGACCCCGCCGACGTGGGGCGGCAGTACGAGCCCATCATCCGCATCAACTCCCAGTCGGGCAAGGGCGGGGCCGCGTTCGTGATGATGCAGAACTTTGGCTATGACCTGCCGAAAGCCATGCACGCCGAGTTCGGCGCGGTGGTGCAGAGGGAAAGCGACCGGGTGGGCAAGGAGCTGAAGCCCGACCAAATTTTCGCCCTGTTCGACCAGGAGTACCTGTCCGTCCCCAAGACCTACCAGCTGGAACGCCACTCCTTCCATGAGGATTCCCGCCACGGCGATGTCAGCCGGGTGGCCTTTGTGGGCCAGGTGGGCTACCAGGGGCACGTGATGGAGGCATACGGCCAGGGCAACGGGCCCATCGACGCGTTCTTCAATGCCCTCCACGACCTGCCGAAGGGGCACATCGAGGGATATCAGTTTGTGGACTACAAAGAGCACGCCATATCCTCCGGCTCGGACACCCAGGCGGTGTGCTATATCCACCTGAAAGACCCCCAGGGGAAGGACGTGTTCGGCGTGGGCAAGAGCCACAACATCAACCGGGCGTCCCTGCGGGCAATTTTGTGCGCCATCAACCGCTCCCTGGCGTGAGGGCAGACCCATAGGGCCGGATGGACCGGAGCGAGGACAAAAGCCCAAGGCCCACGCGGTGGGACTGGGTTTTGTCCGAGTCGGAGGGAAGCCGGCCCGTTATGGGTCCAACCCGAGCGTTACAACAGGCGTGAGGGCAGACCCGTGAAAAAGCCCCCGCTGAGCTCAGCGGGGGCTTTTCTCACTTCTTGAACAGGCCGCCCAGGCCCTTTACCGCGTCGCCGATGTTGTCGGCGGTGAGCTTGGCCTTGACGCCGCTCACCACCGCGTCCAGCTGGTCGGTGGGCAGGTCGATGCCGGTGAGCTTCTCCAGCGCCCCGGTGGGGTCGCTGAGGAACTGCTTTTTCAGGCCGTCGTCGCTCTTGAGCTTGTCCACGATGTCCTCAATGGTCTTTTTGATGTCCATGGGATGTACCTCCTTTTTGTTTGCGACCTATTTTACCGAAATTTCCCCCGCTTGTCAATTTCAACTTGCAGATCTGGGGCGGACAGGCTATAATTGGTTCAAAGCTTTGGAAAGCAGGGGATAGGATGAAAAAAGCGGCGTTTATCGGCGTGGGAAATATGGGCGGGGCGCTGGCCCGGGCGGCGTGCCGGGCGGTGGGCCCGGACCAGGTGGTCGTGGCCAACCGCACCCCCGGCAAAGCGGAGGCGCTGGCGGCGGAACTGGGCTGCTCATTTGCGCGGGACAACGCGGAGGCCGTCCGGGAAGCCGGGTATCTTTTCCTGGGGGTGAAGCCCCAGGTGATGTGCTCCCTGCTGTATACGCTGGCCCCGGTGCTGGCGGAGCGCTATGCCGCCGGAGAGGACAAAGTGCTGGTGTCCATGGCCGCCGGTTTGCGGATTGAGGATATGCGCCCCCAGCTGAGCGGGGCGGGGTACGATGTGCCCCTGGTGCGGATCATGCCCAACACCTGCGCGGCCATCGGCAGGGGGATGACCGCGGTCTCCATGGAGGAGTGGGTGGACGAGTCCGTGCTGGAGGGGGTCAGGGAAATCCTGTCCGCCACAGGCAGGGTGGAGCCCATCAGCGAAGGGCTGATGGATCAGTTTTCCGCCGTGGCCGGGTGCGGCCCCGCCTTTGTCTATCCCTATATCGAGGCGCTGGCGGACGGCGGCGTGGCGGCGGGCCTGCCCCGAAAGCAGGCCCTGGAGTACGCCGCCCAGACGGTGCTGGGGGCGGCGGCCATGGTGCTGGAGAGCGGCAGGCATCCCGGACAGCTCAAGGATGAGGTGTGCTCCCCCGGCGGCTCCACCATCGCCGGGGTGGCCGAGCTGGAGCGGGGCGGCCTGCGCGCCGCGGCCATCAACGCGGTGCTGGCCGCTTACCGGCGGACGGCGGAGCTTGGAAAATAAAGCGATTACCCCTGCCGAGGGCAGGGGGAATTGTTTTACTCGTCCCAGTTGTGCCAGACGTTCTGCACGTCGTCGTTGTCCTCCATGTTGTCGATGAGCTTCTCCATGTTCTTGATATCCCCTTCGCCGGAGAGGGCGACGTAGTTCTGGGGCACCATCTCCACCTTGGCGGAGGCGAACACGTAGCCCTTCTCCTCCATGGCGGCCACCACCGCGGCGAAATCGTCCGGGGCGGTGTATACGGTGAAGCAGTCCTCGTCCGCCTCAAAGTCGGCCGCGCCGCAGTCCAGGGCGTCCATCATGGCGGTTTCCTCGTCCAGGTCCTCCCGCTCAATCACCAATACGCCCTTCTGGTCGAAGGACCAGGACACGCAGCCCGTGGCGCCCAGGTTGCCGCCGAACTTGTCAAAACAGTGGCGCACCTCGGAGGCGGTGCGGTTGCGGTTGTCGGTGAGGGTCTCCACGATCACCGCCACGCCGCCGGGGCCGTACCCCTCGTAGGTGATGGCCTCGTAGTCGTTGGCGTTGCCGGAGCCCACGGCCTTCTCGATGGTGCGCTTGATGTTGTCGTTGGGCATATTGGCCGCCCGGGCCTTGGCGATGACGGTGGCCAGACGGGAGTTGTTGGCGGGGTCGCCGGAGCCGCCGGTCTTGACGGCCACGATGATTTCCCGGGCGATCTTGGTGAACGCCGCGGAGCGCTTGGCGTCCGCCGCGCCCTTGGTTTTCTGGATATTGTGCCACTTGGAATGTCCTGACATGGTGGTATCGTTCCCTTCGTTGTGAGGTTAAGCCCGGTGGGCATAAAATTCACCCTGCAATATATCACACTTTCCCTGGCATTTCAAGTGCGTGGCGGCATTTTCTGCGGACGGGGGCAGGCATGGTTGCATTTTGCCCGGGAATGTGGTAGAATGGCACCCAGGATGCACGAGAAGAAAAACTCGAACAAATTTCAAAAAGCCCTTGACAAGCGTTCGTGTATCTGCTATACTATGCATATCAAGGGCAAACCCGGTGAAAGCCGGCGGCGCAAAGCTACAGGGCCTTCCCAAAACGGGTGGCAGCCAGCTGCAGACGGCATGGCCGTCTTCAAATGGTAATTCTGGAGAGTTGCGCCTAGGCGCAACTCTTTTCTTGTTTCACAAGAAAAGAACAGCCCCTACAGAGAAGGAGGGCGGTAGGCGGGGCAGAAACCAAACCTCGGAGCGATCCCCAGCGATTCTGAAAAAGGCAAACCATCGGAAATGGTGGGACGCAAAGCAAGGGGGCTAAAGCGGAGACGCCATGCCTGCCCAGCTGCCGGAATTTCAACTTCCAAATAACTTAATAAGGAGGATGAAATCATGGCAAAGAAATTTCTTCCCAAGGCCCTGTCCGTGGGCCTGTCCCTGGCGCTGTGTGCGGGGATGGTGATGCCGTCCTTCGCGGCGACGTTTACTGATCTCCAGAATGTAATCGACAACAAGGAATACACTGGCACTGAGATCACCCGTGAGGGGGATACCATTACGCTCCTCGGGACGGTGGAGCGCAAGGAGGGCGAAGGCAGCATCAGCATCTCCGGCACGGACGCGAACATTACCCTGAATCTAAACGGCAACACCATCGACGGCAAGGGGGAACAGGGATCCGTCATCACTGTAAAGGATGGCGCGAGCTTGACCGTGAACGGTGCGGATGAGGACGGCAAGAAGGGCACCATCACTGGCGGAAACGCAAGCAGAGACGGCGGTGGCGTGGATGTTTCAAACGGCAGCCTCACCGTGAAGGACAGTGTCATCACTGGGAATTCCGCAGGCAGCGGTGGCGGCGTATCCGTGGTGGGCGGCAGCCTGACCTTGGAGAATGTCGATGTCAGCGATAATAAAACGGAGATCAAGACGGAAAACAAGAACGGCTATGGCAATGGCGGCGGCGGTATTTCCGCAATGAAAAGCGACGTTACGCTGACAAACGTGACGGTCACCGGCAATAAGGCAGACGGTATAGCGGATGAGCAATATGGTGGTTTCAACGGCGGCTTTGGCGGCGGCATAGAGATCAATCAGTGCGGCAGTGTTAAGATGGACAATGTCAATGTGTCCGGGAACTCCGCTTTAGCGACTGGCGCTGGCATAGATGTGAATAGTGCCGGAAAGCTTACGATGAACAATGTGACCGTAACCGATAACCATGCCGGCGCCGGCGGCGGTGGTATGTATATCGAAAATTCGACCGTTGAAATGAATAATACCGCCATTTACGGCAATGATGCCTATGACTTTTACGGGAACAAGCAGGACAATGATCTCGCCCTTGACGGTTGGCGTAATGTTACGGTAGAGAGCGACCCGGAGACATCTGTGGTGGGCAAGGGCAGCTTGGCCGGCTGGACTAACTGCTGGCCCGGTGAAAATGAAGATCCCGAGCTTGGAAATATGCTTGAGGTGAGTGACGGAGACTGGCTTGATCTGGTTTCCCGCTGGGCAATCCCCAATGGCGATGATAACAATAACGGCGGAACGATCCCCGGCGGCACCGTCATCGACGAGCCCGAGGTGCCGTTGGCGGGCCTGTTCACCCGGGCGGACGCCATCGGCTACCTGTGGGAGCAGAGCGGCGAGCCCGAGTGGGAGCTGTCCGACTTCCCCGATGTGCCCGAGGATCACGAGTGGGCGGTTGCTATCGGCTGGGCCCAGGATATGGGTATCGCGCTGGCCGACAAGGACGGCAACTTCCGGCCCGACGACCTGGTTCTGCGCAGCGTGGAGAGCCTGGACGTGAGCCCCGAGGGCGAGCTTCAGGAGTTCCTGAACCGCTACGCGGTGTACGCGGGCGTGGAGCTTTCCGCGGATGAGCTGTTCATTGAGCTGGAGGGCGCGTGGGATGACGTCATCATGGGCGAGGACGCCCAGGTCATCTTCGACGACTTCTTCGCCAAGCTGGAGGCGGCCCTGAACGCGGCGGCCTGAGCCGCGCGCATCCGAAGCAAATGGCAAAAAAAGGCCCCAGGATATGATCCTGGGGCCTTTTTCACCCCTGTTTTCATATGTTATGCCTGAAAAATCAGGGAAACACTCCATATTTTTGTTGAGAAAACCTTTGACGAAACGGGCGAAGGAGGCTATACTTTCCGTGGAGACCGGGAGGCCCCGCGGGGCCCCGGCGCCCGGAAAAAACCGTTTTCAGACCCGCCGCTGCCGCGGCATCATTGGATTTGAAAGGAGACCGTATATGGACGTCAAACAACGGATGCAGGAGCTGGCCCAGGCCAGATACGGCCTGGAGCTGGCCCAGTGCGGGGAGGAACAGCTCTACCACGTGCTGCTCCAGCTCACCCAGGAGCTGTCCCAGGCCCGTCCGGCTCCCCGGGGGGAGCGGAAGCTGTACTACTTCTCCGCGGAATTCCTCATCGGCAAGCTGCTGAGCAACAACCTGCTGGCCCTGGGTGTTTTCGACGAGGTAAAGGATGTGCTGGCCCAGTGCGGCAAGTCCCTGTCCGCCATTGAGGGCGCGGAGCCCGAGCCCTCCCTGGGCAACGGCGGCCTGGGCCGTCTGGCGGCCTGCTTCCTGGATTCCATCGCGGCCCTGGGCCTGCCGGGGGACGGCGTGGGCCTGAACTACCACTACGGCCTGTTTGAGCAGAAGCTGGAGCACAACAAGCAGACCGAGCGGCCCAACCCCTGGATTCAGGACGAGGGCTGGCTGATCCCCACCGGGGTTGAGTTCCAGGTGCCCTTCGGCTTCGGCCCGGTGAAGGCGAAGCTGTTTGACATCGCCGTGCCCGGCGCTCACACGGGGGTGGCCAACCGCCTGCACCTGTTCGACGTGGAGCACCCCGCCCCGGCCCCCGCCGCGGGCATTGACTTCGACAAGGGCGACCTGCCCGCCCGGCTCACCTCCTTCCTGTACCCCGACGACAGCGACGAGGCGGGGCGGCTGCTGCGGGTGTACCAGCAGTATTTCATGGTGTCCGCCGGGGCCCAGCTGGTGCTGAAAGAGCTGGAGGAGCGGGGCTTTGATCCCCGCGCCATCAGCGAGCACGTGGTCATCCAGATCAACGACACCCACCCCTCCATGGTCATCCCGGAGCTCACGCGCCTGCTGGTGGAGCGGGGCCTGACCATGGACGAGGCGGTGGAGCAGGTGGCCAAAACCTGCGCCTACACCAACCACACCATCCTGGCCGAGGCCCTGGAGAAGTGGCCCCTCCCCTTCATCGAGAAGGTGGCCCCCCAGCTGGTGCCCATCCTCCGGGAGCTGGACGCGCGGGCGAAGGCCGCCCATCCCGACCCGGCCGTGGGCATCATCCAGACCCAGAAGCACACCGGCAAGGACGGCAAAGAGACGGCGGCCGAGACCGTCCACATGGCCCACCTGGACATCCACTACGGCTACTCGGTGAACGGCGTGGCGGCCCTGCACACCGAAATTTTGAAGGGCTCCGAGCTGAGGCATTTTTACGACATCTACCCGGAGAAGTTCAACAACAAGACCAACGGAGTCACCCTGCGGCGCTGGCTGGAGGTGTGCAACCCCCAGCTGGCCGCCCTGCTGGATGAGTGCGTGGGGGCGGAGTGGCGCTGCGACCCCACCCGCCTGAACGGGCTGATGGATTTCTACAACGACACGGCCGTGCTGGACCGGATGCTGGCCATCAAGGCGGAGAACAAGCGCGCCCTGGCCGATACCCTGCGCCGGGAGCAGGGCATTGAGATGGACCCCGAGTCGGTGTTCGACATTCAGGTGAAGCGCCTCCACGAGTACAAGCGCCAGCAGATGAACGCCCTGTACGTGATCCGCAAGTACCTGGACATCAAGGCGGGGCACACCCCCGAGCGGCCCGTCACCGTCATCTTCGGCGCCAAGGCCGCCCCGGCCTACGTGATGGCCAAGCACATCATCCACCTGATCCTGTGCCTGCGCCAGCTCATTGAGAACGATCCCCAGGTCCGCCCCTGGCTGCGGGTGGTGATGGTGGAGAACTACAACGTGTCCTGGGCGGAAAAGCTGATCCCCGCCTGCGACATCTCCGAGCAGATTTCCCTGGCCTCCAAAGAGGCCAGCGGCACCGGCAACATGAAGTTCATGGCCAACGGCGCCATCACCCTGGGCACCCGGGACGGGGCCAATGTGGAGATCGCCGACCTGGTGGGGCCGGACAACATCTACACCTTCGGCGCGTCCAGCAACTGGGTCATTGAGCTGTACGACCAGAAGGCGCGGGACCCCAAGAAAGGCTACCAGTCCGAGATCTACTATCACCGCCCGGACGTGAAGCCGCTGGTGGACTTCCTGCTGGACCCAGTCCTCACCCAGTACGGCGACGCGGCCGCCCTGAAGGCCCTGTGGACGGACATCACCGGCAAGGACTGGTTCATGTCCCTGCTGGACGTGGAGAGCTATATCGGCGCCCGGGACCGGGCCATCCGCGACTACGGCGACAAGCCCTTCTGGGCGCGGAAGATGCTGGTGAACACCGCCCGCTGCGGCTTCTTCTCCAGCGACCGCACCATCGCCCAATACAACCGGGACATCTGGCATTTGAAGTGAGCTGCGTCCCCCGCCCGGCGGGCGGGGGACGTGCTCCAATGTCCGCCTCAACCGGGATATCCGGCATCTGAAATAAATAAATTTTGAATTGCGCGCCGCCCCCCTTGGGTGTATACTATCCGGGGAGGCGGCGCGCCGTTTCTCAATAACATCGTGAGAGGGAGGAAATACCCATGCGTTACAATATCACAGGCGAACCCATGCCCGTCGTCATCTGCGACGTGGAGGCCAACGAATCCATGATTACCGAGAAGGGCTCCATGGTCTGGATGTCCCCCAATATGGAGATGCAGACCAGCGCCGGCGGTATCGGCAAAGCCTTTGGCCGGATGTTCTCCGGCGAGTCCATGTTCCAGAATACCTATACCGCCCGGGGCGGCCCGGGCATGATCGCCTTTGCCTCCAGCTTTCCCGGCTCCATCCGGGCGGTGGACATCACCCCCGACCGGCCCATCGTGGTGCAGAAGTCGGGCTTCCTTGCCTCGGAGCAGGGGGTGGAGCTGTCCATATTCTTCCAGAAGAAGGGGATGGCGGGCTTCTTCAGCGGCGAGGGCTTCATCCTGCAAAAGCTCTCTGGCCACGGCACTGCGTTTTTGGAGATCGACGGCTCCGCCGTGGAGTACGACCTGCAGCCGGGGCAGCAGATCGTGGTGGACACCGGCAACCTGGCCATGATCGACGCCACCTGCACCGTGGACGTGCAGTCGGTGAAGGGGGTCAAGAACGTGCTGTTCGGCGGCGAGGGGCTGTTCAACACCATCGTCACCGGCCCGGGCCGGGTGGTGCTCCAGACCATGCCCATCAGCAACTTCGCCGGGGCCATCGCGGCGATTCTCCCCTCGAAATAAAAGGAAAGGGTCCCCGCCGCGCTCGCGGCGGGGACCCGTGATTTGGCCGGAACTGTCGCGGCGATTCTGCCCTCTCCAGTGATCGAATAACCGCCCCCGCCGCCTTTGCGGCGGGGGCGGTTATTCAGCCGGGGCAAACGCGGCGGTTTCACCCTCCAAGTGATCGGGAGAGCGCCCCGCCAAAAAATTCCTGTCATCCTTGCACCGTCCCGTGCATATACTGGTTCGTATGGGCAAAACCAGAGAACAGAAAAAGGAGCGATGAGAATGACAGACAGAGACGGCACGGTGATGACCGCGGCCTCCCCGGCGCAGGATGTGGACGACCTGATCTTCCCGGACCAGAGCGGCCCCCAGGTGAGCCAGCGGTGAATCCCGCCCCGCGGCCGCGGGGCGGTTTTTCCGTTTTCACCCTTTACAACGGTTTGAGATTTCGATATAATACATAAATTGAAAAGATTTGAATATATCGGCGGCCTGTGCCGCGGAAGGATGAAAACGCCATGCTTCAATTTGACGAATACCGGGTGAAGCTGAACAACCTGAAGCCCGAGCTGGACAAGCTGGGCGCGGCTCTGGACCTGGAGGCCGCGGAGCGGGAGCTGGACGAGCTCCACGCCCAGTCTGCGGCCGACGGCTTCTGGGACAATGTGGACAAGGCCCGGAAGGTCCAGCAGCGCATCAGCAACCTGGAGGACAAGGTGAACGCCCAGGCCAAGCGGCAGGGCGCCTGGGACGATTTGATGACCCTTTGCGAGATGGGCAACGAGGAGGAGGACGAATCCCTCATCCCCGAGGTGGAGGCCGGCTTTGACGCGCTGGTGAAGGAGATGGAGACCGCCCGGCTGTCCACGCTGCTGTCCGGAGAGTACGACGGCTCCACCGCCATCGTCTCCCTCCAGGCCGGGGCGGGGGGCACCGAGGCCCAGGACTGGGCCCAGATGCTCTACCGGATGTACACCCGCTGGGCGGAGCGCCACGGTTTCACCTGCTCCGTGCTGGACTACCAGGACGGAGACGAGGCGGGCATCAAGTCCGCCGCCATCCGAATCGAGGGGGACAACGCCTACGGCTATTTGAAGAGCGAGCACGGCGTCCACCGCTTGGTGCGCATATCCCCCTTCGACGCCAACGCCCGGCGGCAGACCTCCTTCGCCGCGGTGGAGGTCATGCCCGAGCTGGACGACAGCGTGGAGGTGGACATCCGGGACGAGGACATCGAGCGGCAGGTATACCGCTCCTCTGGGGCTGGCGGCCAGCACATCAACAAAACCTCCTCCGCTGTGCGCCTCATCCACAAGCCCACCGGTATCGTGGTGTCCTGCCAGACAGAGCGCTCCCAGTTCCAGAACGAGGAGACCTGCATGAAAATGCTGCGCTCCAAGCTGATGCAGATCAAGGAGCAGGAGCACCTGGACAAGATCTCCGACATCAAGGGCGTACAGCTGAAAATTGAGTGGGGCAGCCAGATCCGCTCCTATGTGTTCATGCCCTACCAGCTGGTAAAGGACAACCGCACCGCCTTTGAGACATCCAATGTTAACGGGGTGATGGACGGCGACCTGGACGGCTTCATCAACGCCTACCTCACCGCCGCCGCCACGGGGAGCTGGGCCGCAAAATGATAAAAAAGCGGCCCCGGCCACTGGCCGGGGCCGCTTTTTTATCTCCGCAGAAAAACCTGGGCAGATTGCGCAATTGTGGTTGAAAACCTGTCAGATATTTTGTATAATGAGCGTACAGCCGGTCCGCCCGGACCGCACGGGGGACCGCTGGACAAAGAAAAAGAAGGGAAAGGTGAGCAAATGAAAGTAAGAAGCAAGCTTCTGGCGCTGCTGCTGTCGCTGGTTATGGCGTTCAGCCTGGCAGTTCCGGCGGTGGCGGCCCCCGCCGGGGACGATCCTGCCGCTGAGGACGGCAAGATCGTCATCCTCCATACCAACGATGTGCACTGCGGCATCGACCAGGAGAAGAAGGACGACAAGGTCACCAAGATCGGCTACGCGGGCCTGGCGGCCTACAAGACCGAGATGGAGGCCCAGTACGGCGCGGACAACGTCACCCTCGTGGACGCGGGCGACGCCATCCAGGGCGAGACCATCGGCAACCTGACCGACGGCGAGTACATCGTCAAAATCATGAACGAGATCGGCTACGACCTGGCCATCCCCGGCAACCACGAGTTTGACTTCCAGGTCCCCAATTTCCTGGATCTGGCCTCCAAGACCGCCGAGTATGACTACCTGTGCTGCAACTTCATGGACCTGACCACCAACCAGTCCGCCTTTGACGGCTATAAAGTGGTCAGCTACGGCGATGTGAAGGTGGGCTACGTGGGCATATCCACCCCCGAGACCTTCACCTCCTCCACCCCCACCTATTTCCAGGACGGGGACGGCAACTATATCTACAGCTTCTCCGAGGGCAATGACGGCAAGAATCTGTACACCGCCGTGCAGAACGCGGTGGACGCCGCCAAGAAGGACGGGGCCGACTACGTGGTGGCCGTCGCCCACCTGGGCATTGAGACCCCCGACTCCCCCTACAGCTCCACCAGCGTCATCGCCAACACCACCGGCATCGACGTGCTCATCGACGGCCACTCCCACAGCGTGGTCTCCGGCGACACCAAGCCCAACAAGGACGGCAAGGACGTCATCGTCAACCAGACCGGCACCAAGCTGGCCAACATCGGCAAGATCATCATCGACACCGAGACCGGCGACATTGCCGCTGAGCTGGTCAGCGGCTACGACGAGCAGGACGAGACGATTCTGACCTTCATCCAGGGGATGAAGGACGAGTTCGAAGAGCTGCTCTCCGAGCCCATCGGCAAGACCGAGGCGGCCCTCACCGGCTCGGTGGCCACCGACGACACCCCCCGCCTGGTGCGCAGCCAGGAGACCAACGCCGGCGACCTGGTGGCCGACGCGTTCCGGATCATGATGGAGACCGACGTGGCCTTCATGAACGGCGGCGGCATCCGCGCCGACATCCCGGCGGGCGACCTCACCTACGGCGACATCGTGAATATTCTGCCCTTCTCCAACAGCGTGTGCACCATGGAAGTGACCGGCCAGAACATTCTGGACGCGCTGGAGTGGGGCGCCAAGGACGCGCCCAAGGAGAACGGAGGCTTCCTCCAGGTGTCCGGCCTGAGCTACACCATTGACACCACCATCCCGTCCCCTGTTACCGCCAACGACCACGGTGAGTACGCCGGTGTGGACGGTGAGCGCCGGGTCAAGGACGTGAAGGTGGGCGATGAGGCCATCGACCCGGCCAAGACCTACACCCTGGCGGGCCACAACTATATGCTGAAGAACTGTGGCGACGGCTTCACCATGTTCTCAGACGGCAAGCTCATCAAGGACGAGGTCATGATGCAGAGCCAGGCGCTGATTGATTATATCAAGGGCGAGCTGGACGGCACTGTCCCCGCCTCTTACGCCGAGCCCGCCGGGCGCATCACCTTGAAGCTGGCTGAGGTCGAGCCCGAGCCCGAACCTGAGCCCGAGCCCCAGCCGGAACCCGAACCCACTCCCGAGCCGGAACCCCAGCCGGAGGGCACCTACACCGTGGTCCGGGGCGACAACCTGTCCAAGATCGCCAAGAGCCAGTACGGCGACAGCTCCAAGTGGCGCGTGATCTACGAAGCCAACAAGGGCGTCATCAAGAACCCCAACATGATCTGGCCCGGCCAGACCCTGGTGATCCCCGCGGCGTAAATAAAACCTTCAAAGGCCCGCCCTTCAGGGCGGGCCTTTGCCCATTCTGGGGAGGATAGAAGAAAGCCCCGGCTTCGGCCGGGGCTTTTGCGCGCCTGTCTGTCAGGGATGGACGATATGCAGCGCCCGAGCGGGCACCTCCTCTTTGTAGATGCCCAGGCTGTTCACCAGCTCCAGCACCGCTTCGTCGTCCAGCTGCCAGTAGGGGGATACCCATTTGCCCTCCAGCGAACCGGCGTGCAGCGCCGTGTCCAGGTCCATGCCGATGGCCTGGGTGCCGAACCACACCATGTTGTTCAGTGGCATATTGGACTTGACATATTTGTTGAAGGTGTTGATGAGGGAGGTGACCTTGGTGGCGTTGGACGGGGTGATGGTCTGCTTGGCCAGGGCCACCAAAAAGGCCCGCTGGGTGGCGGCCCGGCCGATATCGGCGTTGGCGTAGCAGCTGCGGCAGCGCATGACGCCCTCCGCCTTTTTGCCGTCCAGCAGCTGGTAGCCGGGCTGGATGTCGATGACCAGGTCCTGATAGGGGTCCTTATAATCCATCCGCACCGGCACGTCGAAATACACCCCGCCGATCTGGTTCACGATGGAGGAGAACGCCTTCAGGTTGACCGACACCCAGTAGTCCACCGGCACGCCCAGCAGGTCGCCGACGGCCTCCGCCACCGCCTCCGCGCCCCCGGCGTAGGTGGCGTTGATCTTGCGGTACTTGCCGTTGTAGTACACCACCGTGTCCCGGGGGATGGAGATGAGGGAGGCGGTTTTCGCGCCGGTGTCAAACACGCCCAGCATGATGGTGTCGCTGCCGCCCATGTCCGCCACCCCCAGCAGCAGGCAGGTGAACACGTTGTCCCGCCGGGTGAGGACCAGGGGAGCGGGGCCGCCCGTGTCCTCCGGGCCGGGGGCCAGGGTCACGTCCGGGGAGAGGGAAACGTCCGGCTCCCTGGGGGCGATGGTGACCTGGGAGTCCACCACGGGCTTGGGGGCGAATATGCTCAGCGCGGCGTATCCCGCCACCACGATGAGGGAGAGAATGAACAGCGTAATGTACAGGCCCTTGGCCAGCCGGCGCAGGAGAGAGGGCTTGCGCTTGACCGTTCGCTTGGGTGAATTGCTCATGGGGACGGCATCCTTTCCAAAGAGGGCCTGTCGAATACCCTCGGATTATGTCAACTCTGCAACGCCCCTTAGTATAGCGGAGTCCGCTGGAAAATACAAGGGGGAACAGATGAAGATTTGGTAAACAAATCACCCCCGCCACAGCTTGACTTTACGGGGTATGCCAGCTATAATCCCATCTGTACCCATTTTCAGCCATTGCGGGCGGAATCCGGCCGCCCTGCCCGTTTCAGAAAGGAACGTTTGACCATGAGACACATGAAACTCTCATCCCTGCTGCTGGCCTGCGCCCTGCTGTTCACCCTTGCCGCCTGCAAGCCGGCGGCGGACGCCCCTTCCGAAGAGATGCCCGGTTCTGCGCCGCCCAGCGCCCAGCCCTCCCAGGCGCCCAGCGCGTCCCCCAGCCTGGCGGACGACGAGACCCCGGACGTCCGCTTCGCGGTGCTGTCCGGCCCCACCGGGGTGGGGGCGGCCAAGCTGCTGGACAACGTGGACCGGAACAACACCGCCAACCACGCAGGCTACGCCTATACCATCGCCGCCGACAACAGCGAGCTGGTGGCAGGGCTGTCCAACGGGGAGATCGACATCGCCACCGTGGCCTCCAACGTGGCGGTGAACCTTTATAACAAGACCGGCGGCGGGGTGCAGATCATCGCCGTGGGAACCCTGGGCGTCCTTCACATTCTGGAGGGCGGCGGCAGGACCGAGATCAACTCCATCGCCGACCTGGAGGGAAAAACCATCTACGCCGCGGGCCAGGGGGCCAACCCGGAGTACGTGCTGCGCTATCTGCTCCAGGAGAACGGCCTGGATGATGTGGAGGTGGTCTTTGCCGATGCCTCTGAAATCAGCGCCAAGCTGCTGTCGGGTGACATTGAGTGCGCCATGCTCCCCGTTCCCGCCGCCACCGCCGCCATCATGAAGAGCGAGGGAAAGGTGCGTCAGGCCGTGGACCTCACCGAGGCATGGGACAGCCTGCGCAGCGGCAGCCAGCTCATCATGACTGCTGTGGTGGCCCGCACCGAGTTTGCCGGAGCCCATCCCGACCGGGTGGCCGCCTTCCTGGAGGACTATGAAGCGTCCATCGGCTTTGTGAACAACAATGTGGACGCCGCCGCGGAGCTGGTGGCTGGTTACGGCATCACGCCCAGCGCCGCCATTGCCAAAAAAGCCATTCCCCAGTGCCACCTGGCCTTTCTCTCAGGAATGGACATGGTGGCGGCCATCTCCGACTACTACTCGGTGCTGTGGTCCATTGACCCCGCCGCTGTGGGCGGCTCCCTGCCCGACGACGGTATCTACTGGGTGGCGGCGGACTGCGGTATGCCCGGTTGAACAAGCTGTTAAAATGGGCCGCGCCCCTGGTTTTCTGGCTGGGGGTATGGCAGCTTGCGGCCCTGGCGGTGGGGCGGGAGCTGCTCCTTCCCGGCCCGCTGGCGGTGGGGGAGCGGCTGCTGGCCCTGGCGGGGACGGTGGACTTCTGGCTGTCCGTGGGGGCGACGCTGGGGCGGGTGTTTCTGGGCCTTGCCTGGGGGACGCTGGCGGGGACGGCGCTGGCCTTTCTCACCCATGCTTCTCCCTGGGCCGCCCGGATCATTTCCCCGGCCATTCGGGTGGTGCGGGCCACGCCGGTGGTATCCTTTATCCTGCTGGTATACCTGTGGGTGGCCCGGGCCGCCATCCCCTGGGTAATCTCGGGGCTGATGGTGCTGCCGGTGGTCTGGGGCGCGCTGTCCGCCGGACTGGGCGGCATGGATGAGCAGCTGCTGGAGCTGGCCCGGGCCTACCGTTTTTCCCGGCTCAAAACCCTGCGGCTGGTCTGTCTGCCGGCCCTGCGGTCCCACTTTTCCGCCGGACTGCTCACCGCTTTCGGGCTGGCGTGGAAGTCGGGGGTGGCGGCGGAGGTGCTCTGCCCTCCGCCGCAGGCCATCGGCTCCCGCATCCAGCAGGCCAAGCTGGGACTGGAGACGGCGGAGCTGCTCGCCTGGACGCTGGCCATTGCGGCGCTGTCTCTGGCCCTGGAGGGGGTGCTGCGGCGGGTGCTGGAGAGGGGGCGCGGCGGATGATCAAACTGGAAAACGTCACGGTGCGCTATGGCGGCAAGGTGGTGCTGGACCGCTTTTCCCTGGAAATCCCCGCCGCCGGCCTCACCGCTCTGTCCGGCCCGTCTGGCTGCGGCAAGACCACGCTGCTTCGGGTGCTGGCGGGGTTGGCTGTTCCGGAGGAAGGGACGGTGTCCGGCGTGAATCCGGGCCGGACGGCGCTTTTATTCCAGGAGGACCGGCTGCTGCCCTGGCGGACGGCGGCGCAGCACATCTCCGATGTACTCCCCAGAAGCCGCAGGGGGGAGGCGGGGCAATGGCTGGCCTTTGCTGAGCTGGCCGGAGAGGAGAACGCCCGCCCCGCGGCTTTGTCCGGCGGCATGGCCAGACGGCTGGCCCTGGCCCGGTGCGCCGCCCTGGGCGGGGAGCTGTTTCTGCTGGACGAGCCCTTTGCCGGGGTGGATCCGGACCGGGCGGGGCGTATCCTGCACCGCCTGCGGGAGCTGGGCGCGCCCATTGTGCTGGCCACCCACCAGCCCCAGGTGCTGGCGGGGTGCAACCGGATCGTGGCGCTGGACGGCCCGCCCTTGAGACAGATATGAAAAGGCTCCCTGCTGACAGCAGCAGGGAGCCTTTTTTCAGTATTGGTTCACCCAGT
>CAJUOT010000020.1 GCA_910588135.1 uncultured Oscillospiraceae bacterium | reverse complement strand
GTGGGCGCGGGCGTGGGGGTGGTGGGGATGGGTTTGACTTCCAGGGGCAGGGAGGGCTCCTGGCTGGGCCCGTCGGAGGGTTCCGCAGAGGGTTCCAGGCTGGGCTCGGCGGAGGGCTCCTGGCTGGGCTCCGGCGTGGGAGTGGGCAGGGGGAGGGAGGCGGTTTCCGCCGGATCGGAGGGGAGAGAGGACTCCTCCGCGGTGCGGTCGCTGCATCCGGCCAGCAGGGACAGCGCCAGGACGGCGCACAGGGCCAGGGCGATGGTACGTTTCATATGTCTTACTACTCCTTTTTACAACAATATGTCGGCCCCGCTCACGCAAAGAGGGCGTTGAACTCGCTGACGATGGCGTCCGCGTCCGGGTGGTTCACCAGCATGACGCAGCTGCCGTTTTCCGCCACCTTGGCGTGCTTCTGCCACATCTCCACCTCTTCGGGGTAGTTGCCGGGGCCCTCGGTGGTCTTGGCGTCAATGCGGGCCTGGAAGATCTCCTTCACCTTGGCCGCGTCCTCCGGGCTCTTGGCCTGGGCCAGCGCCAGCTCGCCGCCGCTGAAGGAGATCATGGCCAGATAGACCTCCAGCTGCTCCAGGTCCATGTCCTTCAGGCCGGGGTAGTTGTTCTCCAGCATGATGGCCCCCATCTCCGCGTCGGCGGGGTCGGCCCGGTCCAGGGAGGCAAACTCGTGGTTTGCCTGGACAGTCTGGGCAAAGGCGGCCAGGTCCACGTTCTCTGCCTCGGACTTCCCGGGCTCCTTGGGGCCGCAGGCGGCCAGCAGGGACAGGCACAGCGCCGCGGCGGCGCATACGGAAATGAATTTTTTCATGGTCAAGTTCTCCTTTTGAATAATGGTATCGTGTGTTTCCCCGGATGCGGGGCTGGGCTGGCCCGCAGCGGAAAAACCCTCCGCCGCATAGTGTGCCCGCCCGCGGGAATTTCTCTCCCCTAACGGCTCTGGATATGGCTGCGGATGCGCTGGGTAATCATATCCAGCGCCACCAGGTTGTGCCCCCCGGCCAGCACCACCAGGTCGGCGTACTGGCGCGAGGGCTGGACAAACTGCTCGTGCATGGGCTTGACGGTGGTGAGGTACTGGGTGATGACCGAGTCCAGCGAGCGGCCCCGCTCCTTCACATCCCGGAGGATGCGGCGGAGTATGCGCACGTCGGCGTCGGTGTCCACGAAAATTTTCACGTCCATCAGGTCCCGCAGGGCCTTGTCGGCGAAGATGAGGATGCCCTCCACGATGACCACCTTGGTGGGCCGCACCTCCACCGTCGCCTCTGAGCGGTTGTGGATGGAGTAGTCGTACACCGGGCAGCGGATGGCCTCGCCCGCCGCCAGCCGCTTCAGATCCTCCACCATGAGGGCGGTGTCGAAGGCGTCGGGGTGGTCGTAGTTCAGCGCGGCGCGCTCCTCGTAGGTCATCCCCACGTGCTTTTTATAGTAGTTGTCGTGGTAGACGACGGACACGTCCGCCCCAAAGGCGTCCTGGAGCCGTTTGGTGAGTGTGGTTTTCCCTGAGCCGGTGCCCCCGGCGATGCCGATGACCATGGTGTTCATATGTCGCCCTCCCTGTGCCCGCGCTTGGCGCGGCTGCTGCCGACATTGTAGCACAGGCGGGGGGGAATGGCAACCGTTTCCGCCGGGGTTTGGGCCTGCCCGTGAATAATACCCTGCGGGAGGGCGAAAGGTTCCGGGGCGGCAAAAATTTTTCCGGCCCCTCAAAAAATTCGGAAAAATGAGGGGCTCTCAGCAAAGTGACGGCATAATCGGGTAAATTTTTGACAGTTTCGCCACATTTTCTCTTGCTATTTTTTTGTCCAGCGACTATAATGTGCATGGTTAAGAGAGGGTTTGGGAGATAGTATGGTCAATATTGTGTTAGTTGAGCCGGAGATCCCGCAGAACTGCGGCAACATCGCCCGCACCTGCGCCGCCACCCGCAGCCGCCTGCACCTGGTGGAGCCGCTGGGCTTCGACATCAGCGAAAAGGCGGTGCGCCGGGCAGGGCTGGACTACTGGCCCATGGTGGATTTGACCGTCTACCCCAGCCTGGACGACCTGTTCCGCCGCAACGCGGTTTCCGACCTGTGGCTGGCCACCACCAAGGCGCCCCGGGATTACGCCCAAGCGCAGTTCCGGGATGGCTGCTGGCTGTTCTTCGGCAAGGAGACCGCCGGACTGCCCGAGGAGTTCCGAATGGCCCACGCCCGGCGCTGCATCCGCATCCCCATGCGGGAGGACGCCCGGAGCCTGAACCTGTCCAACTCGGTGGCCGTGCTGGCCTACGAGGCCCTGAAGCAGCAGGGCTTTCCCGGGCTGAGCGGGACGGGCGGCATGGCACCACAATGAGGCATGGCATCAAAATGAGTTAAACCTAATTCACTTCAAGTTGTAAGAATGAAAGGAGTTTTCGGCATGAACTACAACAAGAAGACGGTCAAGGACATTGAGGTCAAGGGGAAGAAGGTCCTCCTGCGCTGCGACTTCAACGTGCCCATGGCCAAGGACGGCAGCGGCGTCATCACCGACGACAAGCGCATCCGCGCCGCCCTGCCCACCATCCAGTACCTGCTGGACCAGGGCGCGGCGGTCATCGCCTGCTCCCACATGGGCAAGCCGGTGGCCACCTTCGACAGCTACAAGAAGAAGCAGCTGGAAAAGGGGAAGGACGAGGCGTCCATCACCGAGGAGAAGTGGAAGAAGACCCTGGACGAGGTGCGCATGGAGCCGGTGGCCGCCCGCCTGGGCGAGCTGCTGGGCAGGGACGTGATCCTGGCCGACGACGTGGTGGGTCCCGACGCCACCGCCAAGGCCGCGGCCCTCAAGGGCGGCGAGATCATGCTGCTGCAGAACACCCGCTTTGAGAAGGGCGAGACCAAGAACGACCCGGAGCTGGCCAGGAAGATGGCGGCCCTGGCCGGGGCGGACGGCGTGTACGTGTCCGACGCCTTCGGCGCGGTGCACCGCGCCCACGCCTCCACCGCCGGCGTGGCCGACTACCTGCCCGCCGTGTCCGGCTTCCTGATCCAGAAGGAGCTGGACTTCATCGGCGGCGCGCTGGCCAACCCCAAGCGCCCCCTGGTGGCCATTCTGGGCGGCTCCAAGGTTTCCTCCAAGATCGGCGTCATCAACAACCTGCTGGAGATCGCCGACACCATCATCATCGGCGGCGGCATGGCCTACACCTTCTCCGCCGCCCAGGGCGGCAAGGTGGGCGACTCCCTGCTGGAGGAGGACTGGAAGGATTACGCCCGCGACATGGTGAAGAAGGCCGCGGACAAGGGCGTGAAGCTGCTGCTCCCCGTGGACACCGTCATCGCCGACAAGTTCGCCCCCGACGCCGCCAGCGATGTGGTCAAGGCCGGCGAGATCCCCGACGGCTGGCAGGGCCTGGACATCGGCCCCGACACCGTGAAGCTGTACTGTGACGCGGTGGCCGACGCGGGCACCGTCATCTGGAACGGCCCCATGGGCGTGTTCGAGTTCGAGAAGTTCGCCGCGGGCACCAAGGCGGTGGCCGAGGCCCTGTCCAAGACCTCCGCCATCACCATCATCGGCGGCGGCGACAGCGCGGCGGCGGTGCAGCAGCTGGGCTACGCCGACAAGATGACCCACATCAGTACTGGTGGTGGTGCTTCTCTGGAATTTATGGAGGGTAAGGAGCTTCCCGGCGTGGCTTGTCTGCTGGACGCGTAATCAATTTGTAGGGCGTGACCACCGGGCACGCCGGGGCTCTGGCAGAGCGGCACGCCGGGGTCGTCGTGCCCTACAAGGAACCGCGCTCATTTTTAGAGAGGATCATAGAGATATCCCAAGAAAAAACCATCCATTTTTACTATAATTGGAAGGAGTCCCAATCATGAATCTGAAGTACCGCAAGACGATCATCGCCGGCAACTGGAAGATGAACAAGACGCTCACCGAGACCAAGGCCTTCGCCGAGGCCATCAAGCCCCAGCTGGGCCGCCACAAGTGGTGCGAAGTGGTGCTGTGCGTGCCCGGGGTGAACATCCCCGGCGCGGTGCGCCTGTTCAAGGACACCCGGGTGGCCATCGGCGGCGAGACCTGCCACTACGAGGCCAGCGGCGCGTTCACCGGCGAGGTCACCGTGGAGATGCTCAAGGACGTGGGCGCCAAGTATGTCATCATCGGTCACTCCGAGCGCCGGCAGTACTATAACGAGACCGACTTCACCGTGAACAAGAAGGTACACGCCGCCCTGGAGGCCGGCCTGCGGCCCATCGTGTGCGTGGGCGAGAGCCTGGAGCAGCGGGAGCTGGGCGTCACCGAGGAGCTGATTTCCTACCAGGTGAAGGTGGCCCTGGCCGGCCTGACGGAGGGCCAGGTGCGCCGCGTGGTGGTGGCCTATGAGCCCATCTGGGCCATCGGCACCGGCAAGACCGCCACCGCCGAGCAGGCGGGGGCCGTGTGCACCCACATCCGCGCCATCATCCGCAAGCAGTACGGCGCCCGGGTGGCCCGGGCCGTCACCATCCAGTACGGCGGCTCCATGAACGCCAAGAACGCCGCCGAGCTGCTGGCCCAGCCCGACATCGACGGCGGCCTCATCGGCGGCGCGTCCCTCAAGCCCGACGACTTCATGGCCATCATCAACGCCGCGAATCAGGAGTAAGGAGCGCCGGACCATTGCGGCCAAGCCTGAATTCCAATATGTGAGGAGAAACGGCTATGAACATGACAGAAGTCGCAAGACTGCTTTTAGGATTGAGAGCAGCCGGGTGGAGCGAAAAGAAAATCAATGATTTTGTGCTGTATATTGAATCGGGCGACGAGAGCTATAAGCCTCAGCCGGATGAAAAGGACGGCTGACCGCTCCATTTTGACAGAAAGGTATTCTTTGTATGAAAACACCCACCACCTTAATCATTATGGACGGCTTCGGCCTGTCCGCCTCCACCGCGGCGGGGGACAACGCCATCTACACCGCTGACACCCCCAACCTGGATAAGCTGTTTGCCGAGAACCCCTGCTGCAAGCTGTCCGCCTCCGGCCTGGACGTGGGCCTGCCCGACGGGCAGATGGGCAACAGCGAGGTGGGCCACACCAACATCGGCGCGGGCCGGGTGGTGTTCCAGGACCTGCCCAAGATCACCAAGGCCATCCAGGACGGGGACTTCTTTGCAAACCCCGCCTATAAGGACGCCATGCTGGCGGCGAAAAACGCCGGGAAGGCCGTCCACATCTACGGCCTGATGTCCAACGGCGGCGTCCACAGCCACATCACCCACATCCAGGCGGCGGTGAAGATGGCCCACGACCTGGGCTGCCCCAGAATCTTCGTCCACTGCTTCATGGACGGGCGGGACGTGCCCCCCACCTCCGGCAAGGGCTTCGTGGCCGAGATGAAGGAGACCTGCGACCAGTACGGCGCCCAGATCGCCACCATCTCCGGGCGGTATTACGCCATGGACCGGGACACCAACTGGGACCGGGTGGAGCGCGCCTACAAGGCCATGGTGTACGGCGAGAGCGAGCAGCGCTTCATCGGCGACCCGGTGGGCGCCATGCAGGCCAGCTATGATGCCGGCGTCACCGACGAGTTCGTCATCCCCGTCATCACCGCGGAAAACGCCCAGATCGGCGAGGGGGACTCCATCCTCTTCATGAACTTCCGCCCCGATAGGGCCCGTGAGATTACCCGCACCTTCGTGGACCCCGACTTCAAGGGCTTTGAGCGGAAAAAGGGCTTTTTCAAGGTGAACTACGTGTGCACCACGTCCTATGACGCCTCCATGCCCAACGTGGCCGTCGCCTTCCCCAAGGAGAGCCTGGACAACATCTTCGGCGAGTATATCGCCCAGCAGGGCATGACCCAGCTGCGCATCGCCGAGACGGAGAAGTACGCCCACGTCACCTTCTTCTTCAACGGCGGCGTGGAGACCGTGTTCCCCGGCGAGGACCGGTGCCTGATCCCCTCCCCCAAGGTGGCCACCTACGACCTCCAGCCCCATATGAGCCAGCCCGAGGTCACCGCCGAGGCCGTCAAGCGCATTGAGAGCGGCAAGTACGACGTGGTCATACTCAACTTCGCCAACTGCGACATGGTGGGCCACACCGGCGTGTTCGAGGCCGCCGTCAAGGCCGCCGAGGCGGTGGACTGCGGCGTGGGGCAGGTGGTGGAGGCCACCGCCAAAATGGGCGGCGTGACCCTCATCACCGCCGACCACGGCAACGCCGAGCACATGGTGGAGCCGGACGGCTCCCCCTTCACCGCCCACACCACCAACCTGGTGCCCTGCTGCGTGGTGGGCGCGGACGTGAAGCTGCGGGACGGCCGTCTGGCCGACCTGGCCCCCACCATGCTGGACCTGATGGGCCTGAAACAGCCCCGCGAAATGACGGGCCAGACGCTGATTGTGAAATAATTGTTATCCTTTGCCCCATTGTAGGGGCGCACAATGTGCGCCCATCTGCGTGTTCCCAGCGGGCGCACAATGTGCGCCCCTACATGGGCCGTATCCATTTTATAACACCCGAAAGATTTGAAAGGAGCTTGATTCCCATGAAACAGATGCTTGAGATCGTTGACGTCCTCGGCCGTGAAATTCTCGACTCCCGCGGCAACCCCACCGTCGAGGTGGAGGTCGTCCTGGAGGACGGCACCATGGGCCGCGCCGCGGTTCCCTCCGGCGCTTCCACCGGCGTGCACGAGGCCTGCGAGCTGCGGGACGGCGACAAGGGCCGCTACCTGGGCAAGGGCGTGGAGAAGGCCGTGTCCAACGTGAACACCGAGCTGGCCGAGTGCCTGATCGGCATGAACGCCCTGGACCAGGTGTCCATCGACAAGGCCATGATCGAGCTGGACGGCACCCCCAACAAGTCCCGCCTGGGCGCCAACGCCATTCTGGGCTGCTCCCTGGCCGTGGCCAAGGCCGCCGCTGAGAGCCTGGGGATGCCCCTGTACAACTACGTGGGAGGCGTGAACGGCAAGACCCTGCCCGTGCCCATGATGAACATCCTCAACGGCGGCGCCCACGCCACCAACAACGTGGACATCCAGGAGTTCATGATTATGCCCGTGGGCGCGTGCTGCTGGAAGAAGGCCCTCCAGATGTGCGCTGAGGTGTTCCACAACCTGAAGAGCGTGCTCAAGGAGAACGGCACCCCCGCCGCCGGCGTGGGCGACGAGGGCGGCTACGCCCCCAACCTGAAGAAGGACGAGGACGCCTTCAAGTGCATCGTGGCCGCCATCGAGAAGTCCGGCTACAAGCCCGGCGAGGACTTCATGATCGCCATCGACGCCGCCGTGTCCGACTGGTACAACGCCGAGACCGGCTGCTATGACCTGCCCAAGGCCAAGAAGACCTTCACCAAGCAGCAGATGGTGAATATGTGGAAGAAGTTCGCCGACAACTACCCCATCATCTCCATGGAGGACTGCATGGGCGAGGACGACATCGAGGGCTGGCAGATGCTCACCCGCGTCCTGGGCGGCAAGGTGCAGCTGGTGGGCGACGACCTGTTCGTCACCAACACCCAGCGCCTCCAGATGGGCCTGGACAACGGCATCGCCAACTCCATCCTCATCAAGGTCAACCAGATCGGCACCCTCACCGAGACCCTGGACGCCATCCAGCTGGCCAACCGGCACGGCTACACCGCCGTGGTGTCCCACCGCTCCGGCGAGACCGAGGACGCCACCATCGCCGACATCGTGGTGGGCGTGAACGCCGGCCAGATCAAGACCGGCGCCCCCAGCCGCACCGACCGCGTGGCCAAGTACAACCAGCTGCTGCGCATCGAAGAGGAACTGGGCGACGCCGCCCAGTACCTGGGCAAGAGCGCCTTCTTCAACCTGAAGTAAAAACCAGCCCCACCGGCAGAGGCAGGCCCCGTATCCGCAGTGCGGATGCGGGGCCTGTTATTTTTTTATGCGTTGCACCGGAACAGGCAACAAAACAGATGTTTGGGAAATGGGATGCGGGGAGGTTGAGCATGGAGAGAGAGGGGAAACGGCCGGAGGAGCCGGGGCGGGAAGAGCTGCTCGCCCATTTGAAAAAGCTGGCGGAGTGGAAAAACAACGACGTGGTGAAGCTGGCGTTTCTGGACCCGGAGGAGGCGGAAACGGTGGACAGGCTGGACCTGAGCGGCGTGGCGGAGCTGAAACGCAACGCCAACGGCACCTTTGAGGCCAAGTTTGTGGACAAGGTGCGGGTGCTGTCCATGCTGCGGGAGCTGCTGGAGGAGCGCCGGGACGGGGCCCTGGAGGAGTTCCTGAACGGCCTGTCCGGCCAGGGGGACGGCGGTGCCGGATGAAACAGCTCTCCTTCTCCCCCAAGCAGCGCCAGGTGCTGGAGTGGTGGCGGGACGGGAGGTTTGACGCCGTCATCTGCGACGGGGCGGTGCGGTCGGGGAAAACGCTTGCGCTGAGCGTATCCTTTTTCCTGTGGGCCATGACGCGCTTCCACCGGCAGCGGTTCGGGCTGTGCGCCGCGTCCATCAACGCGGCGCGCCGGAACCTGCTGGGGCAGGCCGGGCCGGTGCTCACGGAGATGGGATTCCGCTGGGAGGAAAAGGTCAGCCGGAACGAGATCGCCGTGCGGGGCGGGGGACGGGAAAACGTGTTCTACCTCTACGGCGGACGGGACGAGGGGAGTGCTGCGTCTATTCAGGGAGTGACGCTGGCGGGGGTGCTGCTGGACGAGGCGGCGCTGATGCCGCGGTCCTTTGTGGAGCAGGCCTGCGCCCGGTGCTCGGTGAAGGGCGGGAAGGTTTGGTTTTCCTGCAACCCGGCGGGGCCGGAGCACTGGTTTTACAAGGAGTGGGTCCTCCGCGCGGAGGAAAAGAACGCGCTGTACCTGCACTTCACCATGGAGGACAACCCTGCGCTGGGCCCGGAGGTGCGGGAGCGGTACGCGCGGATGTTCCGGGGGAGCTTCTACCGGCGGTACGTGCTGGGGGAATGGGAGGCCAGCCAGGGGCTGGTGTACGATTTCTTCGACGCGGAGGCCATGCCGGAGGTCCCGGCGGGGCCCTTTGCCCGGTGGCGCATCTCCTGCGACTACGGGACGCGCAACCCCGCCTCCTTCGGGCTGTGGGGCGAGCTGGACGGGAGATGGTACAGGACCGGCGAGTACTACTACGACGCCCGAGAGTCGGGCAGGCAGAAAACCGACGGAGAGTATGCCGGCGATTTGGAGCGGCTGGCCGGGGGACGGCGCATTGAACTGGTCGTCGTGGACCCTTCGGCGGCCAGCTTTATCGAGACGCTGCGAAGGGCGGGCTGGAGCGTGCGCAAGGCGGACAACCGGGTGCTGGAGGGCATCCGGCGCACGGCGGAGGCGCTGAAGTCCGGCAGGGTTCTGATTTGCAGGGGATGCAGGGCGGCGGCCAGGGAGTTCGCCCTGTACCGCTGGGAGGACGGCGGGGCCGGGGACCGGGTCAGGAAGGAGAACGACCACGCCATGGACGATATCCGTTACTTCGTGATGAGCCTGGACAGCGGCGGGGGAAGCGCCGCCCGGTTCGTGGAGCGGGACGCGTTTTAGGGGCGCGGCCCGCCCCGGGCACGGACGGCGCACTCCGAAGGCGCGGGGCGGCGGGCCGCGGGTGGAGCCGATGACTGCGCACAGGCGGCAGCACAAACAGGGGCGTCTGCATCGAAGGCATTGCGCGCCGGAAAATACACGCTTGCGGTCCGTATAGGGCGTCCCCCGTAAAAAGGGTTTCTTAAGGGGGAAAATTCCTGCGAGCGAGGGAGCGCCCTCTGCTCCCGAAGTCGAGCCGGATTTTCCCCCTTAAGTGTGTCTTTGCCTACTTTCTGCACAAGCAGAAAGCAGGTCCCCGAAGGGAGATACCCCGAAAAGGGGATTTCTATAAATACATCATGAACGAGAGGAGAATGGGCATGGATATCTGCTTTGAGGGCGTGGGGCAGACTGCCGCCACCTTCCGGGCGGACGGCGGCGTCCGGCCGGGCATGGCGGTGGCCCTCACCCAAAACGGCACGGTGGGGCCGGGCGAGGAGGGCGGCCTGCCCTGCGGCGTGCTGCTGGGCGGCGTGCGGGGCGGCGCGGCGGCGGTGCAGATCGGCGGCGCGGCAAAGGTTGGCTACACCGGCGCGGCGCCCAAGGCGGGCTGGCAGCAGCTGGCGCTGGACGGCAGGGGCGGCGTCAAGGCCGTGGCCACAGGCGGGCTGAGCTGCCTGGTGCTGGCGGTGGACGAGGACGAGAAGTCCGCGGTGATCAAGCTGTGAGCAGACGGGAGGAGAGAGAATATGGCGCAGAGATTTGACAGCGTGAGGCTGGAAAAGGGGATGTACCACGAGGCGGGCAGGTCCTTCACCCAGGTGCTGGAGAAGCAGGATCCCAGCGAGCAGTACCGGGGCACCGCCCTGGAGGGGCTGGACGCCTACCAGCGGCAGCTCAAACGGTTTGACATCCGGGTGAAGGGCGCGGGCTCCGACCAGGTGGAAAAGTTCTTCTCCACCAGCCAGTCGGCGGTGCTGTTCCCCGAGTACATCGCCCGGGCGGTGAAGGCGGGCATGGAGGAGGCCAACATCCTGCCCGACATCACCGCCACGGAGACGATGATCGAGGGGATGGACTACCGCTCCATCACCTCCGTTCCCGAGGATGAGAGGCAGCTCAAGCAGGTGGCCGAGGGGGCGGCCATCCCCCAGACCACCGTGCGCACCCGGGACAGCCTGGTGAAGCTCCACAAGCGGGGCAGGATGCTGGTGGCCTCCTATGAGGCCATCCGCTTCCAGAAGCTGGACCTGTTCTCCGTCACCCTGCGGCAGATCGGCGCACAGATCGGCCGGATGCACCTGGAGGACGCGATTGACGTGATCCTCAACGGGGACGGCAACGGAAACCCCGCCCAGGCGGGCGCCGTGGAGACGGCGGGCACGCTGGCCTACAAGGACCTGCTGGCCTTCTGGAACAGCTTTGAGCCCTACCAGCTCAACACCCTGCTGGCGGGCAGCGACACCATGCCCATGCTGCTGGGAATGCGGCAGATGCAGGACGCGGCGGCGGGCCTTGACTTCCACGGCACCGGCAGGCTCATCACCCCCATGGGGGCCCGGGTGCTGCGCACCTCCGCCGTGCCCAGGGGGAAGATCATCGGCCTGGACAAGAACTACGCGCTGGAGATGGTAAAGGCCGGCGACGTGATGGTGGAGTACGACAAGCTCATCGACCGCCAGCTGGAGCGGGCCGCCATCACCACCATCTCCGGCTGCGCCAAAATTTTTGAGGACGCCAGCCGGGTGCTCACCATCTGATGGGCGGGGCGAAGGGAAACAGGACGGGGCGGCGGGCGGCGGTCGCCGCCCAGCTCCGGGACGCGGGGCGGCACCCCTTTGTCCAGCTGGACGGGTATGCGCCCCTGCGCCACGGGGAGACCGCCCTGTACCGGGCCATCCGGGAGGCGGTGCCGGTGGTGGACGCGGCCATCTGCAAGCTGGTGCGGCTGTGCGGCGGGGTGGCGGCGGCCTGCCGGGACAGGCGGGCCCAGGAGGAGCTGGACCACTTTCTGCGCACCGTGAGCGTGGGGCGGGGACAGCGGGGCATCCAGGCGTTTCTCGACCAGTACCTGGACTCCATGCTCACCTGCGGGCGGGCGGTGGGCGAGATCGTCCCCAGCCGGGACGGGCGGGACATCGCCGCGCTGCTGTGCGCCGACGTGAGCCGGGTGGAGATCAAGGAGGGCGGCAGCCCGCTGGACATCACCCTGTGCGTCCGGGACAGCGAGGGAAGGGTCCGGGAGGCGGAACGGCAGGAGCTGCTGCTGTTCACTCCCTTCCAGCCGGAGACCAGCTCGCCCTACGGGGTGTCCATGCTGCGCTCCATGCCCTTTTTGTCCGAGATCCTGCTGAAGATTTTCCAGGCCGTGGGCAAGAACTGGGAGCGCATGGGCAACGTGCGCTTCGCCGTGGCGTGCCGGGGGGAGAACGGGAGCGGCGCCCAGGACCGGTGCGCCCAGGTGGCCCGGGAGTGGAGCGCCGCCATGCAGGCGGGCCGGGACGGGGCGGTGCGGGATTTCGTGTGCGCCGGGGACGTGGACATCCGGGTGATCGGGGCGGACAACCAGGTGCTGGACAGCGAGGTGCCCGTGCGGCAGATTCTGGAGCAGCTGGTGGCCAAGACGGGGATTCCGCCCTTCCTGCTGGGGCTGAGCTGGTCGTCCACCGAGCGGATGAGCGCCCAGCAGGCGGACATCATGACCAGCGAGATCGCCGCCATCCGGCGGGGGCTGGAGCCGGTGGTGGAGCGGATCTGCGAGTTCTGGCTGCGGCTGCACGGATATGACGACCGGGTGAGCGTGGAGTGGGCGGATGTGAACCTCCAGGACGAGGAGGCGGAGGCCAAGGCGGCGCTGTACCGGGCCCAGGCCAGGGCGATGGAGGAGGAGAATGGAAATGGAGATCAGTAAGGACGCGCGGATCAAGGCCATGGGCGCGCCGGGGGAGGAGGAACTGGCCCTCATCAACCGCCTGACCCGGCGGGAGCTGGGGGCGGACGAGGTGTACACCTTCACCCTGCGGCTGTGCGACAACGACATCGACCGGGATTTCGAGCGGTTCGACGACAGTGCTTTGGACGGGCTGGCCCCCATGTTCGTGGGGGTGCCCGGGGTGTTCGACCACCAGTGGAGCGCGAAAGGGCAGACGGCGCGGATCTACCGCACCCAGGTGGTGGGCGGGGACGGGGCGCTCACCGCCGACGGGCGGCCCTGCCGCTACCTCAAGGGGTGGGCCTATCTGATGCGCACCCAGGAGAACGCCGCCCTCATCGCGGAGATCGACGGCGGCATCAAGCGGGAGGTCAGCGTGGGCTGCGCCGTGGAGCAGGTGCTGTGCTCCGTCTGCGGCCAGCCGCTGGACCAGTGCCCCCACGAGAAGGGGGAGGAGTACGGCGGGCAGGTGTGCTGCGGCGTGCTCACCGGGGCGAAGGACGCCTACGAGTGGTCCTTTGTGGCGGTGCCCGCCCAGCGCAGGTCCGGGGTCATCAAGAGCGCGGGCGGACGGCTGGAGGCCGAGGCGCGGCTGGGCCGGAAGTACCTGAAAAGCCTGCGCCGCGAGCTGGTGCGAACCGCCGGCATCGCCGAGCCGGAGGCCGGGCACGCCCTGCTGGAGCGGGTGGCGGGCAGGCTGGACGAGGAGGAGCTGCTGGGGCTCATCAGGCTGTACCGGGGCAGGGCGGACAAGCTGCCGGCCCCCGGGGTGCAGCTGAGCTACGGCGAGGAGGCCGCGCCTCAGGAGCCGGCGGACGGGGCCTTTCTCATCTAGGGGGCTGAGGGCATGACGGAACAGGTGATGGAGCTGGTGCGGGCGCTGGGAGGCGCGGGGCAGGAGGACGTGCTGCGCGCGCTGTGCGGCGGCGCGTGCCGGATGCTGGACCGGCGGCTGAAGGACGGCGTGACGGCGGAGGAGTGCGGCGAGGACTACCGGCTGGCGGCGGCGTGGACCGTTTTGGACTGGCTGCGGGCGGGACAGGGGATGGAGGGCGTCACAGCCCTGTCCGCCGGGGATATCTCCGTGCGCCGGGAGGGGGGCTGGGACGGCGGCGGGCTGGCCCGGCGAGCCCTGGAGCTCATGGCCCCCCACTTCCGGGACGAGGGGTTCGCATTTCGGGGGGTGAGCGGTTGATCGAGGCGTTTGAATGGGTCATCAAGACCTGCGGACAGGAGATGGTGTGCCGGAAAGAGGACGGCACCGAGGCGGGCCGGGGCATGGCCATCGTCCAGCCCATGACCAAGGCGGACTGGCAGTATACCGCCGGGGCGCTGGGCGCCTTCTCCCAGGACCGGTTCCTGGGGCTGGCGGAGCCGGGGCTGCCCCTGGACAGAATCGGGCCGGGGGGCTGGCTGGAGTGGGGCGGCGGGCGGTATGAGGTGATGACGGTGCGGCCCATCTGGGTGGGCGGGCAGGTCACCCACCTGTGGCTGGCCCTGCGGCCCTGCGGGGAGAACGCGCCGTGAGCGGGGCGCTGAACGCCCTGCGCGCGGCGGTGGCGGAGCAGCTGAGACAGGCGGGGCTCAACGCCGTCACCGCCATGGAGGGCGCGCCGGCGGGCCGCTGGAGGGGGGCGGTGGCCGCCGTGTCCCTGTCCAAGATGGTGTGCGCCTCCGGGGGCTTCCAGGATTACCTGGGGGTGCGCGCCGACCCGGAGACCGGAAGGGAGCGGGAGCTCTATGGCCGGGAGGCGGAGCTGACGCTGGCCATCGACGTTTTCGCGCCCCGGGACGGGGGCGAACGCGCCTGCCAGCAGGCGGCCGAGACAGCGGCGGAGACGCTGGTGTGCCAGGGGGCGGCGGGGCTGCCCGTGCTGGAGCTGGAGACAGGCCGGACGGAGTTTTTGGAGCGGGAGGGACTGTACCGCCTGCCGGTGAGCTGCCGGTGCGGGGCGTGGCTGACGGCCCGGACGGACGGGGGCGGAGGGACCTTCACGGACTTTGAGGTGAGAGGAAGGATGAGATGAGCGCGGTGACCAGGCATGAGAGACCGGGGGTGTATTCCTCCTACGAGGCGTCCAGCCTCACCGCCGCCGCCCGGGGGGGCGCAAGCGTGGCGGTGGTGGCCGCCTACAGCGGCGCGGACGGCGCGCAGAGCTACCAGTGGACCAGCTACAGCCGCGCGGCGGCGGACGTGGGCGACTGCGCCCTGAGCCGGATGGCCCAGCTGGCCATCCGCAACGGGGCGGGGGTGGTGTACGGCGTGCCGGCCGGGACAGACTATGCCGCCGCCTTTGCCGCCGTGGCGGCGATGGAGGACGTGGGCATTGTGGTGTGCGACAGCGCCGAGCTGGCGGTGCAGCAGGCGCTGAAGGCCATGGTGCAGGAGTGCTCCGCGGCGCGGCGGGAGCGGATCGCCGTGGTGGGCGGCGGGGCCGGGGAGAGCGTGGCGCAGCTCGTTCAGCGGGCGGGCCAGCTCAACTGCGAGCGGGTGGTGCTGGCGGCCCCCGGGGCCGGGGACGGCTCCGGAGGGGCGCTGTGCGCCGCCGCCGTGGCGGGGGCCATCGCGGGAAACACCGACCCGGCCCTGCCCCTGGGCGGCGCGCAGCTCTACGGCCTGACCGGGCTGGAGGACAGCTACGGCGACGGGGACATCGACCTGCTGGTGCAGGGGGGCGTCACCCCGCTGGAGACGCTGGCCGGGGCGTGCTATGTGGTGCGGGGCGTGACGACCCGGACGGAGACCGGGGGCGCGCCCGACACGACCTGGCGGGAGCTGACCACCATCCGGGTGGTGGACGAGGTGATTCCCGGCGTCCGCAGCGCCCTGCGCGCCAAATTCAGCCGGGCCAAGAACACGGCCCAGAGCCGGGGGGCCATCCGCTCCCAGACGGTGCTGGAGCTGGAAAAACGGGTGGCCCGGGAGATCATCGACGGCTATGAGGACGTGACGGTGTCCGCCCTGGACAGCGACCCCACGGTGTGCCTGGTGGAATTCGCCTTCACTGTGGCCCACGGGCTCAACCAGATCTGGCTGTCCGCGCATATTACGGTATAGCGCGGAGAAGGGGACAGTGAGGGAGCTTGGAGCGGAGCGAGGGCAAAAGCCCAGCCGCCGCGAAGCGGCAGGCGGGTTTTGCCCGAGACGAAGCGAAAGCGACCGAGCGCCCTGTCCGCTTCGCAGCGTGAATGGGACAGCGTCCGAGCCGTCGTGAGCAGGCGAGGCGTGAATGGTATAGCGCGGAGAAGGGGACAGTGAGGGAGCTTGGAGCGGAGCGAGGGCAAAAGCCCAGCCGCCGCGAAGCGGCAGGCGGGTTTTGCCCGAGACGAAGCGAAAGCGACCGAGCGCCCTGTCCGCTTCGCAGCGTGAATGGGACAGCGTCCGAGCCGTCGTGAGCAGGCGAGGCGTGAATATGAAGGAGGACATTGAATGAGCATGAGCATCAACGCGGGACTGAGCGCCGCGGGGTTTCCCACCAGCTCCGACATCTGGCTGGAGCTGGACGGGCGGAAGGTGGCGGTGGTGCAGGGCTACAGCTGCAAGGCCACCCGCACCTCCTACTCCGTGGAGGCCTTCGGGGAGGAGGAGCCGGTGGCCACCGTCCAGGGGCCGCAGAGCTATGTCATCCAGCTCACCCGGCTGTACGCCACCGACCAGGCCATCGCCGACGGACTGGATTTCTACGGACTGAAAGATTTCTCGCTGGTCATCTGCAAGCCGGACCGGAAGGTGATCTACTCCGACTGCCAGTGGAGCGAGATCCAGGAGGAGGCCAAGCTGGGCCAGATGGTGGCGGAACGGCTCACCCTGGTGGCCAAGAACCGGATGGAGACGGCGGCGTAAATGGACAGCGGGTTTTGGACCGGGGCGGACCGGATGAAAACCGCGCGGGGCGAGCTGCGGCTGCTGTCCGCCCGGGAGGTGCTGGAGGCCCGCCGGGAGGGCGACGGGCTGGCCCGGGACGGGAGGGAGCGGGCGCTGTGCCGCAACGCCTGCCTGGTGGCCCGGGCGCTGGAGCGGAGGGGCAGGCCGGTGTATGAGGACGGCGCGGCGGTGCTGGACAGCCTGCGGGCGGAGGACATCGCGCGGCTGGCCGAGAGCTGGGCGGCCTTCAACCGGGAGCGCAACCCCTCGCCCCTGGACGGGGAGGAGGCGCTGTCCCGGCGAAAAAAAGCCTGGAGCACGCGCGTTATGAGCGCCTTCAATGGCGCGTGCTCCGCCTGTTTGGCGCTCTGCCCACGGAGGAGCGGGCGAAAAAAATGACGGACCGGGACTACCTGTGGTGCGCCCTCAACCTGGCGCTGGACCAGGAGGAGGAGCTGGCGCGGCTGTGCCCGGAGTGCCGGGCGCGGGCGGAGGAGGAGCCCTGCCCCGTGTGCGGCGCGCCCAGGGGAAGCTGGGAGACCGGCGGCGGGTTTGACTGGGCGCGGTATCAGGAGCTGAAGGGGGGCGGGGGCGGCGGTTGACTGGCTGGAAGAGGTGCTGAAGCTGCTGGAGGACGAGAGCGGGGACGGGCAGGAGGACGCGCTGGGGCTGGAGGGGACAGCGGCCCCCGCCCCCGCGCCCGCCCCGGAAGCTGGGGCCGGAGAGCGGGCGGACGCCCCGGAGAGGGCGGAGGAGGGCGCGGGGCCGGCCCCGGCGGAGGACAGGGGGCTGGGGAAGGCCCTTCACGGCGGCGCCCTGCCGTCCCCCCTGCGGCGGGGGGACGGGCCCGCGGGGGGCGCGCCGTTCGGGCGGGGAACACCCTGGGCCGCGCAGGGGCGCGGAGATCCGCCGGAAACGCCGGGGAGCCGGGCGGCGGAAGCCGGGACAGCCCCCGCGGTGAGAGCGGAGGCAGGGCTGGAAACCCTGTACCGCCGGACGGCCCAGGCCGCCCGTTCCGTGCCCCAGGCTCCGGCCGGAACGCAGGCGGGGCGGGCCGCCCGGGCGGAGGAGCCGGGGCGCGCCGCTTCGCTCACCGTGGACGAGCTGGACCGGGCGGTGAGGCGGGACAGCAGGAGGTACGACGGGGGCATGAGCATTTTTTGAGGAGGCGGAGACATGATCCTTTCCCCCATGCGGTTCAAAAACTTTGTGTGGCCCCACAACCCCAGGGTGTATTCCATCGCCTTTGAGCGGAAGCTGGCCGCCCACAAAATCCCCTTTGGGCGGCACGTGATCCAGAGCCTGGGGCAGACGCGCCGGGTGCTGAGAGGGGAGGGGGAGTTTGTGGGCCAGGGGGCCTACGACACCTTCAAGAAGCTGGCCAGCGTGTTTTATGAGGAGACGCCGGGGGTGCTGGTCCACCCGGTTTGGATGACCACCACGGCGTGGTTTGCCGCCCTGGAGCTGCGGCAGAGGCCCCGGCGGGACTACGCGGCCTATTCCTTCGAGTTCTGGGAGGTTGTGGAGGGGGCGGGGGACGGGAAGCTGGCCGTCCGGAGCGTCCCGGCCTCCGGCGGGGACGGGGAGGAGGACAGCCGGACGGCCCGGTGGCATACCGTGGCGCGGGGCGACACCCTTTGGGCGCTGTCCCGGCGGTACGGGACGGAGCTGGATCGGATCATCCAGCTCAACCCGGGCATACGGAATCCAAATCTGATCTATCCGGGACAGAAGGTGAGGGTGAAATGATCCACTGCTGGGTCGGGCTGGGGGACGGCGGGGAGCTGACGCTGCCCGCCGCGGTGGGCTGGAAGTTCTGCTACGGCACCGACACCCCCTGCGACAGCTTTTTCCTGCGCTGCCTGTGGGAGAGGGGCCAGGAGCGACTGCTGTCCGCCGCCTGCCGGTTTTACGCGGAGTGGGAGGGGAACCGGGTGTTCACCGGGGTGGTGGACGAGTTCGCCGTGATCTGCGGAAAGGACGGGCTGTGCCTGGAGCTGTCCGGCCGGGGGATGGCGGCGCTGCTGCTGGACAACGAGGCCATGCCCGCCGAGTACCAGCGGTGCACCCGGGCGGACATTGTGGCGGACCATGTGGCGCCCTATGGAGTGGAGGCGGTGGGGGGCGGGGAGCTGCCCGCCGTCAGCGGCTTCACGGTGTCCAGCGGGGAGAGCGAGTGGAGCGTGGTGCGGCGGTACGCCTGCTATTACGGGGGGATTGTGCCCCGGTTCGACCGGATGGGCCGGCTGGTGCTGGACCCGCCGGGGGACGGGCGGGAGCTGTGCGTCCGGGAGGGCGGCGGGGTGACCGGCTGGGAGTACCGGGAGGAACGCCACGGAGTGCTCAGCCAGGTGGCGGTGCGGCGGCGGACCACCTGGGGAACCCAGTGGGTGTCCGACCCGGCCTTTCAGGCCCAGGGAGGGCGGGCCCGGAAGATCATCACCGTGCCCAACACCATGGGGACCGCCGCCATGCGGTACACCGCCGGCTACCAGCTCAGGGCCGCCCGCCGGGAGCGGGTGCGGATGCGCCTCACCGCGGCCGGGGCGTTTCTGGCCTGGCCGGGGGAGCTGGTGTCGGTGGAGCTGGATGGCTTCGGGGCCAACGGGCAGTACCGGGCGGCCCAGACCGAGGTGCGCTGCGATGGAGACGGGCTGACCACCACCCTGGTGCTGGGGGAGACGGACGCGATGATCTGAGAAAGGCGTCCCCTCTGAGGCAAGGGACTGCGGACGTAAGGAGGTTTTACAATGTGGCTGAGCGGACAGCAGAAGCGGCCCGCGGACCAGGGCGAGGGGCAGACCGGCATCGTCACCATGAGCGGCGGGGAGACGGCGGTGCTGCTGGACCGGGAGCGGCGGGGGCTGCACATCTACTCCCCGGCGGGCTACCACTGGACGCCCAAGGTGGGCCAGCGGGTGCTGGTGATCCAGGGCAGGGGGGAGATCCCCTGCGTGGTGGGCGCGAAGCAGGACGGGGATGTGCCCGACCAGGTGGAGATCCGGGCGGAAACCCTGGTCCTGGACGGGGAGGCGGTAGACGTCAGGAGCCGGGGCAGGACAGCGGTGCGCGGGAAGCGGATTGACCTGGAGGGGCAGGTCTACGTCAACGGCGAGCTGCTGGAGGACCTGATCAGGCGGATTGCGGCGGGCATATTGGGGGGAGGACTCGGATGAGCCTGCTGCTGAAGGACAGGGACTACGCCGCCGGCGAAAACGGCGCGGCGGCGGTGGCCGCGGACGGCGAAGCGCTGATGGGCGAGGTGCTGTTCCGGCTCACCGCCCGGCGGGGGAGCTTCCCCTTCCTGCCGGAGCTGGGCAGCCGGATGCACCAGCTGCGCCGGGAGAAGCCCTCCGGCTGGGACAGCCTGGCCCGGCAGTTCGCCGTGGAGGCGCTGGCCGGCCTGCCCGGGGTGGCGGTGACCGGGGCGAAGGTGACCCAGGAGGGGGACGCGCTGTGCGTGGCGGTGGAGCTGCTGTGGAGAGGCGAAGGGCTGCGGGTGACGGCGCAGCTGGAGGAGTGAGACATTGATTACATTGGAGGAGATCTACCAGGGGCTGGCCGCGCAGTTCCAGGAAAAGACCGGACAGGCGGCCGGGGCCAGCAGCGAGCTGGCGGTGCGGTTTTACGCGGTGGCGGCCCAGATATACAGCCTGTACGTTCAGGCGGAGTGGACCCGGCGGCAGTGCTTCCCCCAGACAGCGGAGGGGGAGGACCTGGACAAACACGCCCAGCTCCGGGGCGTGGCCCGCCGGGAGGCGCTCCGGGCGGCGGGGACGGTGCGGTTTTATGTGGATCAGGCCCGGGAGGGCGACGTGGAGATTCCGGCGGGGACGGTGTGCATGACCGCGGAGGGCGTGCGCTTCACCACCGACCGGGCCGGAAGGGTGCCGGCGGGGGAACTGTACGGCGAGGTGCCGGTGACGGCGGCGGAGGCGGGGGCGGCGGGCAACGCGGACCGGGGCGCCATTGTGTATATGGCGCTGCCTCCCGCGGGCATCGCGGCCTGCGCCAACCCCTCCGCCCTGTCCGGCGGGCGGGACCGGGAGGGGGACCGGGAACTGCGGGAGCGGGTGCTGGACACCTTCCGCCGCCTGGCCAACGGCGCCAACAACGCGTTTTACCGCCAGACGGCCATGTCTTTTGACGAGGTGGCGGCGGTGACGGTGCTGCCCCGCAGCCGGGGGGTGGGCACCGTGGATATCGTGCCCGCCGCCCGGAGGGGCGTGCCCAGCCAGGAGCTGCTGGACGCCCTCCAGGCCCGCTTCGAGCAGATGAGGGAGATTGCGTGCGATGTCAAGGTCGTGCCCCCTGCGGCGGAGAGGGTGGACGTGTCGGTGACGCTGTGGGCCGGGGAGGGCAGGGAGTTTGAGGCGGTGGCCGCGGCGGTGCGGCGGCGGCTGGAGGAGTGGTTCGACGGCGAGCGGCTGGGGAAGGACCTGCCGCGGGCCCAGCTCATCTCCCTCATTTACGGTGTGGAGGGGGTGGCGAACTGCCGCCTGGAGAAACCGGAGGCAGATCTCGCCCTGGACTGCGTGACGCTGCCGGTGCTGGGGGAGCTGAGCATTGCCAGAGGCGGGGAGGGGGCATGACGCTGAACTTTGAGGACTATCTGGCGGCGCTGCTCCAGCCCCTGGGGGTGTACGACCTGCGCCCCGGCGCCGTCAACCGGGGGGAGCTGGCCGCCTACGGGGCCTGCCTGGACCGCGCGGGGGCGGAGCTGGACAGCACCGCCCGGGAGATGAGCCTGACCAGCGCGGAGGGGTTTGGCCTGGAGCGGATTGAGGCGCTGCTGCCCTACCGCCCCGTGTGCAGGACGGCGGGACAGCGGCGGACGGCCCTGGCCGCGCTGCTGCGCATCGGCGGCGACAGCTTCACCCCCAGGGCCATCAACGACACGCTGCGGGGGTGCGGCCTGAACGTCAGGGCGGAGGAGACGGGCAGGCCCGGCTATGTGAAGGTGTACTTCCCGGAGACGGCGGGCATTCCGGAGGGCTTCCCCCAGCTGCGGGCCATCATCGAGGAGATTCTGCCCAGCCACCTGGACATCACCTACGTATTCTGGTACAACACGTGGGCCATGGCGGCCGGCCGGCATCCCACCTGGGGGCGGGCCGCGGCCGCCGGGCTGAGCTGGTACGGGCTGGCCGTTGAAAACGACGGCTTCGAGGGCGGGGAGGGGTGAGGGGCGCGCCCCGGCCCCGCCCGGGCGGGCCGGCAGATTTTTTAAAAAATTTCACAAAAAGGGGTTGACAAATCCCGGCGCTTATCGTACAATACAGACAGAAAGGAAAAGGTGAGTCCAATGTACTAACGTAGAACGCACCACTCTTTTCGCGATTGGGAAACGCAAAGTGAAACGAAGCCTCAGCTCGTTCCAAACACGCTTAAGCAAGCGAAGGAAGCCAGATCAAGTCTGAAGCCCACCATTGTTTGAGGAAACAGGGAGACAGCAGTTTCAAGCGGAACCCCAACGCAAAACGTCCGATAGATCGGAGGAAAGTGAAGGTACAGGCCCTTGGACAACAAAACCCAGAAGTAGGCCCCCAGCCGCGGAAGAGGACGGCTGGGGGCCGGAGTTTTGTCTGGGGGCTGTTAAAGGGCCGAAGAGGGAGGGACTGGGGTGTTCCACGAGATTTGCATTTACGAGGCAAAGGTGGAAAAGCAGGACGAGATAGAGGCCCTGATGAGGGAGGTCGCCGAGTTCTACCGGGAGCAGCCCGGGGTGATCGACGTGAAGTACGTCAAGCGGACCCACCGGCAGGCGGACTTCAAGGCGGTGAAGGAGGGGCAGCTACCCATCCGCCTGACAAGATGGGCGGGGAAAGTCACCTATATGCTGCACTGGACACTGGAGGACGGGGAGGCCCACGCCCGCGTGTCCAAGCTGGGGCTGGAGCGGTTTTACAAGCGATGGAACCGCTGCCTGATCACCATGCCCAAAATTCTGCTGGGAGAGGACGTGATTTAGGCCGCCCTGCCGGGGGCGGCCTTGTTTTTTGCCTTCACGAAAATTTAAGGTGCGGAGCGGGGAAAAAGACTTGCAAAATCAGGATTTGTCAGGTATGATTATTGAGTGTACCCGGTATGGGTCTGTGAATATGACTACACAGAGCGCTTTTGGGGCAGACTTCCCAGTGATGGGGCCCGGCGCAGGATTGATACAGGAGTGAAAGCTATGTTTGCAAGAGATATCGGCATTGATTTGGGCACCGCCAGCGTACTGGTCTATATCAAGGACAAGGGCATCGTGCTGCGGGAGCCGTCGGTGGTGGCGCTGGACAAAAACACCGGAAAGCTGCTCAAGGTGGGCACCGAGGCCCAGCAGATGCTGGGCAAGACCCCCGGCAACATCGTGGCCATCCGCCCGCTGCGGGAGGGGGTCATCTCCGACTACGACATGACCGAGCGGATGCTCCGGGAGTTCATCCGCAAGGTGGCCCCCGTGCGGGTGTTCAAGCCCCGGGTGGTGATCTGCGTGCCCTCCGGCATCACCGAGGTGGAGGAGCGCGCCGTCATCGACGCGGGCATCCAGGCCGGGGCCCGGCGGGTGTACCTCATTGAGGAGCCCCTGGCCGCCGCCATCGGCGCGGGGGTGGACATCACCCAGCCCGACGGCCACATGGTGGTGGACATCGGCGGCGGCACGGCGGATATCGCCGTGATCTCCCTGTCCGGAATTGTGGAGTCCGCGTCCATCAAGGTGGCGGGAGACGCATTCAGCGAGGCGGTCATCAAGTACATCCGCAAGCGGCACAACGTGCTCATCGGCGACCGCACGGCGGAGGAACTGAAAATGACCATCGGCTGCGTGTTCCCCCGGCCGGAGGAGATCTCCATGGAGGTCAAGGGCCGCTGCCTGATGACCGGCCTGCCCCGGGTGTTCTCCGTCACCTCCGGCGAGATGATCGAGGCTTTCGAGGAGCCCTGCTCCCGCATCCTGGAGGCCATCCACGGCGTGCTGGAGCGCACGCCCCCCGAGCTGGTGGCCGACATCTCCAGCAACGGCATCATCATGACCGGCGGCGGGTCGCTGGTGTGGGGCTTTGACAAGCTGATCGAGTCCCACACGGGCATTGAGACCTACGTGGCCGACGACGCCATCTCCTGCGTGGCCAACGGCACCGGGCGAAGCCTGGAGTGGGTGAACGAGATGCAGGACGGCACGATGAACATCTCCCGGAGCCGGCAGATGTCATAAAGAAGCGCGGAGCGCCCGGGAGCAGGCGGCTAAGATACGGAGCGGAGTGGACGGCTTTTCGGCCCGCAGGGCCGGAAAACGGCGCGCGCAGTCGGAGTGGCTTAGACGCCGTCGCGGAGGGCGCGCAGCGTGACAGCGTCGGCGCAAGCTCCATATCGCTCACTTCCGCCGTTGGCGAAAGCTCGCTCATTTCACTGCGCCTCCTTTCCCCACAAAGCCAAAGGCCGGCTTTGCGGGGGCCCCAGCAAGAAGCGCGGAGCAGGCGGCTGCGAGGGAGCTTGGAGCAGAGCGAGGGCGGTGCTTGCCAGTGGCAAGCGTCCACCGCCGACCGAGCCGAAGGCGAGACACGAGCGGAGGGACGCAGATGCGTCCCGCAGACCAGGCCGAGTCGGAGCGAAAGCGACCGAGCGACCAGCTGGCTGCGCAGCGTGACAGCAGAAGCGCGGAGAAACGGACAGCGGAGAGCGCCCCCACCGGGGGCGCTCTTTTGGTATTTTTTAAGAATTTGTAAAATTGTGCGCTGGTATATTGACAAGGCAATATTATATAATCTATAATATGAACATCCAGAGATGGAACGCCTGCAAAGCCGGGTCCCGGCCTTGCGGCGGCGAGAGGAGGCGGGTATATGGCATACGCGATTGGGCCCCAGCTGCTGGAGGGGTGTGTGCTGGCGGTGCTGTCCCACGGGGACGCCTACGGCTATATTCTGACGCAGCAGGTGAAGGCCCGGCTGGAAATTTCCGAATCCACCCTGTACCCGGTATTGCGGCGGCTGCAGCGGGACGGACTGCTGAAGGTGTACGACCGGCCCTATCAGGGCCGCAACCGCCGCTATTACGCCATCACCCCCGTGGGCCGCACCCAGCTGGAGCGGCGGCGGGGGGAATGGGCGCAATTCCGGGACGGCGTGGAGGAACTGATGAAGGAGGAAGAGGGACATGGATAAACTTTCCTATTTGGCTGAGCTGGCCGAGGGGCTGGCCCGCTGGGTGCCCGAGCGGGAGCGGCAGGACATCCTGCGCTACTACGCGGAATATTTCGAGGAGGCCGGGCCGGACCGGGAGGCCCAGGTGGTGGCCGAGCTGGGGGACCCCTGGGCCCTGTCCTGCCGCCTGGCGGTGGAGGGGGGCTACACCACCTGGGAGCAGGCCAACCGCTGGACGCCCCCGAAAAAGAAAAAGTGGCCGTGGCTGCTGGCGGCGGGGATTACGGCGGCGGTCCTCCTGTTCACGGTGGTGAGCATTGCCATGGGCGCGGCTGCCTTTGGGCGGCTGGTGGGCCGGAACGCGGCCGCCTACGTCACCAGCAGCCCGGAGGCAAAGGTGGAGGAAGTGGACAACGCCCAGTTTGGCGCCGCCTATGAGGGGGACCCGGAGTACACCGCCAGAATACCAGCTGTCTACCAAGAGGGCGAGGGGGACGCAGGCTCCGGCGAGGGCTTCTGGGCCCGGGAGGACGGCTGCCTGGACGCGTTCTCCGGCATTGACGCGGAGATCAGCTTCGGCCGGATCACGGTGTGCGCCGGGAGGGACTACTCCCTGTCCATCGCGCGGGTGGGCGACCTGGGCGGCTATGAGCTGAAGTGGAAGATTGAGGACGGCAGGCTGAAAATCCAGGACGCGAAGCCGGGCGGCTTCCAAATGAACCTGAACGGGCTGATGGGAGAGCACAGCCTGAGCGTGGACATCACGGTGCCGGACAATGTCCGGCTGGAGAAGGCGAACGTCAAGACCAGCCTGGGGGACATCCTGCTGTCCGACCTGACGGCGGAGAAAAAGCTGAACGCCAAGACCAACCTGGGCGACGTGGAGGTATACGGCGTATCCGCCCAGGAGCTGGAGGCCAAAAGCGACCTGGGCGAGGTGGAGTGCCATGACTCGCGGGTGGCGAAGGAGATCAACCTGGACAGCAGCATGGGCGACGTGACCCTGAGCCTGGAGGAGCTGTCCGAGGGGCTGGAGATCGAGCTGAAGACCAACCTGGGCCAGGTGGAGGCCAGCCTGGGCTGCGCGGAACAGGAGTGCGGGTACGAGCTGAAGTGCAGCCTGGGCAAAGTGACGGTGAACGGCGTGGGCCGGGGCGACAAGGCGGTGCAGAAGGGGAACTGCCCCTATCAGCTGGAGGCCAAAAGCGACCTGGGCGACGTGGACGTGGATTTCATCCGGTAGGACGGATGGCAGAACGGACGCCCGGCGGGTTCGATACCCGCCGGGCATCCTTATTTTTTTGCGCCGGCGGCCCGTCCGGCCCGTCTAAATCCCCAGCCTTCCGCTTATACTGGATTCATGGTTGCATTTTCCCGCGGCCCATTGTATAATAGGTTGCTTTCTATGTGAAAATGCGTGAAATGACGCTTTGATTTGGGGTAATGATATGGAGAACAGGAACATCCGGGACTATTTGAAGGCGGGGAAGCGGGCCCATCTGGTGGGCATCGGCGGGGTGTCCATGGCCTCGCTGGCGGAGGTGCTCCACGGGGCGGGGGTGAAGGTCACCGGCTCCGACCAGCGGGAGAGCGCCACGGTGCTCCACCTGCGCGCGCTGGGCATCCCGGTGGCCATCGGCCACCTGCCCGGGAGCGTGGAGGGGGCGGACTGCGTGGTGCGCACCGCCGCCGTCCACGACGGCAACCCGGAGATCAGGGCCGCGCTGGACGGCGGCATCCCCGTGTTCGAGCGGGCCCAGGCCTGGGGGGCCATCATGCGGGATTACCACAACGCCCTTTGCATCTCGGGCACCCACGGCAAGACCACCACCACCTCCATGTGCACCCACATCTTCATGGCGGCCCAGGCCGACCCCACGGTGATGATCGGCGGCACCCTGCCCCTGCTGGAGGCGGGCCACCGGGTGGGCCATGGGGACACCATCATCCTGGAGTCCTGCGAGTACTGTGACTCCTTTTTGTCCTTCTTCCCCACGGTGGCGGTGATCCTCAACGTGGAGGCCGACCACCTGGACTATTTCAAGGATCTGGCGGACGTGGAAAAGTCCTTTCGGGCTTTCGCGGACAAGGTGCCGGAGGACGGGCTCATCGTGGCAAACTGCGAGGATGAGAACACCATGTTCACCCTCCGGGGGGAGACCCGGCCCGTGATGACCTTCGGCATTGAAAAAGGGGACGTCCACGCGGAGAACCTGTCCATGGCCCACGGCTTCGGCTCCTTCGACGTGGTGTACCGGGGGGAGAAGTACGCCCACCTGGACCTGTCCGTGCCGGGGGTCCACAACGTGAAAAACGCCCTGGCGGCCGCCGCCGCGGCCATCGCCCTCAAGGTGCCCGGACGGGCGGTGGAGGACGGGATGCGGGACTTCCGCCTGCCCGGGCGCAGGTTTGAGTACAAGGGGATGTACAACGGCGCAGAGGTGTGCGACGACTACGCCCACCACCCCGGCGAGCTGGCGGCGCTGCTGGACACGGCGGCGGCGCTGGACTTCAAGCGGGTGATCTGCGCCTTCCAGCCCCACACCTACTCCCGCACCCACGAGCTGTTCGACGACTTCGTGGAGGTGCTGAGGCGGCCCGCGGTCACCCTGCTGGCGGAAATCTTCGCCGCCCGGGAGGACAACGACATCGGCATCTCCTCCGCCGACCTGGCGGCGAAAATTCCCGGCAGCGTGTTCTGCCCCACTCTGGCCGACGTGACGGAAAAGCTCAGGCGGCTGGCCCAGCCGGGGGATTTGATCCTCACGGTAGGGGCGGGGGATATTTACCTTGCCGGGGAAGCGTTAGTAAAGGAAGCGGAATAACGAACGGCCCGCCGGTTACCCGGCGGGCCTGCTTTATGCTGACACCCCGAACGGCACACCCCTTAGGCGCTGACCGTGGGAATTGCGTGGAATTGTACCTGCACACGGGCGGTAGCACAAATGGGGGAGAAGCCAGTCCAGATCCTGCGCGCCGGGAATCCGCAACCCCGTTTTCTAAGGAAGAAAGGGGTACATAGGGGGAGAACCCCCTATGCGCGCTCTTTGGTTGCTTTCTCTCGCGTGAGAGAAAGCAACCCCCGCCGGAGGCGCGCCCCCAGGGGGTCACTCCCCCTGTAGGAACAGGGTATTCAGGAACCGCTTGAAGATACCGCCGATGCCGAGGCGGGGCACCTCCTGGGGGGCGATGAGGTCGATGGCGTCCACCTGCCTGCCGTCCACCAGCACCTTGAGCTCGCCCAGCTTCTGGCCGGCCTCTACCGGGGCCTCCACCTGGGGGGACAGTTCCATCTGGGTGGTCACCGTCCCGGCCTTGCTCTTCTCCAGCAGGATGGAGCACTCCCGCGCCGTGACGGGCTGGACGGTGTCCCGCTCCCCCAGCAGCACCTCCACCGGGGGAATGGCCTGGTCAGGGTAGACGGGGGTGATGGCGTAGTTGGCGAAGCCGTAGTTCAGCAGCGCCTTGCAGCTGTCAAAGCGGTCGTTGGAGGTGGGGGCGTGCATCACCACGGCGATGAGCTCCATGCCGTCCCGCTCCGCCGTGGCGGACAGGCAGTAGAGCGCCGTGTCGGTGAAGCCGGTTTTCAGGCCCGTGGCCCCCTCGTAATAGAAGATGAGGCGGTTGGTGTTGGACAGCTGAAACGTGCCGTCCCGGAGGGTGTCCATCCAGATGGTGGTGAACTCCCGGATAGAGGGGTGGTTCAGGATCAGCTCCCGGCTCATCAGGGCGATGTCGTGGGCGCAGGTGAGGTGCCCCTGGGCGGGCAGGCCGGTGCAGTTGACAAAGGTGGTGCGCTTCATGCCCAGCTCCCGGGCCCGCTCGTTCATCCGGTCCACAAAGGCGGGCTCGCTGCCCGCCAGGTGCTCCGCCAGGGCCACGGCGCAGTCGTTGGCGGACACCACCGTCACGGCCTTGACCATGTCCCGGACGGTCATCTGCTCGTTTTCCTTCAGCCAGATCTGGCTGCCCCCCATGGAGATGGCGTGGGGGGAGGCGGTGACCATATCGTCCCAGCCCAGGGCCCCGCTGTCGATGGCCTCCATCACCAGCAGTAGGGTCATCACCTTGGTGACGGAGGCGGGCTCGTACTGGGCCTCGGCGTCCTGCTCGCACAGGACCTTTCCGGTGGTCTTCTCCATCAGGATGGCGGAGGGGGCGGAGATCTCCGCGGGGAGGGGGGCGGCGTAAGCCGGGGCGCTGAGCAGGCAAAGGAGCGCCAGCGCCAGGGCGGTTGTTCGTTTCATGGCGTGAACCTCTTTTCCATTTGACTTCTGTGGGAAGGATGTGAAAAAACGCCCGGTTCTATGCGTGGAAAAAGGAGGCGGGATTTTGCGGTGTGGAACGCCTCCGATCCGGGCATACTGGTTCCATCTGAAAAAGGAGATGAGATCGAATGGGCGACATGGACAAATACCTGTGCGTATGCGGCTGGGTGTATGACCCGGAGGCGGGGGACCCGGAGGGCGGCATCGCGCCGGGGACCGCCTTCAAGGACATCCCGGACGACTGGGTGTGCCCGGTGTGCAAACTGGGCAAGGACGCCTTTTCCCCGGCGTAGCCCAGCGTGGAGCGGCCGGAGCCAAAAGGCTCCGGCCGCTTGCCGTTCCGCTGTGACAGCCCGCGCCGCTGGACAGGGGCGCTAGCTGCTTTTCCGGATCTGGATCAGGCGCAGCACATCCTGATACAGGCCGTCCTGGTCCTCCAGATCAATCATCAGCCACCGCTGCCCATTGCACTCCCGCGTCCGCTGGTAGACGGCCCGCAGCCGGTCCGTGCATTCGGGCAGCGCGGCCTCCACCGCCGCCTGTTCCCGCCGGCCCACCACCACCATGGCGGTGAAAAACCCCTCCCGCAGATACAGGGTGCACAGGGCTTTCCCCGCCTTTTTAAACTTGACGTTCCAGCCCGGTTCCAGGCCGCACCGGCTGTATTCTATGGTCTCCTGACAATGGTACGCCTCCTTGATCTCCTGACAGAAGCGGGGGAAGAGGGGATTCCCCACGTACTCAGCCAGCTCCTCCAGGGTGGGACGGGTGTTTTTGTCTCGCAAATCAAGCATGGGGCGGACTCCTTTCGCTGCAGTTTGTCCCAGTGATTGTAGCATATCCCCCGGTTCTCCGCAACCTGCTTTTCGAGCCCCATTTGACAGCCGGGGGCGGGCCGTGGTAAAATATGTCCACCCACACACCGGGAAAGGAGGCCCTCCCATGGAGCTGCTGAGCATCATCGTCCCCTGCTATAATGAGGAGGCGGCGCTGGGGGCGTTCTACGAGCGGGCCTCGGCGGTGTGCGCCCGGCTGCCCGGCGTGGACGTGGAGTACATTTTTGTGGACGACGGCTCCACTGACGGCACGCTGGACGCCCTGCGGGAGCTGGCGGGCCGGGAAAGGGCGGTGCGCTGGCTGTCCTTCTCCCGGAATTTCGGCAAGGAGGCGGCCATGTTCGCGGGGCTGGAGCACGCCAAGGGGGACTACGCGGCGGTGATGGACGCCGACCTGCAGGACCCGCCGGAGCTGCTGCCGGAGCTGCTGGACGCCGTGCGGGGCGGGGCGTGCGACTGCGCCGCGGTGCGGCGGGTGGACCGGAAGGGGGAGCCCCCCATCCGCTCCTGGTTCGCGCGGCAGTTCTACAAGCTCATCAACCGGATGAGCAAAACGGAGATTGTGGACGGGGCCCGGGACTACCGCCTGATGACGCGGCAGATGACGGACGCCATTCTGCGCCTGCGGGAATACAACCGCTTTTCCAAGGGAATCTTTTCCTGGGTGGGCTTCCGCACGAAATGGGTGGAGACGGTGAACGCCCAGCGCGCCGCCGGGGAGAGCAAGTGGTCCTTCTTCAAGCTGCTGGTCTACGCCCTGGACGGCATCATGGCCTTTTCCACCGCGCCGCTGGCGGTGGCGTCGGTGCTGGGGCTGGCTTTGTGCGCGCTGTCCTTCTTCGCCATCGTGTTTGTCATTGTGCGGCAGCTTGTGTGGGGCGGCAGCGCCTTCGGCTGGCCCAGCCTGGTGTGCATCATCCTGTTCCTGGCGGGCATCCAGCTGTTCTGCGTCGGAATCTTGGGGCAGTATCTGGCCAAGACCTATCTGGAGGTCAAGCGGCGGCCCATCTACATCCTGCGGGAGCAGGGAGGAGGCCGGAGCGAAGATGAAAAAGACGGGAAAGAGCTTTGACCGGGCCGGGGCGGCGGTGTGCGCCCTGGCCTTCGCCGTGCCGGCGGCGGTGATGCTGTGGGCGTACGCGTCCCTTGGCCTGGCCCCCTGGGGGGACAGGACGGTGCTGGTCTCCGATATGTCCAGCCAGTATGTGGAGTTTTTCTGCGCGCTGAAAAACGGGGAGCTGCTCTTCTCCTGGTCCAAGGCGCTGGGCACCGGGTATATCGGGGTGTTCTCCTATTATGTGTCCAGCCCCCTGTCTCTCCTCACCCTGTTTGTGCCAAACGAGGAAATGCCCGTGGCGCTGATGCTGCTCATCGTTTTGAAGGTGGGGCTGGCGGGGCTGAGCTTCTGCCTGTTCGCCCGCTGGCGCTTCCCCGGCCGCCGCGGGGCGGCGCTGCTGGGCGCGGTGTGCTACGCGCTGATGTCCTACAACATGGCCTATTCCATCTGCGTGATGTGGCTGGACGGCGTGATCTGGCTGCCCCTCATCCTGCTGGCGCTGGAGCGGATTCTGGCCGGACGGGGGGCGGGGCCGTTCATCGCGGCGCTGACGGTGTGCTTCCTCTCCACCTGGTACATTTCTTACATGGTGGGCGTTTTCTGCGCGCTGTACCTGTGCGCGCGGCTGGTGGCTGCCCAGCCGGGGCGAAGGGCGCTGAAAAGGGTTCTGCTGCGATTCTTTGGCGGCGCCACCTGCGCCCTGGGGCTGACGGCGTGGCTGTGGCTGCCCACCTTCCTGGCCATGTTCAACGGGAAATTCAGCGGCGGCAGCGTGGGCTACGACGGGCTGCTGGCCTGCGCACCCCTGGAGCTGCTGGGCCAGCTGCTGCCGGGGCGGTACGAGTCCATCACCTACGGCGCGCCGCCCTACCTGTTCTGCGGCACCGCGGCGCTGGTGCTGGCCCTGCTCTACTTTCTCCTGGGGGAGTTTCCCCGTCGGGAAAAGCTGGCCGGCTTGGGCCTGCTGGCCGCCGTGGCGCTCTCCATGCTGCTCTCCCCCCTGGACAGGGCGTGGCACCTGTTCCAGCGGCCCAACTGGTTCCCCTTCCGCTACGCGTTCCTGTTCTCCTTCGCGCTGCTGTGCCTGACGGTCCCGGCCCTGGGGGCGCTGGGGGAGCGGCTGAGGGGCGCCTGGGCGGGGCGGTGCGCGGCGCTGGCGCTGGCGGCGTTCACGGTGCTGGAGCTGGGCTTTAACGCGAAAAGCATTCTGGGCGGGCTGGAGGGGCAGTTTCACTCCGACTCCTGCCGGGCGTACCGGGATTCCTATGCCGCCAACGCGGAATTGGCCGGGGCGGCGCGGGAGGACGCCGGGGGCGGCTTTTTCCGCATGGGGGCGGCGGAGGACCGGGGGTTCAACAGCCCCCTGGCCTTCGGCTACCCCGGCATCACCCATTACAGTAGCCTCTACAACGGCCAGGTGAACCGGACGCTGAAGGGCCTGGGCTTCGCCCAGAGCTGGATGTGGTGCGCCTACTACGGCTCCACCCCCGTCACCGACGCGCTGCTGGGGGTGGACTACGTCGTCAGCAGAGACGAGATGCCAGCTGGGTACGAGGCCGTTGCCCAGGCGGGGGAGCTGACCCTTTGGAAAAATCCCAACGCGCTGCCGCTGGCCTTCTCCCCGGAGGCGGTGGAGGGAAAGCTGTTCGGCGAGACCCCCTTTGAGCGGCAGAACAGCCTGCTCTGCTGCCTCTCCGGGGCCGGCGGGCCGGTGTTCGTCCCCATGTCCGCCCAGGTGTCCGCCGGGGCGGGGGAGAGCGTGTTCACCTTCACCGGCACGGGGAGGCCGGTCTACGCCGACCTGTCCGCCTCCGGGCTGGCCGAGGTGCTGGTGAACGGGGAGCACCTGCTCTGGCTGGGCCCCAGCGAGGCGGCGTGCGTCCACTACCTGGGCACGCCCAGCGCCGGGGAGGAGTGGACGGTTACGGTGCGGCACTCCGGGGGCTGGAGCGGCCAGCTGTGGGAGCTGGACACGGACGCCCTCCACGCCGCCGTGGAGAGGCTGGACAACGTCGAGATCATATCGGTGGAGAAAGACGGCCGGGTGCGGCTGACGGTTCAAGACGGGGAGGCGGGGGGACTGGTCACCACCATCCCGGCGGAACCGGGCTGGGCCGCTTATGTGGACGGCGGGCGGGCGGAGACTGGAAGCTGGCTGGACACGTTTTTGTATGTGGAGCTGCCCGCCGGGGCGCGGGAGGTGGAGCTGCGCTACACCCCGCCGGGGCTGATGCCCGGGCTGGCGCTGGGGGCGCTGTCCCTGGCGGGGCTGGCCCTGGCCGCCGCGGGCAGCCGGAAAAGACGATGAAAAACGTGCCCTGGCCGCAAGGCCAGGGCACGTTTGCTATTTTTTGTCGCCGTCCTCTTCGAGGGGGGGCAGTACCACCACTTTGATCTCCAGCACCCGGTGGTGCTCGGCCCGGGTGACAGTCACGTCCAGGTTCTCCCAGATAAAGCGGTCCCCCACCTCGGGCACCCGGCCCAGCTGTTCCAGCACCCAGCCGGACACGGTGGCCGCGTCGCACTCTCCGGTGACCTCAAACAGGTCGTACAGGTCGTCCAGGTCGGCGGAGCAGGCGATGAGGTAGCTGCCGTCGGGCTGCTTGCGGAACTCCTCCACCACTTCGTCGTGCTCGTCCCAGATCTCGCCCACCAGTTCCTCCACAATGTCCTCCATGGTGAGGATGCCCTCGGTGCCGCCGTACTCGTCCACCACCACCGCCATCTGGGTTTTGGTGCGCTGGAACTGGCGCATGAGGTCGTCGATCTTGGTGCCCGAGGTGATGTGCAGCACCGGGCGCACCAGGGGGGAGAGCTGGTCCCGGCCGTGGTAGCGGGCGGAGAACAGGTCCTTCTGGTGGATCACGCCCACCACGTCGTCGATGCTCTCATGATACACGGGCAGGCGGGAGTAGCCCTCGGCGGCGAATACCGCCGCCACCTCGGACAGGGTGGAGACGTCCTCTACCGCCACCACGTCCACCCGGGGGGTGAGGATATCCCCGGCCTCCAGGTCGTCAAAGCGGATGGCGGAGCGAATGAGCTGGCTCTCCTCCTTGTCCAGGCCGCCCTGGTCCTCCGCCTCCTCCACCATGGTGACCAGTTCCTCGTCGGTGATGCCCTCGTCCTCCTCCTTGTGGAACAGCAGGGTGAGCAGTTTTTTCCACAGGCCGAACAGGAAGTTCAGCGGGGTGAGCACCGCCATGAACAGCCGCAGCAGCGGCGCGGAGAACATGGCGAAAGCCTCCGGGGACTCCTTGGCCAGACTCTTGGGGGAGATTTCGCCGAAGATGAGCACCACCACGGTGAGCACGATGGTGGACACCGCCGGACCGTTGACCTGGCCGATGAGCTTGATGAACAGCAGGGTGGACAGGGTGGCGGCCACGTTGTTGACGATGTTGTTGCCGATGAGGATGGTGGACAGCAGCCTGTCGTAATCCTCTGCCAGGGCCAGGGTCTTTTCCGCCTTTTTGTCGCCGTTGTCGGCGCGGCTCTTCAGGCGGATGCGGTTGAGGGAGGTGAAGGCCGTCTCCGTGGCGGAAAAGTAGCCGGACATGACCACCATCAGCACCAGCACGGCCAGCAGTATCATACTGTCAGGGTCCATGGGGACAAATCAACTCCTAGAATAAGTAAAGATTTACCTTTGATTAAGGTATTGCAATCATATATATCATACTTCCGGGAAAATTGCAAGAGGAGATGACTTGACTTCCCCCGGTTTCGGTCAAAAAGCGCCGCCGGTGGCCCGGCGGCGCTTTTGGCATTTACTTGATTGCCTTGCTCTTGACCTCGTCCCCCAGCAGGGCGGCGAAGGCGTCCAGGGCCATGGCCCCCAGGTCCTCGCCGGAGCGGTGCCGGGGGGAGACGGTGCCGTTCTCCATGTCCCGGTCGCCCACCACCAGCATATAGGGCACCTTCTCCAGGGTGGCCTCCCGGATCTTCTTGCCGATCTTCTCGTTGCGGCCGTCCACCTCGCAGCGGAAGCCCAGCTCGTCCAGCTTGGCGGACACCTGGGCGGCGTACTCCTCCGCCCGGTCGGTGACGGGCAGCACCTTCACCTGCACAGGGGCCAGCCACGCCGGGAACGCCCCGGCAAAGTGCTCGGTGATGCTGCCGATGAACCGCTCGATGGAGCCCAGCACCACCCGGTGGATCATCACGGGGCGGTGCTTCTGGCCGTCCTCGCCGGTGTACTCCAGCTCGAAGCGCTCAGGCAGCTGGGAATCCAGCTGGATGGTGCCGCACTGCCAGGTATGCCCCAAGGCGTCGGCCAGGTGGAAGTCCAGCTTGGGCCCGTAGAAGGCCCCGTCCCCCTCGTTGATGACGAACTCCTTGCCCATATCGGTGATGGCGGCTTTCAGGATGTCCTGGTTGCGCTCCCACTCATCCACGGTGCCGATGTGATCCTCGGGCATGGTGGACAGCTCGATGGTGTAGCGCAGGCCGAAGGTGGAGTATACCTCGTCGAACAGCCGCACCGTCTCCTGGATCACGTCCTTCATCTGGTCGGGGGTCATAAAGATGTGGGCGTCGTCCTGGGTGAAGCAGCGCACCCGGAACAGGCCGTGGAGGGCGCCGGACAGCTCGTGGCGGTGGACCAGGCCCAGCTCGCCCACCCGCAGGGGCAGCTCCTTGTAGGAGTGGGGCTCGCTGGCGTACACCAGCATCCCGCCGGGGCAGTTCATGGGCTTGACGGCGAAGTCCACGTCGTCAATCACGGTGGTGTACATATTGTTCTTGTAGTGGTCCCAGTGGCCGGAGCGCTCCCAGAGCTGGCGGTTCAGCATGATGGGGGTGGAGATCTCCACATAGCCGTACTTCTTGTGGATCTGCCGCCAGTAGTCGATGAGGGTGTTTTTCAGCACCATGCCTTTCGGCAGGAAGAAGGGGAAGCCGGGGCCCTCGTCCCGTAGCATGAACAGGCCCAGCTCGCGGCCCAGCTTGCGGTGATCCCGCTTTTTGGCCTCCTCGATTTTCGCCAGGTACTCGTCCAGCTCGTCCTTCTTGGGGAAGGCCACGCCGTAGATGCGCTGGAGGGTCTCCCGATTGCTGTCCCCCCGCCAGTAGGCGGCGTTGCAGGCGGTGAGCTTGATGGCGTTGCCCTTGATCCGCCCGGTGGAGTCCAGGTGGGGGCCGGCGCACAGGTCGGTGAAGTCGCCCTGCTTATAGAAGGAGATCACCGCGTCCTCGGGGAGATCGTGGATCAGCTCCACCTTGTAGGGCTCGCCCCGCTCCTCCATGAACTTCACGGCTTCCTCCCGGGGCAGCTCGAACCGCTCCAGCTTCAGCTTCTCCTTGCAGATCTTGCGCATTTCGGCCTCCAGCTCGGCCAGCTCCCCCTCGGTGAAGGGCTGGGGGGTGTCGAAGTCGTAGTAGAAGCCGTTGTCGATGGACGGGCCGATGGCCAGCTTCACCTCCGGATGGAGCCGCTTCATGGCCTGGGCCAGCACGTGGGAGCAGGTGTGCCAGTAGGTGCGGCGGTACTGCTCGTTTTCAAAGGTATACTGGTTGTTTTCTTCGGACATTTTGGCATTTCCTCCTTTTCATAAAGGCCCCTTTGGCAAAGGGGCTCCCGGCGAAGCCGGGTGGGGATTGTATTTTGGCAAAGCCAAAATGTACAAAGTAAATAAGGCTTCCGAAAACTTGCTCGCTTCGCGCATTCCGCCTGCGGCGAAATACAATCCTCCGTCATCCGCTTTGCGAATGCCACCTCCTTTGCCAAAGGAGGCGTTTCGGGGCAAAACAAAACGCTTCACCCCTGAGATTCAGGGGTGAAGCATTGTCACGCTCGGGTTGGACACATACACGGCCCGGCTTCCCTCCGACTCGGGGCAAATCCGGCAGGCACGCCTGCCTGGGTTTTGCCCCTCGCTCCAGTCCATCCGGGCCTATGTGTCTACCCTCGCGCTTCTATAACTCCACGGTTCCACCCTGCTTGCAAGAAGCCCGCGTGACAACTTGCCGCTCGTGGCCGCTGTAACGTGCGGCAGACGTCCCGGTCATCCCGGGCGGCTCGGGAGCGGTACCGCCCGCCGCTGCGCGCGGGGCGCTTCCACCAAAACGCGTCCCTCTCTGTGCGCCGCTTTGCGGGTTCTTCTCCGTCATTGCCGGTTTGAGAGAACTATATCACCGGGCGGGACGGTTGTCAAGGGGGGAAAGAAATGCTCCCTGTTCCAGATTTGTGCTGCTGACAGCTGTTTTTCAAGAGTATTCTGATAAATATTGAAAGCGGGTGGCCACCCTTGAACCATGACCGCCCGATAAGCTGGAAATTACGCTTATTTGGCCTGTTTCCATATCCTTGGCCACATAGTGCCATTACTATACGCTGCAAAGAAAGTGCGGAATTGTTTTTTATCAAATTCGCCGTTGCTGATGATTATTTCTTGAACAATGCCGTTTAATTTCATCATATATCCTGTTTCCTGGTATTTGTTTCGCATATAAAAGCCTTTTCGCCTTGTTCTCAGTTCTATGTCAGGGGCATCTTTATCACAGGGTTCAATGGAAATGATAATCTTTTTTTCGGGATACTTGCTTTGTATACTCTGTAATATAGCGCTTCCGTAACCTTTTGAGCGAAGGCGTTTATCTACGGCAAAAAACATAACAAACACGATTTTGCTGTTATGTGCCAAATATACAAAGCCACACAAGGTGCTGCCATCATAAAACCCTAAAAACTCCGTGTTCCACAATTTAGACATCGCCACCATCATCGGAAACGGCATTCGCTCCTTTTTGGGGAAGGCCTCAAAGTAAATGTGTTTTACATCCGCACTGCTTAACCTTACCTTTTCCATTCTAATTTGCATACAGCATTACTCCCGTAAACTCCGATTTATTGTTCTGATTATAGCATGGCACAGATTTCCTGGCAACTCGTTTTCGTGGAATTGCCGAAGTTTCGAAGCAGCATGGCGCTTGAACAGGGCCAAGAAATGGGGAGGCTTGACGGGGGAAGGCTGGTGTGCTAAGATAAAAAAACCACTTGATCTGGAGATAGCGGAGGTGACCGCATGATTTGCCCCAAGTGCCGGGGGGAGATGCTGGAGGGCTATATCCCGACGCAAATCCTGAGATGGGTCCCGAAATACGGAAGGGCGCGCCTCTCCCACAAGGGGCGGCCGCCGGAGGAGGGGTTCTGTATCACCGCCAATACCGTGCTTCGCTACAGCAACATACCGGCGTGGTTCTGCCGGGAGTGCGATATCATCCTCATCGACCGGAAGGAGCCGCCGGCGCCGCAGGAGTGGCCGGAGTGGTGAGTACCCGGAAAAAGAGAACAGGCCGCCCCGTTCCCACAGGAACGGGGCGGCTTTTATTCCAGCAAATCCCGCCTCGCCTGACGGAAAAATTCCTTGTCACCTGGCACTCTTCGAGACAGTAAACAGGCGCTCAGGCGGACGGATCAAAAGGAGAGGGGCGGGGGCAGGGCGTCCGGCTGGTCCAGCGCCCAGATCAGCTCGCTCAGGTTGTCCTCGTCGTGTTCCACCTCCCGGCTGAAGCGGCTCCACAGGGCGGCCTCTTCCCCGGGCTGGAAGAGGGCCAGGTGGTAGAGGACGGCGCAGGCGGCGCACACGAAGGCGGCACGGCCATAGAGCACATCGTCGTTCACCGCCTTGTGCCAGTGGCGGAACACGAAATAACAGGCCAGATTGGTCAATTGCCGCTCCCAGCTGGGGTTGGTTTGCTCATATTTGGCCCGCAGGGCGGCGTAGCCCGGCGGGGACAGGGCGGCGAGCTGTCCGGCCCGCTCCTTCAGCAATTCCGGCCAGGAGGGGCGCAGGGGGTCCAGCTCCGAGAGCAGCTCCAGCAGCCAGACGGCGGAAGTCCGGAAGAGGTCCGGGACCGGTGGGGGCGGGAACGGACAGTCCCGGAGGAAGTCCCCGGCGAAAATGGAGGCTTCCAGGGTCTTGGCCCGGCCCAGCATGGTATTGAGCCTGTCCCAGATGGTCCCCTCGCCGCTGTCCAGCAGGGCCAGAACCTGAGCGCGGCTTTGCTCCAGCCCCGCCAGCAAATCCGGGTCCACGCCCTGAAAGGGGGGGTCGGCCTTGCCGTCGTTTGTTTCAACGAGGGCGAAGCGGGGGGTCTCAAGGAGAAGCCGGGCCGCCTCGGGGCAGGATATCGCCAGGGATGATTCCGTCAGGCAGCCGTATTCCTCAAGGAAGCGGGGGTAGGCGGCGCAGTGGGCGCACAGATGCTCCTCGCCCCAGTCCCGCTGGAGGACGCACAGGCCGTCGGGGGTGAGCAGGGCGCACATGCCCCGCTCATCCAGGCGGAAGCAGACGTCCCCGTCCTCGTCGGTGACGAGATTCCGGGCGATGCGCTCCCCCAGGGGGGACGGCGCGGCGGCATAGTCCGACAAAGCGTCCTCATCGGGCACCACCGACCAGTCCCGGCAGCAGGTGTCCGGGCAGGCGCCCCCCAGGCAGTGAAATTTTGTGTAGTAGTCCGGGCGGCGCTCCACCATGGCGGGGCCCTCCTTTTATGTTTCGTCGTCCTTTTTCACCAGGATGGTGGCGATGACGCACAGCAGGGCGGCCACGGTGTATACGATGGGGGCGGCCTGCTCCCACAGGTCCAGGCCAAAGCCCAGGCCCACGTACAGCGCCGTGGCGGCGATCATGCCCACCGCCCAGATCCGGCCCACCCGGCGCTGGGCCGGGGTCATCTTCTCCTCCGGGAAGCCGTACTTGGAGTGCTGGATGCCAGCCCAGGTGAGGGCGGCGGCGGAGACGGTGACGCACAGCAGGAACAGGGTGCCGTACAGGGCGTCCCACTGGTCCCTGGTGAATTGGGCGGGGGCATTCATGTCCATGGGGATCATGGCGGCCAGGCCCAGCAGGATGAGGGCCACCGGGACGGCGATGAGGGCGGGGAAGCGGCGCTCGAAGCGGTCCATCTACTCCTTGGCGTAGCAGGGGCCGATGCCGGGGTGCTGGCGCAGGAAGGTGTCATGGCCCATCCCGCTGATGATAAAGGTGGTGACGGCGGCGATGAGGAACAGGAAAAAGACCACCATGGCCTCCATCGCCCGGCCGAAGAACTCGCCCAGGAGCATGAGCTGGGTGACGCCCAGCAGTACCAGGGCTACCCCGGCGGCGATGGCGGCGGCAAAGGCGTTCATGTGCTTGTTCCAGAGGGCGGCATTCTCCCCGAAGCGGCGGGAGACGTCGCCCCGCAGGAGGGTGTCCATGTCGCAGCGGAACAGGTCGCACAGGCGCAGGATGGCGTCGGTCTCCGGGTAGGCGGCGTTGGACTCCCACTTGCTCACCGACTGGCGGGAGACCTCCATTTTCTCGGCCAGATCCTCCTGGGTCATGTTGGCGCGCTTGCGCAGGAATTGCAGGTTTTCTCCAAATGTCATTGGGATGACCTCCTTTCAAGGTGCCCCCATTTTAGAGCGGGACACCCCGTTCAGGCCACCAATTTGGTGTTGCGTTTGGGTTGACAAGGGTAAAGTTGCGGTTGCGGAGGGCAATTCAGCCCAAAATGATGGCTTCCGCTGCCTTGATGCCGTCCACGGCGGCGGAGGTGATGCCCCCGGCGTAACCCGCCCCCTCGCCGCAGGGGTACAGCCCCCGCAGGGCGGGGGACTGGTACGAGCCGTCCCGCAGAATGCGCACCGGCGAGGACGAGCGGGTCTCCACCCCGGTCAATACCGCGTCCGGGTGGGCAAAGCCGTGGAGCTTGCGGTCGAAGATGGGCAGAGCCTCCCGCAATGTGTCCAGGACATAACCGGGCAGGAGGCCGTCCATGGTGTCCCAGGTGACGCCGGGGCGGTAGGTGGGCAGGATAGAGCGGGGGCCTGCGGAGGGGCGGCCCGCCAGAAAGTCCCCCACCAGCTGGGCGGGGGCGTGGAAGATGGGGCGGCCGGGGTCGTTGAGGGGCGGGGCGTTCCCCGACCCCCGGTCCCAGGCGGCCCGCTCCCATTGTTCCTGAAAGCGCACCCCGGCCAGGGGATCGTCCCCGCCGAAGTCGTCCGGGCCGACCCCCACCAGGAAGCCGCCGTTGATATTGGCCCCGTCCCGGGCGCGCAGGGACATCCCGTTGGTGACCACCTGGCCGTAGTCGCTGGCGGCGGCCACCACCTGCCCGCCGGGGCACACGCAGAAGGTGAAGGCCGACCGGCCCGAGGGCAGGTGGCAGGCCAGCTTGTAGTCGGCGGCGGGGAGCTTGTCCCAGAAACCGCCGAACTGGGCGCGGCTCACCGCCTCCTGTAGGTGCTCAATGCGCACGCCGACGGCGAAGCTCTTGCGCTCCATGGGCAGGCCGGATTCGTACAGCATTTGAAAGGTGTCCCGGGCGGAGTGGCCGGGGGCCAGCACCAGCGCGTCGCAGGGGAGATCATATGGGCCGCACTCGGTCATGACCGTGAGGGAGGACAGCTGCCCGCCCTCCCCATGGAGCGCCCAGAGCTGGTGCTCGAACCGAATGTCCGCGCCCAGGCTGAGCAGCTCGGCCCGGATGGACTTCACCACCCTCCGGAGCACGTCGGTGCCGATGTGGGGCTTGTGGGACCATTTGATATCCTCCGGGGCGCCATGGGAGACGAATATGTCAAAGACGTGGGCCACGCGGGGGTCGTTGATCCCGGTGGTGAGCTTGCCGTCGGAAAACGTGCCCGCGCCCCCCTCGCCAAACTGGACGTTGGAGGTGGTGGACAGCTGGCCTGTCCGCCAGAAATGCTCCACGTCCTCCGTGCGCTCGTCCACGTCCCGCCCCCGCTCCAGCACGATGGGACGCAGGCCGGCCCGGGCCAGGGTCAGGGCGGCGAACAGCCCCGCCGGACCCATCCCCACCACCACCGGGGGCAGGGAGGAGGCGCGGCCCACGGCGGGTAATATATAAGGTAGGCCGGATACGGCCGTCACGCCCCTGGGGGCGGAGTGGAGGAGAGCGGATTCCCGCTCCTGATCCAAGGTGACGCGGACGGTGCACACCAGGCGGACGTCCGTTTTCTTCCGCGCGTCTATGGATTGGCGGTGAAGGGAAAAGTCCAGGAAGTCATCGGGCCGGACGCCCAGGACGCGGGCGGCCTTCCGCCGGAGCAGGGCTTCGTCCCCGCCTACGGGAAGGGTGAGGTTGGACAGCTGAAGCATGGCTCAGGCCTGGGGTTCCCGGGAGATCTCCCTGGGATCGTAGGGGGTGGTCTGGTAGACATAGTAGTTGAGCCAGTTGGTGTACAGCAGCTGGCCCGCGCTGCGCCAGGTGACAATGGGCGAGAGGCTGGGGTTATCACCGGGGAAATAGTGGGCGGGGACGCTGGGCTTAAGGCCGCGCTTGGCGTCCCGGAAATACTCCTGGGCCAGGGTGTCGTCGTCGTACTCCGGGTGGGCCAGGATAAAAAAGCGGCGGTTGTCCGCGCTCTTCACTCCGAACACCCCCGCCTCGTGGGACAGAGCCAGGATCTCCAGCTCCGGCCTGGTGAGCAGCTGTTCCATGGTGACCTCGGTGTACCGGGAATGGGGGGCGTAAAAGCGGTCGTCAAACCCCCGGAACAGGGGGGAGCGCTTGCGGATGATGGTGTGCTCGAACACGCCGGACAGCTTTTGGGGCAGGGTGTGCTTGTCAATGCCGTAGTGGTGGTACAGCCCCGCCTGGGCCCCCCAGCATATGTGAAAGGTGGAGTGGACGTGGGTGCAGGTCCAGTCCATGATCTCGCACAGCTCGTCCCAGTAGTCAACCGCCTCAAATTCCAGGTTTTCCACCGGCGCGCCGGTGATAATCATGCCGTCGTACTGCTTGTCCTTCACCTGGTCAAAGGTGGTGTAGAAAGACCGCAGGTGCTCCAGGTCGGTATTCTGGGGGGTGTGGCTCCTGGTCTGGAGCAGCTGGACGTTGACCTGAAGGGGGGTGTTGGACAGCTTGCGCAGCAGCTGGGTCTCAGTGACAATCTTGGTGGGCATCAGGTTGAGGATGAGCAGGTTCAAGGGCCGGATATCCTGGTGCAGGGCCCGGCGCTCTGTCATGACAAAGATATTCTCCCCCTCCAGCACGCCGGCGGCGGGAAGAGAGTCGGGGACGCGGATTGGCATTCGGGTGTCCTCCTTACAATCGGGAATCTGTCCATATCATATATGGTATACTTCTGTCCTGATTCCTAGAGTATCACAGGCGGGGCGCTTTCGCAAGGGGGAAAAGGCTCCGGGGGACCGGAGGGCGCATTTTGCCTGCCCGCGCGCAGCGGTCTGGCGTCTCGCTAAAAAAGTCGAAAAAAGATAAAAAAGGGGGTTGACAAGAGAAAGGAGATTTGCTAATATAACTGAGCGCCAACCGAGAGGGGTTCACAAAAGTGAGCGGCCAAAAAAGTTTTTCAGAAAAATGAAAAAACTGCTTGACAACCCTCTGGAGGGTATGGTAGAATAACGGAGTTCCGCACGAGGCAGGG
>CAJUOT010000019.1 GCA_910588135.1 uncultured Oscillospiraceae bacterium | reverse complement strand
CTATTGAAAAAGGCCTACCGGTTCGCTATAATATTCGCTGAACTTTCCTACTGAATTAGGAGGATAGCCATGAGCCTGCGTATTGGTATCGACATCGGCTCTACCACCGTCAAAGTGGTTGTGCTGGACGAGGATAATAAGCTGCTGTTCCGCTCCTACGAGCGGCACTATTCCAAAGCCCGGGAGCGGGCTTGCGAAACTCTGTGCTCCATTGCAGATATGCTCAATGGCCAGGATGTGCGCCTAGTGGTCACCGGCTCCGCCGGGCTGGGGGTGGCCAAGGCCGCGGAGCTGAACTTTGTGCAGGAGGTGTACGCCACCGCCGCGGCCGTGAATACCTACATCCCGGACACCGACGCCGTCATCGAGCTGGGCGGCGAGGACGCCAAAATCATTTTCTTCGGCGGCGCGCTGGAGGAGCGGATGAACGGCTCCTGCGCTGGGGGCACCGGGGCCTTTATCGACCAGATGGCCACGCTGATGAACGTGACGGTGAACGAGCTGGACGAATTGAGCCTGAACCACGAAAAGATTTACCCCATCGCCTCCCGGTGCGGCGTGTTCGCCAAGAGCGACATCCAGCCCATCCTGAACCAGGGCGGGCGCAAGGAGGACGTGGCCGCCTCCATCTTCCAGGCTGTCGTCGATCAGACGGTGGCGGGCCTCACCCAGGGCCGGGAGCTCAAAGGCAAAATCGTGTTCTTGGGCGGGCCGCTCCACTTTCTCATGGGCCTGCGGGAGCGGTTTGTGGACACGTTGCAGCTGGACGAGGCCCACGCCGTTTTCCCCAAGGACGGCGACTGCTTTGCCGCCATGGGGGCGGCGCTGTGCGCCTCCGACTACGAGGCAAAGCCCTTTGATGAGCTGCTGCGGCTACTGGAGGAGAGCCGAGGGGCAACTTCCGTGGTGGACACCATGCCGCCCCTTTTTGAAAGTCGGGAGGACTACGACGCATTTACCGCCCGGCACAACGCCTCTACCCCGCCCCAGCTGGACATTCGTACTTACAATGGCGACGCGTACTTAGGCATCGACGCCGGCTCCACCACCACCAAAATGGCCCTCATCGCTCCAGACGGCGGGCTACTATACACCTATTACCACTCCAATCTGGGTAACCCGGTGGCCATTGTGTTGGAACAGCTGCGGGAAATTTACAAGCAGTGCGGTAGCCATATTAACATTAAAGGCTCCGCCGTCACCGGCTACGGGGAGGACCTCATTAAGAGCGCCTTTTCCTGCGATCTGGGGCTGGTGGAGACGGTGGCCCACTACCGCGCCGCCGCCCACTTCAACCCCGACGTGGACTTCATCATCGACATCGGCGGCCAGGACATGAAGTGTTTCAAGATCCGCAACGGGGCCGTGGACTCCATCATGCTTAACGAGGCCTGCTCCTCCGGCTGCGGCTCCTTCATTGAAACCTTTGCCAAGGCCCTGGGCTATAATATCGCCGACTTCGCCAAGCTGGGGCTGTTCACCCAGAAGCCGGTCAACCTGGGCTCCCGGTGCACCGTGTTCATGAATTCCAGCGTCAAGCAGGCCCAGAAGGACGGCGCCAGCGTGGAGGACATCAGCGCGGGGCTGTCCATCTCCATCGTGAAAAACGCCATCTACAAGGTGATCCGCGCCGCCAGCGCCGACGACCTGGGCAAGCACATCGTGGTGCAGGGCGGCACCTTCCACAATGACGCGGTGCTCCGGGCCTTCGAGCAGGAGCTGGGCCGGGAGGTCACCCGCCCCACCATCGCGGGCATCATGGGGGCCTTCGGCGCGGCGCTGGCCGCGAGGGATTTGAATCTGAACGCCTCCTCCCTGCTGGACGCGAAGGCGCTGGAAGCCTTCACCCATACCGCCAAGCCCGTCACCTGCAACCTGTGCACCAACCACTGCTCCCTCACGGTGAACAGCTTCGACGGCGGCCGGCGGTTCATCTCAGGCAACCGCTGTTCCCGCCCCCTGGGCAAGGAGAAAGCGGAGCTGCCCGATCTGTACCGCTACAAGTACCAGAAGCTCCGGGCCATGGAGGGCAAGGGCTTCGGAGACGGCTCAAGGGGGCGGATCGGCCTGCCCTTCGGGCTGAATATGTACGAAAACCTCCCTTTCTGGTTTGAGCTGTTTACCCGGCTGAATTTCGAGGTGGTCCTCTCCCCTGAGTCCTCCCGGAAGCTGTACATCAAGGGCCAGCGCACCATTCCATCGGACACAGTGTGCTACCCCGCCAAGCTGCTCCACGGCCACGTGGAGGCCCTGGTGGAAGCCGGGGTGGACGCCATCTTCTACCCCTGCATGTCCTACAATTTCGACGAGAAGGCGGCAGACAACAACTACAACTGTCCCGTGGTGGCCTACTACCCCGAGCTACTGGCCGCAAATATGCCGGACCTGAAAAGGACCCGGTTCCTGAACCCCTACGCCGGGCTCCATCGTCCCCGCGACTACGAGCGCATCGGCTCCCAGTGGTTTGCCGACACCTTCGGCATTCCCAGGAAAGAGGCGGTAAGCGCCATCCGAGCAGCTTACCAAGCTTATGACCGCTACAAGGAGGATGTCCACCGCACCGGACAGCAATACATCGGCGAGGCGAGAAAGAAGGGCCTGCCCATCATCGTACTGGCGGGGCGACCCTATCACATCGACCCGGAAATCAACCACGGCATCAACGATCTGATCACCTCCTTCGGTTTTGTGCTGGTCAGTGAGGACGCAGTTGCCTTCCACGAAGACTACGCTCCCCGCAAGGTGCTCAACCAGTGGACTTTCCAGGCCCGGATGTACAACGCCGCTCGGTATGTCTGCCAGCAGCCGGATATGGAGCTGGTGCAGCTTGTCTCATTTGGTTGCGGTACAGACGCCATCACCGGCGACGAGATGCGTTCCATCTTGGAGCAAGGCGGCAAACTTTACACTCAGCTTAAAATCGACGATATCAGCAACCTGGGCGCGGTAAAAATCCGCATCCGTTCCCTGATCGCCGCCATGGAGGAGAGAAAACGCCGTGAACACTGATCTGTCCATTTGTCAGGACGTGTTGAACCGGGACCCGGTGCTTTATCTGGATCTGACTGAGACCGTCCGGCGGGGAGAGAGCCATGTGATCGCTGCTCTGCCCCACGGGGCGCTGGCAGCATTCCGCAATTATGAAAAGGACGGGCAGGATCTGGGCTTTACAATGTTTGCGGATGATCTGGAAACTGCTCAAATCCTGCTGGCCCTGATCCCACCGAAACCCGACTTCATCACCGTCCACGAGAAATTCTACCAGGACGAGCTGAAAAAGCGCTTCGGTTTCACCCAGCTGAACCCATGTTGGCAGCAGGGTTGGTTGTGCACCACGCCTCCACCCCTGAAAGATGCGACAGTGGACATACGGCAACTGGATCAATCCCACCTGTCCATTGTGCTGGCCAACTACTCCCTTACTGACGAGAAATACCTGTCCTGGCTTATCACGCGTGGCGAGCTGTATGGCGCTTTTGAGGCGGGTGCCCTCCTGGCCTTCGTTGGCCGGCACGCCGAGGGTTCCATAGGGCTTTTGGAGGTCCTTCCCCCCTATCGCCGCCGGGGTCTGGCCACCCTGCTTCAATCTTATATGATCGGCTTGGAGCTGTCCCGGGGGCGTGTCCCCTATGGGCAGGTGTTCGATGGAAATGATGCCTCCCTGGCTCTCCAACGCTCTCTGGGTATGACGTCCTCCATGCAGCCCCTCTATTGGGCCGTTCGAGACGATTGATCCCTGCGAAAGGAGTTTTTTCATGGCTAAATTGGAATACGATAAGGACGGGCGCCTCCTGTTCACCAAGGAAATGAAGGCGGAATACACCATCCTCATGCCCCAGATGCTCCCCGTCCACTTCGGGATGTTCCAGCAGCTGCTCATCCTGGAGGGCTACAAGGTGGATATGCTCACCACCAACCACCGGGGCATCGTGGACGAGGGCCTCAAGTACGTCCACAACGACACCTGCTACCCCGCCCTGCTGGTCATCGGCCAACTCATCGACGCCATCAAGCACGGCGGCTACGACCCCCACAAGGTGGCCCTGTTTATCACCCAGACCGGGGGCGGCTGTCGGGCGTCCAACTACATCCACCTGCTGAGAAAGGCCCTGGAAAAGGCGGGGCTGGAATTTGTGCCCGTGATCTCGGTGAATCTGTCCGGACTGGAGAAAAACCCCGGCTTCTCCCTCACCCTCCCCCTCATCCGCAAGATGATCTATGCCATGATGTACGGCGACCTACTGGTCAACGCCGCCAATCAGGTGCGCCCCTACGAGCTCACCCCCGGCGACACGGACAACACGCTGGACCGCTGGCAGAAAAAACTCATCGACGGCTTCCAGGCCGGGAAGGGCATGAGCCGCAGGCAGATGCGGGCTAATTTCGACGCCATTCTGGCCGATTTTGAGACCATCCCCGTGTCCGGCGAGGAGAAAGTGCGGGTTGGCGTGGTGGGGGAGATTTACGTGAAGTTCTCCCCCCTGGGCAACAACAATTTAGAGGACTTCCTCCTGTCCGAGGGGGCAGAACCGGTGGTCCCCGGCCTCACCGACTTCATGATCTTCAAAATCTTCAACCGCGAGGTGGATGTGAACATCTACGGAGGGCTGTGGGCCAAAAAGAAATTTTGCCAAATATTCAAGGGCTACATCGAGTCCTGCCAGCGAGACATGATCGACGCGCTGAAAAAGAGCCGTTTCCGCGCCCCTGGTACTTTTGACGAGATGCACAAGTTGGTTCAGGGCTACCTGGGCGACGGCAACAAGATGGGTGAGGGCTGGCTGCTCACCGGCGAGATGCTGGAACTGATTCATTCTGGCGTACCCAATATCGTGTGTACCCAGCCCTTCGGCTGTCTGCCCAACCACATCGTAGGCAAAGGCATGATCCGCAAGCTGAAGGACGACTATCCCTATTCCAACATCGTGGCCATCGACTACGACCCCGGGGCCACCAAAATCAACCAGGAAAACCGCATCAAGCTCATGCTGGCCAACGCAAAGGCCCTTGCCAAGCAAGAGAAAGAGAAAAAAGAACCTATTTATATTAGCATGTAAAGGAGAAGTACCTGTCATGAAATTAGCAGAGGCACTACAAGAACGGGCGGATTTGAACCGCCGGATTCAGCAGCTCCAGCAGCGGTTAGCCAATAACGCTATCGTTCAGGAGGGGGACTCTCCTGCCGAGAACCCTAATGACCTGCTGTCCGAATTGAACAGCAGTGTTAAAAATCTGGAAGCACTCATCACCCAAATTAATATGACCAACTGCCAAACCATGACAAATGGCGAAAGCCTTACCTCCCTGCTGGCTCGGCGGGATGTGTTGAAGATGAAGCTCAGCGCCTATCGAGATCTGGCCTATAACGCCAGTCAGGTGGGGCGGAGAGCCACCCGCACAGAAATCAAGCTTTTGAGTACTGTAGATGTAAAAGCGCTTCAAAAGCAGGTGGACTCTATGGCCCGGGAGCTGCGTCAGCTGGACAATACCATCCAGGCTGCCAATTGGGCCACAGAGTTGATCTGATACGTCGGCAGGTCGGTAGCTTTCGGGGCGAACGCATCTCCCCCGGCTGAGAATGAGCCGGATCATTGGTGGCGCCAAGGGGCTGGCGCGAGGGGGTTCGATCCCTCCGCGTTACTGTTATGCCCAAACCGCGTACAACCGTACTGTTACAGGGCTTTAGCCCGGATTAACACCGTACTACCACAGCGTTGACCGAAAGCGAGGGCGGGCAAGGGGAACTGCCGTCGATTTAAAAAGCCGTCCAGCGCGGGGGTTTTTGATTTTTGGGAGGTTTTTATGGACGAACTGCGATTGGTGAACGCCTGCACTGAAGCGCATTTCAAAGCCATGTCCCTTATCCACGCCCTGGGCTGGCGGGACACCTATATGGATGCGGTACCCGCCGACTACATGGCCCGCGAAATCACCGATGACCGCTGGATTGAGGTGTTCCGCAGGAATTACGAAACCCAGAACGGTGTGCGTGGGCTGCTCTTATACCGAGGGAACACGCCGGTATCCTGCTTGAATTACTGCAAGGCCCGGACCACCAACTATAATCCCGGCGATATCTGCGTTTTTGACAACGCTGCCTACGCCGGCTGGGGCGAGATCGCCTCCTTCTACACCCACCCCCAAGAGCGGGGCCGGGGATACGGCGGGATGCTGTTTGAGGAGGCCTGCCGCCGGATGAAGGCCGAGGGCTTTCAAAACGCCTTTGTCTTTGTCCTTCAGGAGAACGAGGGAGCCAGAAGGTTTTATTCCTCCCACGGTTTCTCCTGGGACGGCACCAGTGCCGACATACCATTCCCTGACAGTCCACCCTGCCATGATCTGCGGTATGTAAAAAAGCTGTAAAATTGGAAAACCGCCGGGAATCTTTCTTCCCCGGCGGTTTTGACTGCTCATTTTTCTTGTTCCCGCATACACTGAGTTAAAGGGGGGCTTCGGTGTGCCGTGCCGTAATTTCAACCATTCCCAGGCTCAGGGCGCCGACCTGGTGGCCGCAGCCGCAGCCCTGTCCGTCTGGATCGGCCAGGGAAAGACAGCAGATGAGCTGGCCATTCTGGCCTCCCTGTTCGACCTGATGCGCAGCAACCTGGCCCTGATGGCGCTGAACACCGTCAGCGAAGACATCCAGCCTGGAGCACAACGCACTCCCGCCCAAGCCGAAGCCAGGGCGGAATTTTATGACGCCCTTATCGGCCCAACGCCCGATCTCTTTGGATGAGCAGCTTTACTGCTTCCACGCCCACCCGGACGGCGGAATCGGTGTCCTCGTCCCGAGTCTGGTCCAACCCGACGGCATTGCGCTCCTGATTCCAAATAACATGAAATGCCGACCCACACCGAACACCCCGATGGGCCGCCACAGTGAACAAAGCCGCGCTCTCCATCTCGGAAGCCAACACGCCAAGGCGTTTCCACGCCTCCCATTTGTTCTGGAGTTCGTAGGATATCGGCATCCGCTCCGGAGCGTGCTGGCCATAGAAAGAGTCCTTGCACTGCACTACCCCGGCGTGCCAGCGGCGGCCAGAGGCTTTGGCTGCGTCCACCAAGGCATTGAGCACCTCAAAATCCGCCACAGCGGGGAACTCAATGGGGGCATACTCCCGGCTGGTACCTTCCATGCGCACCGCCCCGGTGGCCACCACGATGTCGCCGCTGGTCACCTCCAGCTTGATGCCGCCGCAGGTTCCTATCCGTACAAAGGTGTCCGCCCCGATATTTGCCAGCTCTTCCATAGCGATGGAGGCGGACGGCCCCCCAATGCCAGTAGAGGTAACGCTCACCTTTTCCCCCAACAGTGTTCCGGTATAGGTAACGTACTCTCGGTTTGTCATCACATGGGTTGGGTTATCAAAATATTGAGCTATCTTTTCGCACCGTCCAGGATCGCCGGGGAGCAAACAGTACCGCCCCACATCGCCCTGTTTGCAGTTGATATGGAATTGACGTTCGCTTCTAATCATGGCTGCACCTCTTTCCCTTGATATAATTTTATTATACCTCTAATCTGCAGAAAAATCAAGGCTCACGGCGGCCAGCCAGGTCCACGGACCAGATCTGCGCGAAGCTCCAGTCCTGTATCCCCGCCGCAGGCATAGACGAACCACCGTCCTCCTGATCCTGGAGCTTTATCTATGGTCAGCAAGGCCATCGCCTCCTGTCCAGACTTCTCAAAAGGTGCGTCATACACCGCTATCGTCACCGGATACTCTCCCGTCTCAAAGCCGAAGGAGTCGCCCTTCCGCAAAGGACTGCTATCGGCGTTCCGGCTCCCCCCGTTTCGGTCCCGGAATTCCACCACTACCTCCACGATCACCGCGTCCGAGTGATTGACGAACACCAGATCTGCTTCCGCCCCGTTCTCACATCCGCAACCAGCCAGTATCCCCAGCCACGCTGCCAATAGACACGCACACATCACCTTTTTCACAGTCTTCCCTCCTAGGTGTCGAGTTCATAGTAATAAAGCCGCCCATTTTCGCTGTCGTATACTGCCACAGTAAAATTCCAGGAGTAACGCTCGTGGAGTTGGGCATCGTCATAGGGGTCCCGGCTTTCTCTGTGCCGGTCACAGAGGTAGTAAAAGCCCTCCTCCGGTGTCTCCTTCACCCCACACAGCTCTACAGCCTTGGCCACCTGCTCTGTCAAGGGCAGGGGATGCCAGCCTGGAACACCCTGTAGTTTCACATCCAGACTGTCTACTGCGATTTCCGCCTCGGTCAAGCCGTCGCCATGAAAGCCGCCGTGGCTGTCCTCAAAGCGGGTCAGTGTTCCTTTAGACAAGTCCACGCCAAGCTGCCTGCCAATCTTCCGCAGCTCCCACCCTTCCTGGTTCCCTCCACCTGCAAAACTGTTCAAAGGCAGCAGAACCACAAGTATTAGAAATAGTAATATTAAAAAGCGCTTCATGTTCTGATCCCCTTCTCTGAAAAGGCAGTAAAAAGACCGCCCCATGGCCGGGGCGGTCATGCGGTTTTTCTTTATATGGTTGTCAGTCCTCCTCGCTGGAGACATATTCCAAAATATCCCCCGGCTGGCAGTCCAGCGCCTCACAGATGGCCGCCAGAGTGGAAAAACGCACCGCCTTAGCCTTGTTATTTTTCAAAATGGACAGGTTTGCCATGGTCACACCCACCCGCTGGGACAGTTCCCCCAGGGACATTTTCCGCTTTGCCATCATCACGTCCAGGTTCACCACAATTGCCATACGCCCCCTCCTCAGATGGTCAGGTCGTTTTCCGCTTTCAACTCGGCGGCCTGCCGAAACAGGGCGGACATGACCATACATAGCAGCCCCGCCATGAGAAAAATGGGAACGAACAGGGCGTTATAGCTGAGCAAAGGACCGATGTCCCTATAACTGGCCAAGCCCCAGGCCAACCGGATCAGCGCCATTCCTGAAATGAGGAAGCAGCATACCGCAGCGCGCCGCAGATTGGCGGCGTTGTCCAGGGAAAAGGGCTTCCCATTCAAAATGGTATCCAGCACACGCTTGCCCTGCCATAGAATCAAAGCAGTACAGATACCACAGGCCACCAGAAAAAGGGCCAGCATAAATGTGTAGGAACTGTTCTTCCATACGCGGGAAACCCCATGCAGCCAAAGGTTTAGGATGCTGTTCCCGATCCCCAGTCGATAGTTCAGTTCCCACTGATTGGCGTACCAATATACCATTGATGGCGCGGCAGGCAGGGCGGCGAGATTACAGGCAAATGCTGTGATCACCATAACCCGCAGCACCTGGGCCAGCTTCTGCACGGAAGTCTGTTCCATTTTAACCACCTCCTGTCCATGAGCATATCACTGTATATATCGTTTGTCAAGCATTTTTTATTGATTATCAATAAAAAATGCTTGACAAAGCAGTTTCTACTTTTACTCCCCAGCGTAAAAGAGCACCCGCAGATCTTCTGCGGGTGCTTCCACTTCATTCATCCCAAGGGTCACCGCCGTAATCCTTTGAAGATCCAGACAGTTCTCTCTCCTGCCCAGGAATGGGTTTAACCAGAGAGGCAATTCCCTTTCTGTTCACAATAGGGGCCGCAATCCCCACCACCAGGAGTATGCCCAGCGCGATGAGAATTTCCATCCCATCCTCGCTCTCCGGCAAAAATGTGAAAACCTGGCCGATGGCATTGAACACCAGGTGGCCCAGGATAGACGGCAGGATAGATCCGGCCCTCAGCGCCACAAAACCATAGAGCGTCCCCAGCACAAATGCGTAGCCAGCCCACACAGGGTGGCCGTGACACGCACCGAATACGGCCGCGGCCAGCACAACAGCCAGCCAACCGGGCATGACGCGGCTGAGCCGCGTCATGATAAGCCCCCGGAAAATCAGCTCTTCCACCACCGGAGCCACCAAGGCCACGGACAGCACCCCAATAAAACTGCCTGTGTCGATGCCAGAAGCCGCGTCGTTGTAGCTCTGTGTCCATGCGTCGGGCAGAGCTGCCAGCACCAACGTCACTATTAAATACAGTCCCGGCGACAGGGCGGCACCTGTCCATAAGACTGGCGCGTCCACCCGCCGCAGCCAGAGCGCCTCGCTGAGCCTCCTCCGGCGGATCAGATAAAACGCCAGCACCACTATAATGGTAGCCAGTCCGGAAATCAGCGTGTAGGTCGTCCCATCTGCGGTTAGTAAGGTGTACAATGCTCCTTCTTCAACGGGCCCATCAATTGCAGCCTGGAGCGCGGCGGCTAGGATAGCCGGTAGCATGACCAAAACCTGCATACCCAAAAACAGCGCCAAGTAGCACAGCGACTTCGCCACGGCGATTACCACTTGAGCTGCCCGATTCTCCGAATTTTCTCTCACAGTTCAATCCCTCCCAGGACTTTTCCGATCGAATCATGGATGACCAGGTCAGCCTGTCCGTCATAAGGGGTAGGATCTCGGTTAATAAGCACCAGCTTGTCACCCCGGTAATAGTTAATGAGGCCGGCCGCTGGATAGACCACCAAGGACGTGCCGCCTATGATGAGTATATCCGCTTTGGCGATGGCCCGCACGGCACCTTCCACCGTGTCCTGATCCAGACCCTCTTCGTAAAGCACTACATCCGGCTTCACCAATCCGCCGCACACCGGGCAGTGGGGCACGCCCGCGCCTTCGGCAATAAAATCCACCCCATAAAATGTCCGGCACCGGGTGCAGTAGTTTCGATGGATGGAGCCATGAAGCTCGTAAACCATATGACTGCCAGCTTTCTGGTGTAAACCATCAATGTTTTGAGTAACCACCGCTTTGAGTCTGCCTCTCCGCTCCAACTCTGCCAGCTTGCGGTGGGCTGCGTTGGGCTGTGCATCCAGGCAGAGCATTTTATCTCGGTAGAACCGGTAAAAGTCCTCCGTATGCTGCTCAAAATAGGTATGACTTAAGATCGTTTCGGGCGGCTGGTCGTATTTCTGATTGTACAGCCCGTCCACACTGCGAAAGTCCGGGATGCCGCTCTCGGTGGACACCCCCGCCCCGCCGAAAAAGACAGTGTTGTCACTGCTCCTGATCCACTGCCGCAATTGTTCCTGCGCCGTCATTGCCTTCCCCCCTTTCCATTGATTATAGCAAAAATCCCCTTGCGCCGCAAGGGGATTTTTGTCAGGCTCAACCGAAATACGGTCGTTTCCGCGGTATTTACGGCTTAAAATCATACAGTTCCATGGTCTCACGATCCCGGTATTCATGCTTTTCATAATAGCCGATCAACTCTCCGGCCTCATCCCGCAGAGCAACCATATACACATCCTTATTCTCCTGATCGTTGCGGAAGGTATAGACCAGATTATGCCCGGAATCCTGCTTGAACCAAGCCACCACCTTTTGAACCATCACTCGGGACTGAGGGCCGTGGCAGTTCATCAGGCTCTCGCCCAGAAGTGCCACTCCTCCGTTTTTGGCATACCGCTCCCCCGCCGCAGGATTCATATAAATAATGGTATGATCCAAATCGCACAGCACCACAGCGCTTCGATCCTGCTCCAGCACACTTTTAAAATAAGGATACAACTCCATGTCAGTCCGCCTCTTTCCTTTTGTGCCGGGCAATGAACTCCTCCATGAGTTTAATCTGTTCCTTCACGTTTTTTTCTGCCGGGCCACCATAAACCTTGCGCCCGTTGACGCAGGTTTTCAGCCGGATCGCGGCGTATACGTCTCGCTCGAACAGATCTGAAACCATCTGATATTCCTTCAACGGCAGGGTATCCAGGCTTCTCCCCTTTTCCAGGCAATAGTTCACCAGCCGGCCCACGATCATATAGGCCTCGCGGAAGGGCACTCCTTTTTTCACCAAATAGTCGGCGCAGTCTGTGGCGTTGATAAACCCCACAGATGCGGCACGCGCCATATTCTTCTCTTTCACGCTCAGCGTATCCAACATGGCGGCAAACACCGGAACGCACATCTCCACTGTATCAATAGCGTCAAATACCGGCTCTTTATCCTCCTGCATATCCTTATTATAGGCCAACGGCAGGCCCTTCATTACCGTAAGCAGGGTGATAAGGGAGCCATATACCCGCCCCGTCTTGCCGCGCACCAGCTCGGCCACATCCGGATTTTTCTTCTGAGGCATGATGGATGAACCGGTGGAATACGCATCGTCCAATTCCACAAATTTAAATTCCCAGGAGCACCACAGGATAATCTCTTCCGAGAAGCGGGACAGGTGCATCATCAGAATAGACAGGTCGGAGAGCAGCTCAATGGCATAGTCTCGGTCCCCGACTGAGTCGATTGAGTTGTCGGTTGGCTTGGAAAAGCCCAGAGCGGAGGCAGTCTGAAACCGGTCTACCGGATAGGTCGATGTGGCCAGCGCACCACAGCCCAAAGGGCACTCATCCAGCCGCGCCAAACAGTCCTCCAGCCGGGTGACATCGCGTTTCAGCATATTGGCATAGGCCATCATATAGTGACCGAAAGTAGTGGGCTGGGCCCGCTGAAGGTGCGTATATCCGGGCATAACTGCGCCCAAATTGGCCTTTGCTTTTCTCACCAGCACCTCTTCCAGCTCCAGCACCAAATCAGCGATATGGGGAATTTTCTCCTTCACATACAGCCGGAAATCGGTAGCCACCTGATCATTGCGGGAACGGGCGGTGTGCAGCCGCTTCCCGGTCTGTCCAATGCGCCGGGTCAGAAGCGCCTCAACATTCATGTGGATGTCCTCATTGTCTAGAGAGAACTCCACCCGATCCGCCTCAATATCTGCCAGAATAGCTTTCAGGCCCTCTATGATTTTCTCTGCTTCGTGCTGTTCAATGATGCCGGTTCTGCCCAGCATCGCCGCGTGGGCAATAGAGCCCCGGATATCCTGCTCGTACAGCCGGGCGTCAAAACCGATAGACGAGTTGAAATCATTGACCAGGGTGTCGGTTTCCTTTTGGAAACGGCCCGCCCAGAGTTTCATTCACATCGCTCCTGTTCACAGAACGGCGCAATCAACCGTCCGTGCAATTTTCTTTAGAGTATCCCCGCTTCCCGCAGCGCCTGCACCTTGTCCGGCAGCCCCCACAGGTTAATGAATCCAGCGGCGTCGTTCTGATTGTAGTCACTCTCCTCAAACGTTACCAGACTCTCTGAGTACAGCGTCTCAGGGGATGTGACGGAGGAAGTGATGATATTGCCCTTGTACAGCTTCAGTTTTACTTGGCCTGTGACGTGCTTCTGGGTATCCACGGCGAAGGCCTGGAGGGCTTCCCGCAGGGGGCTGAACCACTTTCCATTGTACACTAGGTCTGCAAAGTCCACCGCCAGCTTGGACTTCATATGCTTGGTATCCTTGTCCAAGGTAATCATCTCCAGCACCTCATGGGCCCGGTAAAGAATAGCGCCGCCTGGGGTTTCATACACGCCCCGGTCTTTCATGCCCACCAGCCGGTTCTCCACGATATCCAGCAGCCCAATACCGTTCTCTCCGCCCAACTCGTTCAGCCTGCGGATGATATCAGACGCTTTCATCCGCTTCCCATCCACAGCCACCGGCCAGCCCTTCTCAAAATCCAGCACAACGCAGACAGGGGCGTCCGGGGCTTGAAGCGGAGATACCCCCATCTCCAGAAAGCCGGGGTGCTCGTACTGAGGCTCGTTGGCGGGATCCTCCAAATCCAGTCCCTCGTGGCTGAGGTGCCACAGGTTCTTGTCCTTGGAATAGCTGGTCTCCCGAGATATCTTCAGGGGCACATTATGGGCGTCAGCGTAATCAATCTCCTCGTCTCTGCCCTTGATGTCCCACTCCCGCCAAGGTGCGATGATACGCATATCCGGGGCAAAGCGTTTAATGGCCAGCTCAAACCGGACTTGGTCGTTTCCCTTTCCTGTGCAGCCATGGCAAATAGCATCCGCACCTTCCCGCTGGGCAATTTCCACCAAATGCCTCCCGATGACAGGCCGGGCAAAAGCTGTGCCCAACAGATAATCCTCATACTTGGCGCCCATCATCATAGAGGGGATAATAACCTCATCCACCATCTCGTCTATCAGGTCCTCCACGTAGACTTTGGACGCGCCAGTGGCCAGCGCCTTCTCCTCAATCCCATCCAACTCGTCTCCCTGCCCCACGTCGGCGGATACCGCGATGATCTCAGGATCGTTGTAATTTTCCTTCAGCCAGGGAATAATGATAGATGTATCCAGTCCGCCGGAATAGGCGAGCACTACTTTTTTAATATCTGACACGGCAATCTCCTCCACTTTTCTCGGTCTCTCAGCGCCGGTCCACGCTGTTTGTAAGAGTATACTCCCCCGCTTCCCTGTTGACAAGTGATTTTTTGCATAGTTATTCGATTTTATCCCAGCTGTTCTAAGCAATATTCCACATAAAAGGATAATTATTCGGGCTTATCAGCGTGTTGCCTCTGCACTTCTGCTCTCATCAACGGCCATCCATAAAGAATTTCCATAATTCCTATTGACAAGGTATGCTTTTTACGGTATGATTTTTCACGCAGATGTTTCAAAGCGCCGCGCTGCCCACAACGGCTCAGACGCTTAAGATAAGGAGATGGACACGCCATGATATATGCGGACAACGCCGCAACCACAAGAACCAGCGCCGCTGCCCAAAAAGCCATGATAGATACCATGGAGCGGTTCTGGGGCAATCCTTCCAGCCTTCACACACCCGGACAGCAAGCCAAAGAAGCCCTTCAAGCCGCGCGGAAATCGGTCGCCAAGGCTATTGGTGCACAGCCCCAGGAGATTTACTTCACTTCTGGCGGCAGCGAGGCTGACAATCAGGCTATTGTCAGCGCTGCCAAAGCAGGCGCGCTCAAGGGGAAAAAGCACCTCGTCACCACCGCCATCGAGCACCACGCCGTTCTGCACACCATGGACCAGCTGTCCAAGGAAGGTTTTGAGATCACCCTTCTCCCTATGGATGAGAGCGGCATTGTGAAGGTTCAGGACGTGGTTGCCGCAATCCGGAAAGATACCGCTCTGGTGTCTGTCATGTACGCCAATAATGAGATTGGCACCATCCAGCCTGTGGCGGAAATCGGCGCTCTGTGCCGGGAACTGGGCGTTCCATTTCATACCGACGCCGTCCAGGCGGTGGGCCACCTGCCCATTGACGTGAGGACACAGAATATTGATATGCTGTCCTTGTCCGGCCATAAGTTTCACGGTCCCCGGGGAGTGGGCGCGTTATATGTGCGCCGGGGGATTCCTCTGCTCACTTTCATCCATGGCGGTGCTCAGGAATCCGGCCGCCGGGCTGGCACGGAGAACCTCCCCGCCATTGCAGGCATGGCTGCCGCCTTGGAGGACACCGTGACCCACATGGCAGAAAACACCGCCCACGCTGAAAAGCTCCGGGATACACTTATAGAAGGTCTGAGCCGCATTCCTCACTCTGCTCTCAACGGCGACCGGGAACGTCGTCTTCCCGGCAACGTAAACTTTTGCTTTGAGGGCATTGAGGGCGAGTCTCTGTTGCTGCTGCTGGACGACAAAGGAGTAGCCGCCTCTTCCGGATCAGCCTGTACCTCCGGCTCGTTGGACCCCAGCCATGTACTGCTGGCTATTGGGCGGCCCCACGAAGTGGCCCACGGTTCCCTGCGCCTCACGCTGGATGTGGACAACACCATGGAGGATGCTGAGGCCATTATTACGGCTGTCACGGATGTAGTAAATTATCTTCGGGAGATGTCTCCCGTTTGGAAAGCTTTGCAGAGAGGAGAGCGCAACTATGTTATACAGTGAAAAGGTGATGGACCATTTCCGCAATCCCCGCAACGTAGGTGAGATTGCCGACGCTGACGGCGTAGGCGAGGTGGGCAACGCCAAGTGTGGCGATATCATGAAAATGTACCTCAAAATTGAGGACGGCATCATCGTAGACGTGAAGTTTGAGACCTTCGGCTGCGGCAGCGCCATCGCTACCAGCTCCATGGCAACCGAACTCATCAAGGGCAAAAAGGTGGAGGAGGCCTTGTCCCTCACCAATCAGGCGGTGGTGGAGGCGTTGGACGGCCTGCCCGCCCACAAGATTCACTGCTCTGTATTGGCAGAGGAAGCAGTACGCGCCGCTGTTAAGGATTATTATGACAAAAACGGCATCGCATACGAGCCAGACCAGTTCTGCAGCGGCGATTGTTCCTGCTGCCACGCCCACGACCACCAGGCTCCGGAGGCTTAGCTCACCGCAACAGCGCCAAAACAGGGAGGCGTTTGGGGCCCAACAAGTATGAAAAAAGCTGACGCCCGCCGAAAAGCAGCTTCTTTTCAACGGGTGCCGCAGCAGGGTTGTAAAAGGTTGGAAAGATTATTGAAAAGCAGACGTTCACTGCAAAAAGGGAGATAAGACGGGATAATTCACCTTCCATAATCATGAAATCAGACTTGTCTTGACAGACTCCCATTCGGCCAAGAAGGCATTCTGATAGTGTATCGCTCTCCCCCGCGGACACTCTCCCTGAACATGTTATAGTGGGCCACACAGTATAATAAAGTATAAAAGAGGCAGGGCAAACCGTTATGGTTTGCCCTGCCTCTGGCTTCTTTTTAACGCCTCTTACCCTCCGCGCGGCCCTTTTTGTCTGTTGGATGCCCAGCGCCCCCTGGGCGCGGCAGCCCGTCTTGCCGCCTGGGCACCCTCCTTCCGGGCCAGAAGGGAAAGCATCGCACTGCCCATCTCGAAGGCCCGTTCCAATACAAAAATCACAGATGGGGTAAGCAGCAGAAACACCACAATCACTAATCCAGACTGAAAATCCAAGGGCGTGAGCTGGAAAAACTCTCCGAATCCCAGTACCAGCACAGCGAACGCTGCCGACATTGTCCCCAGCAACACCCAACGCTTCCAGTCCAACGGCTTGGAAATGTAATACAGCACCAGCAGGCCAACTTCACCCATAATTACCGTGGCCAAGGTAGACAGGGTAACCCGCTCAAAGGAGAAAGCCAGCGTGAACAGCTCAATCCCTACGATGAGCAATACATTGGTCAGCCCGCCCGGTAGGGCTCGACGGAGGACATTGGTCATAAACCGTCCCTTTACCAACTCGTGGTTAGGCTCCAGCGCCAGAACAAAAGACGGAAGGCCGATGGTCAGCGCGCTGATCAGGGTGAGCTGAATGGGCACAAAGGGTTGTGGAAATCCAGCGAACAGGTTAAAAATTGCCAAAAACAGAGACATGATATTTTTGACCAAATAAAGCGCCGCCGCTCGCTGAATGTTGTTAATCACCCTCCGCCCTTCCTCTACCACCTGGGGCATGGCGGCAAAGTTGGAGTCCAGCAACACAACCTGGGCCACCTGAGCCGCCGCCTCTGCGCCAGAGGCCATGGCGATACCGCAGTCTGCATCCTTAAGAGCCAACACATCATTGACGCCGTCTCCGGTCATAGCCACGGTGCGCCCCGCTTTTTGCAAAGCTTTCACCAGCTTGCGCTTCTGATCCGGGGTCACCCGGCCAAACACCGTGTACTCCCGCACCGCCCGGTCAAAATCTGCGGCCTCCCTCAGCGCAGTCGCATCCACAAAACGGTCCGCCCCATGGATTCCCGCCTGAAGTGCCACAGCGGAAACGGTAGACGGGTTGTCACCTGAGATGACTTTCACCGCCACCCCCTGCTGGGCAAAATATTGGAATGTCTTAGGGGCTTCCTCCCGGATGGGGTTGTTGATGACAGCGAGCGCCACCGGCTCCACTGCTCCAGTCAAGCCCCCTTCCATCGTGGGGGCCTTGCTGCATTTGGCCAGCAGCAGTACCCGGCAGCCCTCCTGCTGGTATGGGGAGACCATATGCTCCAAATCAGCGTACCGTCTGCCCATAATAAACTCTGGCGCCCCCACCGCATAAGCGCCATAGGATTTAAATACCACAGCTGACCATTTGTGTGCCGAGGTAAATGGAACTGTACGCTCCACCTGCCAGACAGAAGGCTTCTCAAACCGCTCTGCCATCGCCCGGGCCGTGTCATTATCCGCATCAATCGCCCGATAATAGGCGTTGAATATCTCTTCCACTTTCGTGGCGGAATACCGTTCCTCATCCAGAGGAACAACTTCCCGCACCACCATCTCCGGCTGGGTGATGGTGCCTGTTTTGTCCACACACAATACATCTACTCGGGCCAGCGTCTCTACCGCAGCCATCTCATGAACCAAGGTATGGCCTTGAGCCAGCCGCATGACAGACACTGCGAGCGCCACGCTGGTAAGCAGGTATAAACCTTCCGGGATCATACCAACCAGAGTTGCCACCACATAAGGCGTACCTTCTGTAAAGGAGTTTCCCTGTACGATTAGTTCATTATAAAACAGCGCCGCGCCGATGGGAATCAGTGCAAAACCAATGAACCGGATCAGTTTGTCCAAAGACTTCATCATTTCGGAACGGCCCACCCCCTGGTCAGCTTTGGCTTCCAGCGCCAGCCGGGCAGCATAGCTGGACTTTCCTACCCGATCCAGCCGCGCACGGCACTTGCCGGACACCACAAAGCTTCCGCTGAGCAGCTCGTCCCTTGGATTCTTGGTGATGGGGTCGGCTTCGCCGGTAATGAGGGCCTCGTTCACCGTCACTTGACCAGACATCACTGGACCGTCAGCGGGAATCTGGTCTCCCGCTCCCAGCTCCACAATATCCTCCCGCACCAGCTTGTGGATGGGAACGGTTCCCAGCTGGCCGTCCCGCACCACCTTTACCCGGCTCTCACTGAGCAGGGTAAGTTTTTCAAGCGTGGCCCGGGAGCGTAACTGCTGGATAATACCAATGACAGAATTAATCACAGCAATGCCTAAAAACATCATATCCCGAAAATGGCCGGATACTACCAGCATCACTGCCAATACCACAAACACCAGGTTAAAAAATGTCAAGGTATTTTCCCGGATAATCTCCCGTGTCGTCTTTGCGTTGGAAGCCACTGCTTCATTGCCCAGCCCCTGCTCCAGAAGTTCCGAAGCCTGGGCTGTGGTAAGTCCCATTGCCGGTTCTGGAAAAATCCGCTCCGGCTCCCGCGTAGCCCGGGGGCGTTCCCGCCGGTGGGAGACCCCGTCCCTGTCTCTCTGGCGCCTTGGGGGCGGGGCTTGTTGAAATTGTGCCTGTTGCTGAGCCATGTGCAAGCTCCTTTGCGTCGTAATTTCCACACCACGATGTCTTTTGTCTTATTATGGCATATCATATCACGTTAAAGGGTTGGCGTAAAGCGCCAACCCTTTAACAATGTGTTAACTTTGTCTAGGATTCGTCACCTTTTCTCCTCTATTTTGTTTTGTTTCTGTCCAACTTTCTAGAAAATTTTTGATTTTTACCCATGACATGATTGGTAATTGGGGTTATTCGCAATACATTTCCCTCGTTAAGCGCGTACCACAAAACACTGTTAGCCCATTTGCAGCCGCCATAGGCGGTGGCGAGTTGCCCAGAGCCGGCTTTTCCGGCCCTAGCATTGAAATTGACGCCGATTTATCGCGCGGAATGCAAAAGAAAAGACACCCGAAAGGGTGTCTTTTCTTTTGGTACGGCTGAAGGGATTCGAACCCCCGACCTTTTGGTTCGTAGCCAAACACTCTATCCAGCTGAGCTACAGCCGCATACGCTCCCTTGGAGCTTTGTTATAATACCACACTGTCCAAAAAAATGCAAGCCCTTTTTTCGTTTTTTCTAAATTTTTTTCTGTGCAGGCAGCGGGCACAACATGCCCGGCTGCCATCGGGCTTACTGCTGTTTAATCCAGTCATCAAAACGGTGGAACATCGCGGCCACCTCCGCTCGGGTCGCCTCGCCAGTGGGCAGCAACGCGCCACTATTCCCTTTGAGAATCTTCGCATCCACAGCCCAGGAAATCTCCTGTCTGCTCCAAGTAGCCACAGAGGCTCCATCAGAAAAGCTGGTCAGGTCGGCCCGCCCTCTCACGTCATAGCCCATCTGTTCCGCATAACGGTACAGAATCACCGCGATCTCCTGGCGAGTTACATTGCCAAAGGGGTCAAACCGGCTTCCTCCCTTTCCGGTCACCACATTCAGCTGACTTGCCCAGATAGTGCCGTCCGTATACCACTGTCCCGCTGGGATATCCTTAAAAACCGGTTTATACTCCACATCCGGTTTGCCGGCCAAACGATGGAGCACAGTAGTCACCATGCACCGCTGCATTTGGCCCAGAGGGTCAAACCGGCCGGAGCCCACACTGCCGAACAGCTTGTTCTGATATGCGTAAACCACCTCATTATAGTACCACTGACTTGGGGATACGTCGGTGAATGGTAGAATTATCTCGCCAGCGGCGACGGTCCACTGGCCTTCCCCCATCCACTGGGCAGAAGAGGATGTAACTACCAGCACTACGCCTGTCCCAGCCAGATATCGGTGCCCCACGGTAAGGATACCGCCAGACACTACTTCCCTTCCTTCGGTAGCATCCACCAGCGTCCCATCGCGCACCATGCCTGTTCCTGCAGTCCAGACAAGGCTTGAACCCAACGGTGCAGTCAGTATATCGCCGTTTGTCCCTTCTCCGGCGTCAAAAAAACTGGATGCCGCTTCACCAGATGCCGCACCGTTTACTATCTGCTTTGCTTTTTCCGCCGCCTCATTATAAAAGGCCGTCGTGTTTTTTTCCGCTTCACTGAATACGATAGCTTTGAGGTCGTTCCAAAAGTTTCCGTCCAAATAGCTGCGGGATACCAGGGCCTGGGATTGATCGTAAGCCCCTGCCAGTGTCACAAGACCCGCCAACATCACCAGCAGCAACGCGCCGGCCAGGATTTTCTTTTTCATAGCGCCTCCTCAGAAATCATATAGCTCAAGGTAAGCAGGCTGTCCGCGAAATGGACATCTTCAATTTGGACATCGGGCATATCCTGCTGAGGCAGCTCCACATTGGTAAAATTCCATATCCCCAGCACACCGCAGGCAGCAACCCGCCGGGCGGTTTTTTCCGCCTCTCTCGCCGGGACGGTGAGTACGCACACGCTCACCGGCTCACGCTTCAGATACTCCTCCAGCGTATCGGCATGATAAACAGGCGTGCCACTGATCTCGGTACCCACAAGTTTTGAGTCCACATCAAAGGAAGCTACCAGATGAAAGCCGTTGAACGCAAAGGGAAAATTCTCCATCAGCGCCCTGCCCAAATTGCCCGCCCCTAAAATAGCCACCGTATGACCCCGGTTCATGCCCAGAATCTCCGCGATCTCGGCGCGCAGCCGTTCTACATTATATCCATACCCCTGCTGCCCAAACTCTCCAAAGCAGGATAGGTCCTGCCGAATCTGTGAAGCGGTGAGCCCCATGGACTTGGCCAGGGAATTCGAGGATATCCGCACTGTTCCTCCGCGCAGCAGCTCATCCAGGTGGCGGTAATAACGGGGCAGCCTGCGGATGACTGCGGAGGATATCTTTTCCTTTTTCATGGCACAATCGTTCCCCACTGCAAAATATTTGTATTTATTCTACTCCAAATCAGGTTACTTGTCAATTTCTCCTCCGATGAATTCACAATTTTCCATCCCCGGCATAGAATATATCATAATCAAGTAAGGAGGAGTTGTCCATGCCCCAAACTGGCTCCCTTGTTGTGCGCGCCTATACCTCCCAGGCCCAGCTTCCTGTATCCGGCGCCACTGTGATCATTTCCAGCCCCGCCGAAGATGGCCGCCGCAAGGTGTATTCCATCCAGACCACAGACGAGAGCGGCGGCACCAAGCCCGTTCAACTGGAGGCCCCTGACTTGTCTCACAGCGAGTCGCCTGACGGAACCGCGCCTTTCTCCGACTATTCTCTGGTAGTAGAGCACCCGGAGTATTATCTGGCCACTTTCGAACAGCTCCAAGTGTTCCCCGGGATCGAAACGGTACAGAACGTCCCCCTGGTCCCTCTGCCCCAACCCGCCGGAGACGATGTCACTGCCGAGCCTGTTGTGGTCACACCTCAGCCGCTGTGAGCCGCCCCGACGCCAAGTAAGGAGGTTCTCTATGCCTATTTCCGTTACGCCTTACATACCCCAGACCATCACTGTTCACACCGGACCCGCCAACCAATGGGCGGAAAACGTTACCGTCCCCTTTTCTGACTATATCAAAAACGTGGCCTCCAGCGAAATCTATCCCACCTGGCCGGAGGCTGCCCTTCGGGCCAATATTCTGGCCCAGATTTCCTTCGCCCTCAACCGGATATATACGGAATACTACCCCAGCCGGGGTTATGATTTTGACATCACCGGCTCCACCACAAGCGATCAGAAGTTCATCAAAGGCCGTAGTACTTTTGAAAATGTGGACCGGCTGGTAGATGAGTTGTTCACCACCTATATCCGCCGGAAAAACTTTGTGGAGCCGCTGGCGGCCAAATTCTGCAATGGAACTACCGTCACCTGCGACGGCCTGTCCCAATGGGGCAGCGAGGCGCTAGCCCGTCAGGGCATGGGCACAATGGACATTCTTCGCCGTTACTATGGTGATAATATTGAGCTGGTCTCCAACGCTCCCATCCGCGATATCCAGTACTCCTACCCGGGCTATCCCCTGCAAACCGGCTCTTCCGGCAGTTACGTTACAGTACTTCAGGCCATGCTCAACCGCATCTCCCGCAACTATCCCGCTATTCCCCGCATCACTCCAGCAGATGGCATATTTGGCAGCAGAACCGAGGATGCGGTAAAAGCGTTCCAACGGATTTTTAACCTCACCCCAGATGGCATCGTAGGCCAGGGTACATGGTATAAGCTGGTATCTCTCCATGGGGCGGTCAGGAAACTGTCCGAGCTGGTCAGCGAAGGCCAGCCCTTTACCCAGATTCAGGGTCCCGCACCCGGCGTCACCCTCCGGGAGGGCAGCACCGGCGTAGCCGTATCCGCCCTCCAGTATTTTATCTCCATCATTGGCCAGTTCTCTCCGGCCATACCCGTACTGGCTATTGACGGCATCTTTGGTCCCCAGACCGCTCAGGCTGTCAACGCCATTCAAAGCCGCCTGGGCCTGCCCGTCACCGGAGTGGTGGACCAAGCCACTTGGCAGGGAATCTATGACGAATATCTCGGCATCGCCCGCACCGCTCTGGCCGGAGCTGGCCTGCCCACCACCCCCCAGCAAATTGAGCAGCGGGTCATGTCCGGCCAGTTCCCCGGCTACGATCTGAGCTATGGAAGCTCTGACAACTGAAAGGAAGGGATCACGCTATGAATGGAACTAACGCACCCGGCATCATGGAGGCTGAGCACAGCGGACAGCCCATCCGCTCGCTCCAATATATGCTCAACCAGCTGGCCATCCACAACAATGTGCTGACCCGCCTGGCGGTGGACGGCATTTTCGGTGAACGCACCCTGGAAGCTGTCATGGTATTTCAGCGGGAGAACAGCCTGCCTGTCACCGGAGTGGTAGACCTCGCCACCTGGAATGCCATTCGGGACGCTTACGTCCACGTAGAGCTGATGTACGGCTTCCCCCCTGCCCTCAACGTACTGCCCTGCGGCACTTATACCGCCGTGGAAGGCCAGAAGTGCGAGGTGCTGCGCATTGTCCAGGCCATGTTCGGCTCCCTTACTAAAGTAATGAGCAATTTCAGCCCCTGTCAGATGAACTGCTGTAACGATGGCGAGACCTACAAAAATCTTCGGGAAGTTCAGCGGCTGGCCGGTCTGCCCGTCACCGGCACCTTGGACCGGTCTACCTGGGCTTATATGGTTCAGCTCTACCAAGCTTTAGTTACCCGGAGCTAAACGGCCAAATCTCCCCTTGCCATTTTTCCTCCCACTCGCTATAATATTTAAGAAAAAGCGTATATGGAGGAAATCGCCTATGGCCGGATTTATCCATGACAAGCTGGACATCAAGCTGCTGGTGCTCTACATTATGGATCGGGTTGCCGCCCCTATTGATTTTGCCACCCTCACCGACCTTGCCATGTGCGACAACGGTGTAGATTACTTTCAGTTTGCCGAAGCGGTGGCAGAGTTGAAGGACAGCCGCCATCTGGAGCAGAGCGGGGAATACTATTCCGTCACCGAAAGAGGCCGGCGAACCTGCGCCGCCGGGGAAAGCAGTCTCTCCCCTGTGATTCGGTCGCGGTGTGACCGCAGATTGACCCCCCTGAATCAAGTGCTCAAACGCAAGGCCCAGGTGCGGGCGGCAGTGACAGAACAGCCCATGGGGTTTGACGTATGCTTATCCATGGACGACGACATGGGAAGCCTGTTTTCCCTCACCCTGCTGGCTCCCACCCGGGAGGATGCCCAGCGCGTCGCTGACGGTTTTTTGGACCACCCGGACCGGGTGTACAACGCCCTGCTGGGGCTGCTTATCACCAATGACGATGGGAGGGAACACCATTGACTATCATGGGCTTTCCGGTCTCTCAGCTGTTTCTGTATTTTATCATCTACTCTTTCATGGGCTGGGTAATGGAGACCTGCTACTGTTCCATTGTAGAGCGCCGTCTGGTGGCTCGCGGCTTTCTTTACGGCCCCATCTGTCCTATCTACGGCGGCGGTGTGGTACTGATGATTCTGTTTTTCACCCCTTTGAAGCAAAACCTGGTCCTTTTTTACATCATAGCCGTATTGGTCATGACCTCCTGGGAATACTTGGTCGGATGGTTTTTGGAGGTAACCACCCATGTGAAATACTGGGATTACTCCCAATACCGTTTTAACCTAAAGGGCCGCGTATGCCTGTGGGTTGCCCTGACCTGGGGCGTATTGTCCTACATCGTCATCTTCTTTGTCCATCCACCTATCCAATCCCTGGTGGGGCGCTGTCCCCCCTGGCTGGAGTTCATGCTGTGCGGGGCATTTCTGGCACTGTTGATGGTGGATGCGGTCCTCACTATCCATCATCTGGCCCTGGTCTCCAAGCTGGTGGTAGGCGTTACCAAGCTGGGGCAGGAGCTTCAACTCCAGGCCGCTCTGGGCAAGGCCGAACTGAGCGACCGGCTGGAGGACAGCGCCGCCTCTCTGCGCCAGCGTTATAGTGACCAAGTCGCCCAGTTGGAAAAATACAGCCGTCGTTTCCGCCACATTTATGGCAGCTTGACGGTCAACCGCAAATACTCGGTCAGCCACGAAGACATCCTGGCTGCCGCCGCGCTGGCCAAAGAGGAGCTGCTTCGTTACAAGGACGCCCTCCAGTCTCGGGCAAAGCGCTGAAATCAAGCTGAACATAGAAAAACGGCCCGCCGGTGCATCCGGCGGGCCGTTTTGTGGGTTGGTCAGTCAGCGCTGCCCCTTATCATAAGGGATGCCCTCCGCTTTTGGAGCGCGGGATTTCTTAGAGGTAAAGGCTAGCACCACCAACGTAATGAGGTAGGGCAGCATCCGGTAAAGGTGACTGCTGATGGGGGCGGTGGCCAGCATACAGACCCCGTCGCCGTTGATATCAATGGAGGCGTAGGATGCGGCGATGCATTTGAACAGACCGAACAGCAGCGCCGCCCCGGCAATATTCAGCGGCTTCCAGTTGCCGAAAATCATGACAGCCAGGGCCAGGAACCCGAAGCCCGCCACATCGCCGGTGGAGGCACAGTTGGCGGTGGTCAGGGCGTAGACAAATCCGCCCATACCGGCCAGAGCGCCGGAAATGGTGGTACCTGCATAGCGCATTTTGTACACGTTGATGCCCAAGGAATCGGCGGCCTGGGGGTTCTCACCGCAGGAACGCAGCCGCAGGCCGAACTTGGTCTTATACAGCAGAATGGACAGCGCCACAAAAACGATGAGGCACACATAGGTGGCCAAGTAAACCCGGTGGATAAATGTCTCCCCCAGAAAGCCCAGGTCGGTGTCCCGGTCAATGCCAAAGGTGCTTTTCTTGAGCATAAACCAACTGGCTGCGTCGCTTCCGTCCGCCATTCCAAGCGTATTCTGGTTAGCGATCATACGGATGAGGAAAAGCACCAGGGCCGGGGCCATCAGGTTCAGCGCTGTGCCGCCGATGGTCTGGTCTGCTTTCAGGTTGACCGAGGCAAAGGACAGCAGCAGAGAGAACGCCGCACCCATGGCAGCAGCCGCCAGCATGGCCAGCAGCTCCAGCCCCTGGAGCGCCAGCCAATTCCGCACGGCGTAAGCGCTGCTGAACAGGCCGGTTCCCTGCATGATCCGGACAAAAAGCACCCCGACAAACGCGCCGAAGATCATGATGCCCTCCAGTGCCAGATTGATAATGCCGCTGCGCTCGGCAAACACTCCGGCCAGAGCCACGATCAGCAGAGGCACCGCATAAAGCAAAGTCTGCTGGATCAAAAATGTCATGCCTGCTCTCCTCCTTTCCCAGCGGCGTCACTGACCGGCTGTATCTCTCCCCGGTCTTCCACGGGCACATTTCCCGCGTCCGGCGTGTTGTCTGCTGACGCGACCGCACGCTTGCCCCTCCTGCGGGAGGTCAGCAGCATCTTGATGACCAGCGAAAATGCGCTGAGATAGACAATGACAGAGATAATAACATCGGTGATGTACTCGTTGTAGGCGGTCAGGTTGGTCATCTGGAGGCCCACAATGTTCAGCATGGACATGAAACAGCCAGTGAAAATCACCCCAATGGGATGGTTGGCTGCCAGCAGGGCCACGGGAATGCCATTGAAGCCGGTGGCTGGAAGGGCCTGATAAGTGGACCAGAAAAACTCCGTGTTACCGGACAGATAGTACAGCGACGCACCCGCTCCGGACAGCGCTCCAGCGATGGCCATGGACAGCACGATATTCCGCTTGTCGCTGATCCCGGCATACCGGGCGGCGTGGCGGTTCGAGCCGCAGGCCTTGAGCTGGTATCCCAGCGTTGTCTTGCTCATCAGAATGTACATCCCCACGGCGATGAGAATGGCAATCAAGATACCCGCGTTGACCTGGGAGCCAGGAAAAAGCTTGTCCAATCCCAGTTTGGCGGTCTGCACACCATTGCCGTCCACATAGGTCCAGGCCCCGTCCACCAGGGTCCGGCCATAGGCGGTCTTATAGACATAACCGCTCTTGGTATTCTCCACAGTGTTTTGAAACACTTTGTTTACGTCAAAGAACCAGGTCACCAGATTCGCCGCAATCCAGTTGGTCATGATACAGGCCAACACCTCGTTGATGTTGAGCAGCGCCTTCACCAAGCCGGGAATGCAGCCCCACAACGCCCCCGCCAGAATACCGCCCAAAAAAGCCAGCAGCCAGATAAGCGGACCGGGCAGCGCGGAAGACGGGATACCCAGAGCAATGGCCAGGGTAGCCATTGTGCCCATCAAATACTGTCCGGGTGCGCCGATGTTGAACAGGCCCGTCTTGAAGGCCACCGATACCGACAAGCCAGTCAGAATCAGCGGCGTGGCCCGGAAGAGCATATTGCCGATGCTTTGAGGATTGAACCCCCAGGTCAGGCTGCCCGTGGCGTTCCGTCCGGTACTGAGAATTCCAAAGAACACCAGCCGGATGCCCTCCCAGGCGCCGGACAGGCCCAGGTTGTCGCTGAACAGGCCCACTATAAGGATGAGGACGCTGCCCACCGCCAGACCAATCAAAATGGAGAGCAGGGATGCCAGTACCGTTCTGGTTCCATCCTTTTGTAGCAAAGTCCTTCCCTGGTCTTTCATGCGTCCTCCTCCTCTCCCGTATAGATTTGGACGAGATTCGGGTATTTCACACTCATGCGCCCATCTCCTCCTTCCTGTTCATGTCCATCCGTTTGGCCCCTGACATATAGAGTCCCAGCTCCTGTACCGTGGTCTGCTTGGGGTCCAGCTCGCCCACAATTTCGCCTTCATACATCACCAGAATGCGGTCCGACAGGCTCATCACCTCATCCAGCTCCAGGCTGATCAGGAGAACGGCACGGCCCTTGTCCCGCTCCGCCACCAGCTGGCTGTGGATATACTCAATGGCTCCCACGTCCAAACCCCGGGTAGGCTGAACGGCCACGATGAGAGGCTTTTCCCGGTCCACCTCCCGGGCAATGATGGCCTTCTGCTGGTTTCCACCGGACATGGAACGGGCAGTGGTCACCGGCCCCTGGCCAGAGCGCACATCGTACTGCTCAATGAGCAACTGGGCGTATTCCCGCACCGCCCCCTGGTTGATAAAACCGTATCTCTGGAACCGTTTCTCATTGAACCGCTGGAGCACCAGATTCTGCTCCAGGGTGAAATCCAGCACCAAACCGTGTTTGTGCCGGTCCTCCGGGATATGGCTCATATTCTCTCCCCGGTGCTTGATGGAGGCGCGAGAGATATCCTCCCCGCACAGGGTAACGGTGCCTCCGGAACTTTTTTCCAGCCCCGTCAGACCATGAATCAGCTCTGTCTGACCGTTGCCGTCGATGCCGGCAATGCACAGGATCTCCCCTGCCCTGGCCCGGAAAGACACATGGTTTACCGCGTTCTTTTTGTGGTTCCTGGAGGGAACGCACAGGCCGTCTACCGCAAGCACCGTCTCCGTAGGCTTGGCAGGCTCCTTCGTAACCTCCAGCTGCACCGGGCGGCCCACCATCATATTGGACAGGGCCTGCTTATCCGTGTCCTTGGTATCCACTGTGCCGATATACTTGCCCTTGCGCAGCACCGTCACCCGGTCGGACACCGCCATGATCTCGTTGAGCTTGTGGGAGATGAACAGAATGGATTTTCCCTCCTTGGCAAACTCCCGCATGGTGGCCATCAGCTCATCAATCTCCTTGGGCGTGAGGACGGCTGTGGGCTCGTCGAAGATGAGGATCTCATTGTCCCGGTAGAGCATCTTGAGGATCTCCACCCGCTGCTGCATCCCCACGGTGATGTCCTCCACCTTGGCGTCCAGGTCCACCTTGAGGCCGTAACGCTCCGACAGGGCCTCCACCTTGGCCCTGGCCTCCTTCTTCTGGAGAAAACCCGCTCTGGTGGTCTCTGCCCCAAGGATAATGTTATCCAGTACCGTAAACACCTCAATAAGCTTGAAATGCTGGTGGACCATGCCGATGCCCAAGTCAGTGGCATCGTTGGGGTTGTTGATCCTGACCTCCTGTCCGTTCTTCCTGATAGTCCCCGCCTCTGGCTGGTACAGCCCGAACAGTACGCTCATCAGCGTGGACTTCCCCGCCCCGTTCTCCCCCAAGAGGGCGTGGATCTCCCCCCGGCGGAGCTGGAGGGTGATATCATCGTTGGCGATGATACCGGGAAATTTTTTGGTAATATGGAGCATCTCAATGATGTTCTCAGCTTCCATCGTCCTCATCCCGCTTCCTGTCTGAAATGTCAACACCGGGCTGTTCAAAAAGCCCTATTATGTTGATTATACCTGATGTTCGACAAAAACACAAGGGGATTCTTTCTCCCGTTCATAAAAAACGGGCGGGACGCTGTGCATCCCGCCCGCAAGGGGTCAATTTCGAAACTTTTAAATGATATTCAGGGTCACGTTAGACCAAGCCTGCTCCAGATTATTGAAGTCGGCGTCGATCACCAGCTTGCCGTCCACAACGTCCTTGAACTGCTTCTCATAGTCCTCGACCTTGTAGTTCTTCAGGCTCCAGGTGTCGGTGGGCAGACCGGTGGCGTTGTCCTTTGCGCCCAGGGAGACGGCGGAATTGCCGATCTCGCTCCAAGTGCCGTCAAACGCCTTGGTGATGGCCCACTGGGCCGCGTCGGCCAGGCCCTTCATAGCAGAGGTGATAACAGTCTCAGACTGGCTGGACTGGTCCACGTCCACGCCCACCACCAGGCCGTCATGGGAAGCGGCGGCGGCGGAGATAGACTGGAACATGGAACCGCCGCAGGCAAAGACCACCTGGGTGCCGCCCTGGTACCAGCCGGAAATCATAGTCTGCAGCTCAGTGGAGGCGGTGAAGGTGGCGCCGTACTCCCAAGAGTAGTTGATTTCCACAGTCTTGCCCATCTCGGCAGCAGCTGCATTGGCGCCCTGCACAAAGCCGTAGCCATACCGGCAGCAGGCGTCGTTGGTGCCACCGCCGCCGCCGGAGAAGCCCAGCTTCTCATAGCCTTCCTTGACCACAGCGTATCCGGCGAAATAGCCGCACTCGTGCTCGTTAAAGGCAATGCCCACCACGTTGTCCAGGCCCAGGGACCAGCCGTCGATGAACACAAACTTCACATCGGGGAACTCCTTGGCGGCCTTCTCCAGCGCAGTGCCCTGCATAAAGCCGGCGCACACCACTACCTCAGCGCCGCCCTCCACGGCAAACTTCATGGCGTCATAGCGGTCGTCGTCAGTGGCCTGGTCGCCATTGGCGGGCTGGTAGTACTTGTAGCTCTTCTTGTTGGCGTTGGCGTACAGCTTCACGCCGTCGAAGGTGCCCTGGTTGAAGGACTTGTCCTTCAACCGGCCTACGTCGGTGACGAAGGCCACCTGATACTTGCCGTCCTCGGAGGTCATGGTGTCGGGGATGTCATCCGCGCCACCACTGCTGGGTTTGCCGCTGCCGCAGGCGGCCAGACTGAACGCCATGGCCATGGCCAGCAGCATCGCAAGGATCTTCTTCATTGCAATTTCATCCTTTCTTCTTTTTCATCTGTTCCGGACGGCAGAACCGTCCTCGCTCCTCGTCCGCAAAAAGCGGGGCCTAGTACTAAGCCCCCCGCCTTTCGGACGTGCCCATTATATCGCGTCCGGCTGGAAAACACAAGGACTATTTACCTCTGCCATGGGGTTTTTTACATTTTTCGGCTATTTGCACATCAATACCCCTGGGCGGTCTGTCCTTTCACCAATTTGACGATGCGGCTGGTGCCCAGCCGGTCCGCCCCCAGTGCCAGAAAGTCCGCCGCATCCTGGAGGCTGGAGATGCCTCCCGCCGCTTTAATCTTCACGTGGGAGGCCACGTTGGTCTTGAACAGGGCCACATCCTCCCTTGTGGCCCCGGCGGTGGAAAAGCCGGTGGAGGTCTTGATGTAGTCCGCTCCGCTGTCCGATACGATCTGGCACAGCTTTACCTTCTCCTCGTCGGTGAGCAGGCAGGTCTCAATGATGACCTTGAGCACCAGACTGCCGCAGGCCGCTTTCACCGCTTTAATCTCGGCCAGCAGGTCGTCCCAGCGGCCATCCTTGGCCCAGCCGATGTTGATAACCATGTCGATTTCTCTGGCCCCGTTGGCGATGGCGTCCTTTGTCTCAAACACCTTGACGGCGGTGGTGGAGTAGCCGTTGGGGAAACCGATGACCGTACACACAGGGAGCTTGCCTCCCAAGTACTCCGCCGCCCGCTTCACGTAGCTGGCCGGGATGCACACGCTGGCGCACCCATAGGCGGCCCCGTCGTCACAGATCTGTTTGATCTCCTCCCAAGTGGCGGTCTGGGTGAGAAGGGTGTGGTCCACAGCGGCCAGAATCGTCTTGTTGTCCATTGGAATCACCTCATATGTTTAATGTAGCTTTATTGTACTATAAGCAAACTCAAAAAGCAAGGCAATCCCCGGTTCCATCTTGATTTTTCGCCGCCGCAACCGGCAGTTGTCACATTGGATACTCTTCTTGGTTGCCGGGTCAGTCAAGTTCTGCTATGATAATGCTGTCCTCAAGGCGCCGGACAGTTTTTATGGGAGGTATCACAATGGATTTTCGGGATCGTTTATTTGAGCTTCGCCGTCATGCGGGGCTGTCCCAGGAGGAGCTTGCCAACCTTCTTGGGCTCTCTCGTCAGGCGGTTCAGAAATGGGAGGCGGGCACATCCCGCCCGGATATGGACAACCTTGTTTTATTGGCGGATTATTTCCACGTCACCCTGGACTATTTGGTAACAGGCCGGGAACCCGCTTGTCCCCCTCCCCCGCTGGAAGGTGAATCCGTCGGCTCGCCCCAGCCATCCGCCACCGTGATCCACCACTATTACCACGAGGGCCGGCACTACGAGTATAAGAGCAAGCGCACCCTGTTCGGCCTGCCTCTGATCCACGTCAATGTGGGCACTAGAAACTGCTGGGCCCGAGGAATCATCGCCGTGGGGAACATTGCCACCGGGGTGGTCGCCTTGGGTGGGTTGGCCGCCGGACTGTTCACTCTGGGCGGGGTGAGCCTTGGGCTGCTGCTGGCCCTGGGTGGGTTTTGCCTGGGCGCAGTGTCCGTCGGCGGTGTAGCGGTCGGCATATTGGCCTGGGGCGGCGTGGCCCTGGGCTGGCTGGCGGTGGGCGGCGTGGCCAGTGGGGTCTATGCCGCCGGGGGCGTGGCAGCCGCCACAGAAATCGCTGTTGGCAATGTGGCCAGCGCCCCCCTCGCCATCGGCCTGCACGTAGATGGGCCAAGGGCTATTATCCTGCCCGGTATGAAAGGCGCCCAGGTCACCGAGGCCGTTCAGGCGCTAGACCAAGCCTGTCAGGGTGTGCCCGCCATCGTACTCTGGACACTGAAATACTGCATCCGTCTTCTATTGGACTAATACATATCGTCGGGTTGTTCCAAACCCGACGATATTTTTATATTCCTTCAATCATTGGTTGATTTTTAGCAAAATTACCGCCATTGTATTCAACTGATGTTTTTGCTATAATACAACCACCAAGCGAATTGAGGTGATCTCATGGCGAACGTGTTGAGCGAGCGCATCGCGGAGCTGCGGAAGGAGCGCGGCCTCACCCAGGAGCAGCTGGGCCAGCGGGTGGGGGTGTCCGCCCAAGCGGTGAGCAAGTGGGAAAAGGGCGGCGCGCCCGACGTGGAACTGCTCCCCGCTCTGGCCGACCGTCTGGGGGTGAGCATCGACACCCTGTTCGGCCGGGAGCGGGACGCAGCGGAGGACATATTACATCTGGCCTGCCGCTACATCACCTCCCAGCCGGAGGGAAAACGGTTGGACACTATCTGCCGGATGCTGTTCCAGGCCACCCAAACGATGATGCCCCCCGGCATTTTGAGCGAGCCGATTCAATTTCCTATCCGCTGCACCCTGCCGGACGAAGCGGGAGAACCCTTTCTCCTGATGCGCAACGGGGCCAAGCTTGAGGAGGGATTGCTGTTCGGTACGGTCAGTGAAGAGTTCTCCTTTATGACGATCACCCCGGAGCCGGAGGCCGGCTGGGCGGCCTACTTTGCCCAGAACAGCGACTACCGAAAGCTCTTTACCGTTCTGGCGCGCCCAAACTGCCTAGAACTGCTGGAGCTGCTTTACAGCGAGAAGGAGCACTATATCGTGGCGGAGGCGGCAGCCGCCCGCCTGGACCTGCCCACGGAGGAGGTCACCGCGCTTTTTGAGGAGATGTGCGGCATTCATCTCCTCAAAAAGCTGGAGATGGAACTGGCCTCCGGCATGATTGACACCTATATCATAAATGAAAATTTCGCCTTCATCCCCTTTATGTTGATGGGCCGCTGCCTGATTGAAAAAGACATGGCCTTTTACATCCAATGGATTACCCGCAAGTCCCCTCTGCTGCGCAGGCCGCAGGGGGGCAGGAAGGAAGACACCAAATGATGAAAGCAGCCAAAAACCCCGCCGCCCGGCAATACTACCAGGCTTTTTACCAGGATAACCATCTGCGCTTTGCCTTGGGCATGGTCTTGATGGGGCTGAAAACCCTGTGCTTTCTGGTCATCTCCTGGATACTGGGGGCAATCCTCGATATCATAGCCACCAGGGATGTCCAACACTTATGGGAGCTGATACGCTTCAGCGCCGTGTTTCTGCCACTCAGTCTGGCCCTTGACCTGGCTGTCTACCGAATTCGTACAAGCTTCACAAAAAAAGCTCTCGTTCAGTACAAAGCGCTGGCCTTTCAGAATCTTTCGAAAAAGAGCATCAGCGCCTTTTCCCGGGAAAACACAGGCCGCTACATCTCGGTACTCACCAATGACGTAAACACTGTTGAGGAAAACTACCTCAACCGCTCCTTCCTCCTGCTGTACCACTGCGCGTCCTTTGTAACCGCCTTGGGGATGATGTTCATTTTCAGCCCTCCGCTGGCCGCCGCCGCTATCCTGTTCAGCCTGCTGCCCATCGCGGTATCGGTGCTCATGGGCGGGGAGCTGACCCGCCGGGAAAAGACGGTCAGCGACCGCAATGAGCGCTTTGTCACCCAGGTAAAGGACCTTCTCTCCGGCTTCTCGGTGATCAAAAGTTTCAAAGCGGAAGGAGAGGCCCAAGTCCTTTTCCACGCCGCCAGCACCTGCGCGGAAGAGGCCAAGGCTCACCGGCGCTGGTGGGACTTTTCCCTGGTATCCTGCGCGAATTTCTGCGGCACCCTGGTTCAGCTGGGCGTCTTTCTTCTGGGCGCATTCCTGTCCATCCGGGGAGATATCACCGCTGGAACGGTTATCATCATCGTTAACCTTTGTAATAATGTCCTCAGCCCCATCCAAGTGGTTCCCCAGTTCTGGGCGGGCCGCAAGGCGGCGAAGGCGCTGGTGGAAAAGCTGGCCCAGGTCACTGAGGAGAACGCCGGGCGCGTCGGCGAGGCCATTCCCCCGGTGCTGGAGGAGGCCATCGTTCTGGACAACGTGACCTTCGGCTACGAGGCAGATCAGCCGGTGCTTCGGGACATCTCTCTTCGGCTGGAGCCGGGGAAAAAGTACGCCGTCGTGGGCGGCTCCGGGTCAGGCAAGTCCACCCTGCTCAACCTGCTCATGGGCGCCTATGACAGTTACAGCGGCTCCATCACCATCGACGGCAGAGAGTTGCGGGAGGTGGACACCGACAGCCTGTACGATCTGATGAGCCTCATCGGCCAGAGCGTGTTCCTGTTTGACGACACCATCCGCCGCAACATCACCATGTTCCGGGACTTCCCGGACAGCCAGGTGGAGAGCGCTGTAAAGCGCTCCGGCCTGTTGGAGCTTCTCGCCCAGAAGGGGGAGGAGTACCGCTGCGGAGAAAACGGCGTGGGCCTGTCCGGCGGCGAGCGTCAGCGGGTGTCCATCGCCCGGTGCCTGCTGCGGGGCGCACCGGTGCTGCTGCTGGACGAGGCCACCGCCTCCCTGGACAACCAGACCGCCTTCGCCGTCACCGACGCCATCCTCCGTCTGGACGGCCTTATCCGGGTGGTGGTCACCCACCGGCTGGAGGAAACCCTCATGACCCAATACGATGAGATTGTCGTCATGCGAAACGGCCGTATTCAAGAGCGCGGGACATTCCATCAGCTCATGGAGCAAAAAGGTTTCTTCTACTCCCTGTTTACCCTAGCGGCATAAAAGAACCGGGCGGCACTCCAGCCGCCCGGTTCTTATTCATGGTCCAACAGCTTGGCGATAGCGGTGCGGCGCACCTTCATGGCGCTCTTTGGGCAGAACTCCTGACAGCAGAAGCAGCGGATGCACGCCCTCCGGTCGATGCTGGGCTTTTTCTTCACCATGGTGATGGCCTTGGCGGGACACACATCCCGACACAGACCGCACCCCACGCACTCCGCTTTTTTCACCGCGGGCCGCTGGGTCAGCGCCCAGCGCATAACCTTCCCCTTTACTTTTTTCGGCAGGCTCGTCCCATCCCCCTGGAACAGGTGGCTGTTCCCCGTGGTAATCCGCAGGAAGTCCGGAATGACAAAGGCGGCAGGGTCACCATCCACCACCAATTCTTCTACAGAGGCGGGGATCAGCCCCCGTTCCAGCGCCGCCTCCAGGGTGGGCACCTCCTCCCGCTTCAGGCCGATGAGCGAAGCGCATACCAAGTCCGCCTTGTGAGGGCTCTCCGATGCCAGCAGGGCACCCATGTGCCGCGGCGTACCGCCGGTTGGCCCGTTTCCCTCCATACAATCCACCGCGTCCACAATGGTGAGGCGGGGTTTGAAATACTCATCCAGATCCACAATCATCCGCGCAAAATCCCTGGGGTCAGGGTAGCGGAAATGATACTCCGGCTTCATTGTGCCCGGGACGGCTCCGAACATGTTTTTTGCCCCGCAGGTCATAGCCATCATCCCATGGGTCTTGAGCTTGCACAGGTCGATGATGGCATCCGCATCCCCCAAATAGGCAGTGTATTTAAACTGGCGGCACACCGTTCCCTCCGGGTATTGAGCCTGCCGCTCCTGAAAGTTCTGGTTCAGCCGTCCCCCCGCCTGCTCCACCGCTTTCATCCCGGCGGCCGTGTACACCCGGTTCAAATGGGCGGCGTTGAACAGCCCGCCTGGGCTGTCTCCCACCACTACGTCCGCACCCCGCTCCGCCAGCATTCTGACCAGCGCGCACAGCAGTCCCGGGTGAGTGGTCACCGCCTCCTCCGGCTTGGCGGCAGTGACCAGATTCACCTTTATGGCAATCTTCATGCCGGGTTTCACCCAGCCCAGCCCGCCCAGGGGGGCCAGCGCCTGCTCAAGCGCCGGCCGGGTCTCATCTTCTGAATAGTCCGCACACGGGACGATCACAACATCGGGTTTCATCCTGTTTCACCTCGATCGAAAAAGGCTGCCGCAGCTTGCGGCAGCCTTTTGAGAATTGCATGGAGTTACTCCTCCGCCTGGGCCTCCTCAGCGTCGTCATCCTCCACCGGGGCTGACTCCAGCAGGGCGCGGATGGAAAGGGATACCTTCTTGTTCTCCTCGTCAATGGCGGTGATCTTGGCGTCCACAGTATCGCCCTCGCTCACCACGTCCTCGGGCTTTTCCACCCGGTGGTCGGCCAGCTGGGAGATATGGATCAGGCCGTCCACGCCAGGGACGATCTCGGCAAATGCGCCGAAGGTCATCAGCTTGACAATCCGGACGGGAGCCACATCGCCCACCGCGTACTTCTCGGTAAACACGGTCCAGGGCTCTTGGCTGTGATCCTTCACACCCAAAGAGATTTTCTTTTTCTCCGGATCGAAGGAGATGACATACACCTCAATGGGATCGCCCACAGACACCACTTCAGAGGGAGTCTTGATTCTGGACCAGGACAGCTCAGAGATGTGGACCATGCCGTCCACGCCGCCAATGTCCACGAAAGCGCCATAAGAGGTCAAGCTCTTGACGGTGCCGCTGTACCGCTTGCCCACCTCAATGTTATCCCAGATAGCGGCGGCAGCGGCGGCGCGGGCTTCGGCGGCCACAGCGCGGATAGAGCCCACCACGCGGCGGCGGGCGCGGTTCACCTCGGTGATGCGCAGCTGCACGCGGGTCTTGACCATCTCGGCCAGATCAGCCCCGCGGGGCTTGCCGGACTGAGAAGCGGGGATGAACACGCGAATGCCCTTGACATTGGCCACCAGACCGCCCTTATTCTCTTCGGTGATGACGCCCTCCAGAACCTCTCTGTTCTCTACGGCATTTTCCACGGTCTCCCAGTTCTTGTCCGCGTCAAGGCGCTTCTTGGACAACTTGACCACGCAGTCCCGGTCACTGACCAGCATGACAATGGCCTCAATCTCCTCGCCCACCTTGGCGATGTCCTCCACCTTCACGTCGGGGTCGTCGCTCAGCTCTGACAGGGGAATGGTGCCGGGATATTTTACGCCCAGTTCAACCTGCACTTCAGTCGGCGTAATAGCGGCGACTGTTCCGGTGACCCGATCCCCCGTATTCAAAATTTTGAACGACTCCTCCAGCATCTCCGCGAAGGACTGTTCAATTTCCATAATTTCATCGCTCATTTTGTTGCTGACCTCCTTTATTATCCACTCCGGCGTGGATGCGCCGGCAGTGATCCCAAGCGTACCAATCTGATGAAACTGCCCTCTGTCAATCTCCTCGGCCCGCTCCACCTGCACCACTACGGGGCACCGGCCGGCGCACAGCCGAGCCAGCTTTCTGGTGTTGGAGCTTTTTTGATCGCCAATGACGATCATAGCGCCGCATTGACTAGCCAATTCCAGAGCCTCAGATTGCCGCTTGGACGTAGCATTACATATTGTATCAAAAAACTCCGCGTTTGTACACACTTTTTTTGCGTTTTCCACGATTTTTTCCCAATTGGCCAAAATCGCCGTGGTTTGTGCCACAAATGTTAGCGGCTCGCCACACATTCCCGGGTTTTCTTCCAAGATCGGCGCTAATTCATTCCAGCCGGACACCACGATCCCTCGCCGCGTGCACCCCAGAATTCCCAAAATCTCCGGATGGTCGGCCTCCCCCATGATAACCGGAACCCGTCCCCTGGTCTCCGCCTCCCGGACGATGCCGTGGATGCGGGCCACGTTGGGGCAGGTGGCATCCAGAACGCGGCAGCCCCGTTCTTCCAGCGCCCGGTAGGTCTCGTCCGGCTCCCCGTGGGCACGGATCACCACAACGGACTTCTGGTTGGCCTCCTCCGGCGAGGCGATGGTCACCGCTCCCAAAGCCTCCAGATGCCGGATCACATGGTCGTTATGGGTGATATGGCCCAGCAGAAATACCGGCCCTTGCGCCGCAGCCCGCTCCGCCAGTTCTACCGCCCGGCGCACCCCATAGCAGAATCCCGCAGTCCTGGCTGTCCGGACAATCATGCCGCCTGCTCCCCCAGCGCCCGCACCCGCAGCAGCAGATCGTCGGCGATGCGCTGGTAGTCCTCGGCGGTGGGCTTGCGCCCCTCAAACTCCGGGTGATATGGTTCGCCAAAAACCACTGTAGTCTTGCGGAAAATCCGCTTTTTGGCTGAGATGTAAACAGGCACTAACGGCGTACCCGTGCGGGAGGACAGCATGGCCGCGCCGGTATGTGCCTCGGAGGCCTCTCCCTCCCGCACCCGGGTACCCTCGGGAAACATGAGCAGCTTTTCCCCCGCCCGCAGCACCCGCATGGCCTCCTTCACGGCAGTGATATCGGATTTACCCCGGTTGACGCCAAATATCCCTGCCTTTTTCAACAGGAATCCAATCACCGGCCACCGCATCGCTTCCGCTTTGGCCATGACATGGGTCTGCCTCTTACGGCCCAGGCAGCACACTACATAAAAGGGATCTCCTATAGAGGTATGGTTCCCGCACATCAACGCCGCCCCATCGGGGACATTTTCCGCCCCCACTGCCTTCCAAGGATGAAAAATCCGCATGAAGACCCATATAACCCGATAGAGTACGGCGTATACCTTATTATTCATGCCGCCCCTCCCCATCCCCCAGCCGGTTTTGGATAATCTCCAGCAGCAGGGCAAAGCTCTCTTCCAGATTCAGGCCGGTGGTATCGGCCACCACCGCGTCATCTGCTTGCCTCAGGGGCGAGGTTTCCCGCTCCATGTCCCGGCGGTCGCGTTCCACAACCTCCCGGAGCACCTGCTCAAAGTCGGCCTGCTGGCCCCGCTCCAACAGCTCCCGGCAACGGCGCTCCGCTCTGGCGCCAGCCTCAGCAGTGAGAAAAATTTTCAGGTCCGCCTGGGGCAGCACCACAGTGCCGATATCCCGGCCATCCATGATAACATTGTGCTCCTGGGCCGCATGGCGCTGCATTCCCAGTAGAAAATCCCGCACCACGGGAAGGGCAGCCACTTTGGACGCCCAGCGGGAAATCTCATTTTCCCGAATCGCCTGGGTCACGTCCTCCCCGTCCAGCAGCATCTGCTGAAGGCCGTCCTCCCCGTAACCCATAGCAATAGACAGGTTGGGGAGCATCTGCCCCACAGCGGGGGCGTCCGATGGATCAATCCCCCGGCGGCGGGCGGCGAGGCCTACCGTACGGTAGATAGCCCCCGTGTCCACATAGAGGAAGCCCAGCTCCTGGGCCAGCCGTTTGGCCAGCGTGGACTTCCCTGCCCCGGAAGGCCCGTCAATGGCAATACTGCGGTATCCCATGGGGATTCCCCCTTCTTACGTCATCAGATTTATCCGCTCCGCCGCAGCCAGTCCGGCGGAATAGCCGGTGGACCACGCGATTTGCAGGTTGAACCCTCCGGTGTAGGCGTCTACGTCCAGTACCTCGCCGGCAATGTACAGTCCCTTCGCCTTTTTGGACTCCATGGTTTTTGGGTCAACCTCGTCCACTGCCACCCCGCCGGAGGTGACCACCGCCTCCTCCACCGGCCGCGGACCGGACAGCGGAATACAAAAATCCTTCAGCGTGTCCAGCAGCACGCGCCTCTGCTCCCTGCGCAGATCATGGGCTTTGGAACAGGCCGGAACCCCAGTGCGCTCCACCAGCACCGGCACCAAGGATCTGGGGACCAGCCCACCCAATATGTTGGCGTAGTCCTGATTGGCCCGCTCTTCCAGGTCGCGCAGCAGCCGGGCGTCCAGCTTTTGTTCATCCAGTGCCGGCTTCAAGTCAATATGGGCCGTATAGCTTTCTTTGGAAAAGTCCATGTGGGCGGACGCCGACAGGACCAGCGGCCCGGACAAGCCGAAATGGGTAAACAGCATCTCCCCCAGCTCCGCAAACACAGTCCGGCCTTTTTGGTTTTTCACCTTCAATCCCACATTGCGCAGGGAAAGCCCCTGAAGCTTGGCGCAGCAGGGGTCGTCCGATTCCAGCGGCACCAGAGAGCCCCGGATAGGCACAATGGTATGCCCTGCCGCCCGGGCCAGCCCATAGCCCTCGCCAATGGAGCCGGTCTGGGGGTAGGACGCTCCCCCTGTGGCAAGGGCAAACGCTCTGCATTCAATCAGGCCGCTGTTCTCCGTCTGCACACCCAAAAGCGCGCCGTTCCGAACCTCAAGGCCGGCCACCCGATCCTGCCGCAGCTCCACTCCTTGGCGGCGCAGCTCAAAAAACAGCGCGTCCACAATATCCGCGGCCCTGTCTGAGGCGGGAAATACCCTGTTCCCCCGCTCTGTCTTGAGCTTCACGCCCAATCCCTCAAAAAAGGCCATGGTATCAGCGGAGCCAAAACGGCTAAAGGAACTATAAAGGAATTTCCCATTGCGGTTTGTCGCGGCAATCAACTCCTGTAAGCCACAGTTATTGGTCACATTGCAGCGCCCTTTTCCCGTGATATACAGCTTCCGCCCCACTTTTTCGTTGGGCTCCAGCAGCAATACCGCCGCTCCGGCCCGGGCTGCGGTGACAGCGGCCATCATGCCCGCCGCGCCCGCCCCGGCAACCACCACCTTACTTGTCCCCATACTCCACCTTTTCATACACCTGATACTCGTCCCAGATTCGCTCCAGCCGCTCAAAAGTAGCGGTGACCTCGCTGGATTTTTTTCGCCCTACCGCCACGATCAATGCGTTGATAATAGACAGTGGAGCCACCAGGGAATCCGCAAAAGACACCATGTCGCTTTTGGCAAGCAGGCGAAAATTCGCAGTGTCATACAAAGGGGACATCTCGCTGTCCGTGACAGCTACCACCGTGGCCCCCTGGTCCCGGGCAAACTCCATGGCCCGCACGGAACGGGTAGAGTACCGCGGGAAGCTGATGCCAATGACCACGTCGCCCGTTCCGACCCGCAGCATCTGCTCGAACATCTCGCTGGCCAAGCTGGTCTGCACCTGACATACGTCATCAAAAATCAGCTTGAAATAAAAGGTCAGGAAATCAGACAACGCCGCCGATGAGCGAACTCCCAGGATATAAATGCGCCTGGCTTTTACAATGGCATCCACAGCCCCGTCGAAGTCCTCTCTGCACAGCTCGTTGAGCGTCATGCGCAGCTTCTCAATGTCCGACTGCACCACCTTATCCAGCACCCCTTGGGAGCCAAGCCTGTCGTAAGACACCTCAATGCGCTGGACGGTGGTGAGTTTGCCCCGGATCATCTCCTGCATGGCCCGCTGCATGGCGGGATAGCCGTCATAGCCCAGTTCAGCTGCAAAGCGAACCACGGTGGATTCGCTGATCTGCACCGCCTGACCCAGCCGTGCCGCCGTCATGAACGCCGCTTTGTCGTAGTTGTCCAGGATATACCGCCCGATCAGCTTTTGTCCCTTGGAAAACGTATTCATTCTACTCTGTATTACGGTCAAAATGTCACGGCTCATGGCGCAGCAATCCTTTGCATTCTTTATCTTTGGAGGTGCCTTCGCTGAATTCGGTTCTGCCGCGCGGCCCCGCCACTTTCTCGCGGGCGCCGCATCCGGCGCCCAGCAGATGTATCATACCGTTTTATGGTTAGAAATGCAAGAGGATTTGAAAGATTTCCCGTTCATCCTTGCATGGCGGCGGTCTCCTCCGGCGTGAGGAACCGCCACTTTCCCGGTTCCAATCCTCCCAGACGGAGTTCCCCCTCCCGCACCCTCTGGAGCCGCTCCACTTTCAGCCCAGCTGCCGCGCACATACGGCGCACCTGGCGGTTTTTCCCCTGGTGAATCATTACAGTGAGAACGTCTGCTCCCGTCCGCTCCACCCGGTCGGCAGTGAGCGTCTCCCCGCCGTCCACCACCGGGGCGGACAGGATTGGCAGCGCCCGGTCCACATCCCCCCGCACCCACACCTGGTATTCTTTCTCCACCCCGTGAGAGGGGTGGGTAAGCCGCTGGGTCAGCGTCCCGTCATCTGTAAAGAGCAGCAGCCCCTCTGAATCCATGTCCAGCCGTCCCACCGGCCATACCCGGGCAGGACAGCCCGCCACTAGCTCCGCCACCGTTTTCCGGCCTTTCTCATCGGACAGGGTGGTGACATAGCCCCGGGGCTTATGCAGCATGATGTACGTGTGCCCTTTTACCGCGGGTAGAGGACGTCTGTCCACTTCCACCTGGTCACGTTCCGGATCGGCTCTGTCCCCCAGGCGCGCAGTTTTCCCGTTAACCGACACCCGGCCTGCCAGAATATATTCCTCCGCGCGGCGGCGGGAACACACCCCTGCCGCCGACAGCAGCTTTTGCAGCCGTTCCTCCACTTCCACTGTCCCCTCTTTCATCTTATACCGCCGCCCCGGCCAGTCTTTCCCACACCCGCGGCCAAAACCCCAGCGGCTCCCGCACATCAAGACCCGCCCCGCTCTGGGCCGCCAGCGGAATCCGGGCCACTATCTCGCCATCCTTCTTCCATACGGCTTCGCCAATAGGCGCACCCGCGTCAAAGGGAGCCTGAATGGAGGGGGCCAATTTCACCTCCACGGTCAGTTTCTCCCCCTCCTTAAGGGGATAGCTGACCATGTCCGCCGTCACCGCCGCCACAGAAGGGATCAGGCTGCCCTCCACAAGCACCGAGCCCAGCACCTCCCCCTCTCCGCACAATTCCTGCGGAGGATAGGTCTGAAAGCCATAATCCAGCAGCCTGGCGTGGTCGTTCCAGTCGTCCCCATCGTTGAGGGTGACGCAGATGAGCGTCTGCCCCCCCCTGGTGGCGGCGGATACCAGCGTTCGTCCCGCCTTCTCCGTAAACCCGGTCTTCATCCCCACACAGCCCTCACAGCGCCAGAGGAGTTTGTTGTGGTTGACGAAGGTTCTCGTCCCCACGGTAGCAGAGCGGGTGGCGCAGATAGCAGCCACCGTCTCGTTGTCCAGGCACGCCCGGGCCAAAACTGCCATATCATAGGGGGTGGAATAGTGGCTCTCGTCGT
>CAJUOT010000018.1 GCA_910588135.1 uncultured Oscillospiraceae bacterium | reverse complement strand
ACCATCTCCCGAGAGGTCTGCCTTTGTTTATTTTTCAGATTTGCTCATTTAGAGTATAATAAACAAGATTAAATTTGGAAAGGCGGAAGCGCAAATGGTTTTGGAGTATATGGACTTTGTGTCCCAGCATGACCCAGAGGTGGGCGCGGCCATCCGGGCGGAGTATCAGCGCCAGTGTGACAACATTGAGCTTATCGCGTCGGAGAACATTGTGTCCGAGACAGTGCTGGCCGCTATGGGAAGCGTCCTTACCAACAAATATGCGGAGGGCTATCCCAGTAAGCGGTATTATGGCGGATGCCAATGTGTGGATGTGGCGGAAAATCTGGCCATTGAGCGGGCTTGTGCGTTGTTTGGCTCTCGGTTTGCCAACGTTCAGCCCCATTCCGGTGCGCAGGCCAACTACGCCGTCTATATGGCGCTGTGTCAGCCTGGAGATACTGTGCTGGGTATGAATTTGGATCACGGCGGACACCTGACCCATGGCAGCCCGGTGAACTATTCTGGGAAGTACTTCAAGATGGTGTCCTACGGTGTGAATGAGGACACTGGAGTCATCGACTATGATGAAGTAGAGCGCATTGCCAGAGAGTGCAGGCCTCGAATGATCATTGCAGGTGCGTCTGCCTATCCCCGGGTAATCGACTTTGCCCGTTTCCGTGCCATTGCCGACGAGGTGGGAGCCTATCTCTGGGTGGATATGGCCCATATTGCGGGTTTGGTGGCAGCGGGACTTCATCCGTCTCCTGTGCCCCATGCTCACGTGGTGTCCACCACCACTCACAAGACCCTTCGGGGCCCCCGGGGCGGCCTGCTGCTGACCAATGACGAGGAGCTGGCCAAGAAGCTGAACTCCGCGATCTTCCCTGGCTCTCAGGGCGGCCCCCTGATGCATATTATCGCTGCCAAAGCCGTGGCCTTGGGAGAGGCGCTTACCCCCGGCTTCAAAGCGTACCAGCGGCAGGTGATAAAAAACTCTGCGGCTTTGGCAGAGGGGCTGGCCAAGCGTGGAATGAAGCTGGTATCTGGCGGTACGGACAACCACCTGTCCCTCATTGACTTGCGGGGCATAGAAAATCTCACTGGAAAAGAGCTGGAGCACCGTCTGGACGAGGTGCGCATTACCGCAAACAAGAACAAAGTGCCTGGGGATCCCCGTTCGCCCTTCCAGACCAGCGGTCTGCGGGTGGGCAGCCCCGCCGTTACCAGCCGTGGTTTTGAGGAGGCGGATATGGACCAAGTGGCGGAATTCATTGCCCTGGCGGCCACCGATTTTGAAGCAAAAGCGGATCAGATCCGCGCCGGCGTAGAGGCGCTGACGGCGAAATACCCCATTTATCGCTGAGGACAAGAGTGTCCAAATCAGAACTCACTGCGATTCCCGGGGTGGGGGTAAACATGGCCGCCCACCTGAACGCCCTGGGTGTCAGGCGCGTTGACGACCTGAAGGGAAAGGACCCGGAGACGCTGTACGCCCAGGAGTGCGCCATGCAGGGCTGCACGGTGGACCGCTGTGTGCTGTATGTGTATCGGCTGGCGGTGGCCTGGGCTGAGGGCCGGATCGAAAACCCGGAACAGCTCAAGTGGTGGAACTGGAAAGGTTGAAATAAAAAGCGGCGCCCCGGCGGCTTGCCGGGGCGTTGTGTATTGGTAATAAGGACGGGGTGGAGGCGGATGACAAAGGAATACTTTGCGCGGGAGTTGGTGCGCCGCTTCCCGGAGTACCAGCGGGCGTATCAGGATCATCTGGAGGCCTATGGAGAGGTGCTGGGCCACGTTTTATTCTGTGAGCTCAACCCAGTTTTGGCCGGGCTGCTGAAAGCGGGGCGGGACCGGGCGCTGATTCGGCGCTATATGGATTTCGTGGAGGATATGTACCGCGACGGGGACGATGAGGTAAAAAACATCGTCCAGGTGACCATCCTGGAATACCTGGGCGACGACGAGGCGGTGCTGCGCGGCGCGTTCGCCTACTTTTCCGAGGCGCTGATGGAGGCATCCAAGGCGGTGGAGGCAGGCTGGGGCCGCCGGGATATCCGCCTCTACCGCAGGCACGGCAAGCTGCTGTATGAATGGTGACCGGACCTGCGGCCGCCATGGCCCAGCAAAGGCCCCAGGCGGGAACCTCACGCCTGGGGCCTTTTTCTCAGCCAACCACCTGCTGGCCGTCGATAAACACCGCTTTTACGGTGGTGTCGCTCACCATGGGGTCGCCATCGGCAAGTACCAAGTCCGCGTCTTTGCCAACCTCCAGCGAACCCACCCGGTCCGCGACCCCCAGGTGCCTGGCGGGGTTGATGGTGATGGCCTGGAGGGCGGAGAAGGGGTCCATCCCGGCTTTTACCGCCAGTCCGGCGCAGAGGGAGAGGTACTGCTGGGGGATCACCGAGGAGTCGGTGATGATACTCACCTGACAGCCCGCACGGGCCAATATGCCAGGGGTGTCAAAGCTTTTGTTGGACAGCTCAAGCTTGCTGGCGTGGGTGAGGGTAGGGCCTACTGCCACGGGAAAGCCGGAGCGGGCCACCACCTCCGGAATCAGGTGGCCCTCGGTACAGTGCTCCAGAGTCATGTTCACACCAAACTCTCTGGCGATGCGAATGGCGGTGCAGATGTCGTCAGCCCGGTGGGCGTGAGCTTTCAGGGGAATTTCGCCCTTGAGCACAGGGATCAGGGCCTCCATTTTCAGGTCAAACTTCGGGCGCTTCTGGGCGTCATCTCCAGCGGCCTCCTTCCGGGCCAGATAGTCCTGTGCCGAGAACAGAGCGTCGCGCAGCTTGGCGGCGGTGGACATTCGGGCGGAGTTGCCCTTATCCCGGTAGCAGCGTTTGGGGTTTTCACCAAAGGCGCACTTCATGGCCACCGGGTCGCGGAGGATCATATCGTCTACGCAGGAACCATAGGTCTTGACGGCGAAGAAGGTGCCTCCCAGCACGTTGGCGCTGCCCGGCCCCACGCCTACCGTAGTGACGCCGCCCCTTCGTGCCATTTCAATGGAGCGGTCCTGGGGATTGAAGCTGTCGATACCCCGGAGTTGGGGAGAGATGATATCCCCCATCTCGTTGTAGTCAATGCTGTCGCGGCCCATGCCGTAGCCGTCCAGGGCCAGGTGGCTGTGGGCATCTACAAAGCCGGGGTAAACCCGCAAACCGGAGGCATCTACTACTTTCTCGCCAGGGATAGGAGAGAGGCCGGGGGCAATGGCCTTGATTCTGCCGTTTTCAATGGAGATGTCAGCCCGAATGGGGTCGGGAGTTGCGGCTGTGTACACAGCGCCGTTTTGAATAAGCATGGCAATTCCTCCTTTTCGTGTTGGGTAATTATACACCTTCGCCGGGAAAAAGAAAAGCCCCGCTTGCAGTATCTGGCGGGGTATGGTACAATAATGCGGCAAAAGGGAAGGGGGAGTCCGTATGTACCAACCGCTGGCGGACCGTATCCGCCCGCAAAACCTGGATGAGGTGCTGGGGCAGAACCATATCCTGGGCAAGGAAGGCCTGCTGCGCCGGGTGATTGACAGCGGGAGAATCCCCAACATGGTGTTCTACGGTCCCTCTGGAACAGGTAAGACCACTGTGGCCAACATCATTGCTCAACGCTCCGGCCGCACCTTGCGGCGGCTCAACGCCACCACTGCCTCCCTGGCGGACATCCGGGAGGTGATGGACCAAGTGGGCACCCTTTTGGCGCCAAACGGTGTCCTGCTCTACCTGGACGAGATTCAATATTTCAATAAAAAGCAGCAGCAGTCCCTGCTGGAATTCATTGAGAACGGTAAGATCACCCTCATCGCCTCCACCACGGAGAACCCCTATTTCACCATTTTTAACGCCATCTTGTCCCGCTCCACTGTGTTCGAGTTCAAAATGCTCACAGCGGACGACCTGTTGCCAGCGGTGGACAGGGGAATTGCTTTACAGGCTGAGGAGCTGGGGGTTCAGACGATCTGCGAGGATGGGGTGCGGGAGCACCTGGCTGCTTCCTGCGGCGGTGATGTGCGCAAGGCCCTCAACGCAGTGGAGCTACTTATGACCGCCAGCCGCATCCGGGACGGTGTCCTGACCATCACCCTGGATGACGCCAAGCTGGTGGCCCAACGTTCCGCCATGCGGTATGACCGGGATGGGGACGACCACTTTGACATTGCCTCCGCGCTGATGAAATCCCTGCGGGGGTCTGACCCGGATGCGGCGCTTCATTATCTGGCGCGTCTGCTGGAAGCGGGAGATATGATCACCGCCATCCGGCGGATTTTGTGTTCTGCCAGCGAGGATATCGGCATGGCCTACCCCCAGGCGGCGGCCATTGTGAAGTCATGCGTAGACAGTGCTCTCCAGCTGGGCCTCCCCGAAGCACGGCTGCCCCTGGCTCAAGCGGTAATCCTGCTGGCGACCGCCCCCAAGTCCAACAGTGTGCTCAATGCCATTGATGCTGCCATGACAGATGTGCGGGAGGGCAGGACAGGGGACTATCCCCGGCATTTGCAGAACGTACACGCTGATGGCGCTGGGTTTGAACGGGAACAGGGTTATCTTTATCCACACAGCTTTCCTGATCACTGGGTGGCGCAGCAATACCTTCCAGACGCCATTCGGGATCATGTGTACTATAAATATGGCCCCAACAAGACGGAGCAGGCGGCCAAAGCGTACTGGGATAAGATCAAAAAGCGAACGAAAGAGGGCGGGTAAAGATGCCCATGGACATTCGGGTCGGTGATGTGTTGGAGCTGAAAAAGGCCCATCCCTGCGGCAGCCGGGAGTGGAAAGTGGTCCGGGTGGGGATGGATTTCAAGCTGAAGTGCCTGGGATGCGGTCATGAGGTGATGACGCCCCGGAGCAAGGCGGAAAAATCCATCCGAAAAGTAATGCGCGAGGGGGAGAAGCTGTGAACCGATTTTGGAGCAGACGGATTCAGGATGTTGTCCCGTATACTCCCGGGGAGCAGCCCCGTGGGAAAAATTTCATCAAGCTGAACACAAACGAGTGTCCATATCCGCCCTCGCCCAAAGTGACGGAAGCCATTCGTCGGGCAGCGGGGGACAGCCTGAGGCTTTACCCGGACCCGGAGTGTACAGAGCTGCGCGCCGCCATTGCCAGACGGGAAGGGCTGCAAATCAGCCAGGTGTTCTGTGGAAACGGGTCAGATGAGGTTTTGGCCTTTGCCTTCCAGGCATTTTTTGACCCGGAGCAGGAGGTCGTGTTCCCCAAAATCACCTACAGTTTTTATCCGGTGTACACCGACTTTTTTGGGCTGAGACGCCGGGAAGTTCCCATGAATCCAGATTTTTCCCATCCTATAGACCTGCTGTGCGGGAATAACGGCGGGGTGGTGTTGGCCAATCCCAACGCTCCGACTGGAATTGCAGTTGGGCTGGACACGGTAGAACGGCTGCTCCGGGCCAACCCGGATGTGGTGGTCATCGTAGATGAGGCGTATATAGACTTCGGTGCCCACAGTGCCGTGGAGCTCATCGGCCGGTACCCCAACCTGCTGGTGGTGCAGACCAGCTCCAAGTCCCGGGCGCTGGCAGGGTTGCGGGTGGGCTGGGCCATGGGGGACGCTGGGCTCATTGACGGCCTGCGCTGTGTACGGGATTCCGTCAATTCCTATACTGTGGACCGCTTAGCTCAGATAGGGGCGGCAGCGGCCATTGAGGACGAAGAATACTTCCAGTCCATACGCTGCCGCGTAATGGATACCCGAACGTGGGCAGAAAATACATTGAAGGGAAAAGGCTTTACAGTAATACGATCCCAGGCAAATTTCTTGTTTGCCAGCCATCCAAGACACCCAGGGAGAGAGCTGCTGGACGGATTACGGGCGCAGGGAATCATTGTGCGATGGTGGGACAAGCCGGAGATACGGAACTGGCTGCGTGTGAGCATCGGGACGCGGGAGGAGATGGAGGCGCTGGTGAAAGCGCTGGATAAATTGATATAAAATGGGATTGGCCCGCCGGTTCCCGGCGGGCCGCTTTTTATTTTCATTGGACGTGCTTCGGCTTTTTTTGATAGGGATGGGGACTATAATCATGGACAGACCCATGAAAGGAGGCTCGCCCCGTGGTGGTGTACATAGACCTGTTGTTTCTTTTGAATCTTATCGCCAATTACCTGTTGCTGCTGGCGGCGGGGCGGATGGCGGGAACGGTGCTGACGCGTTGGCGTATTGGACTGGGAGCCGCCGCTGGGGCGCTGTATGCGGTGCTGATCTTTCTGCCTGGGCTGGTTTGGCTGGCCCGATGGCCATGCAAGCTGGCCATGGGGATATTGATGATTTTGATTGCTTATGGGGGAGAACGGAGCCTGGTTCGAATTGCAGTACTGTTTTTTGGCGTTGCCGCCGCACTGGCAGGAGCGGTGCTGGGCTTGGAACTGCTGGGAGAAACATCGCTTGTTTTGGATCATGGGGTGTTGTATTCCGAGTTTGATATCCGGCTTTTACTGCTCCTGTTTGTGGTGTGCTATTTTATACTGTCCCTGTTCTTCCGGCGGATTGGACGGAGCGGTGGGCGTGATCTGGTGCGCTTGGAATTAACGCTGGATGACGGTACGGCGGCAGTTACCGCGTTGGTGGATACTGGACACAGCCTCACCGATCCGGCCGACAACCGTCCGGTGGTAGTAGCGGAGGCTCAGGCGTTGGGCGGCCTTCTGCCGGAATGGGCGGATGCCTCTGACCCGATCCAGTCTATGGAGCGCTGCCATGCCGAAGGTTCCCGCATAGCCCGACTGATCCCGTATCGGGCGGTTGGGGTGGAGTGCGGGATGCTGCTGGCTGTGCGCACCCGGAAGGTAACGGTAAATGGGAAACCGCTGGGGAAACTGCTGGTGGCGCTGTCCCCAACACCGGTGGATGACGGCGGAGGATATCAGGCATTGATTGGAGGGATTTGAAATGCTTGTGATGAATACCTATTTCCGCCTGTGCCGCCTGTTGGAAAAGCTGGGTGTAAAGCTCTGCGGCTCGATCCATTACATCGGGGGCAGCGACACGCTGCCGGCGCCGTTAACCCGCGAGGAAGAAGGAAGGCTGCTGGCCGCCCTGGGGGAGGACGGGGAGGCCCGCCGGTCGGCCCGCTCCCGGCTCATAGAGCATAACCTGCGTCTGGTGGTGTACATTGCCAGACGGTTTGAAAACACCGGAGTGGGCATTGAGGATCTCATCTCCATTGGAACCATCGGCCTTATCAAAGCGGTGGAGACCTACAAGCCAGATAAAAATATCAAGCTGGCAACCTATGCCTCCCGGTGCATTGAGAATGAAATATTGATGCATTTGCGGAAAAACGCCAACCGCCGGGGGGAGGTGTCTCTGGACGAGCCACTGAATACCGATTGGGACGGGAATGAGCTGCTCTTGTCGGATGTGCTGGGTACCGAGAGTGACAGTATTGAAAAACCCATTGAGGACGATGTGGATCGTGACCTGCTTTTTACCGCCATCACCCGCCTGTCTCCCCGGGAGCGAACCATTATCACCATGCGGTTTGGATTAGACGGAAAACGGGAGCGTACTCAAAAGGAGGTGGCCGACCAGTTGGGTATCAGCCAGTCCTATATCTCCCGGCTGGAGAAGCGCATCATTGACCGGCTGAAAAAGGAGATTCTACGGATGATGTGACGTAAAAAATCGGAAGGAAAAATTCCATCGAAAGTGGTCTGACGATAAAAAATATAGCTCGCACTGCCGCTGTATGAAAGGGCGCCCATCGGAAATACTGATTCTGAATCCATTCCGAGTGAGGTGCTGTGCGGTGCAGGGAAAGGTGGAGATCTGCGGGGTCAATACGGCCAAGCTGAAAGTGCTGAAAAGTGAAGAGAGCATGGAACTGCTGCGCCGGGCCAGAACGGGGGATATGCAGGCTCGGGAGGAACTGATCTCCGGCAACCTGCGGCTGGTGCTGTCCGTCATCCAGAAGTTCGCCGGCAGAGGAGAAAACGTAGACGACCTCTTCCAGGTGGGGTGCATCGGGCTCATCAAGGCCATTGACAACTTCAATATAGATATGGATGTGCGTTTCTCCACCTATGGCGTGCCCATGATTGTGGGGGAGATCCGGCGCTACCTCCGAGATAACAGTGCCATCCGAGTATCCCGCTCCGTGAGAGACACCGCCTACCGGGTGCTCCAGGCCAAGGAGAAGTACATGGCGGAGCACCAGAGGGAACCCACCGTGGAAGAGATCGCCCAGATATTAGAGTTGCGCCGGGAAGACGTGGTAGTGGCTTTGGATGCGGTGGTAGACCCGGTATCTCTGTTCGAGCCGGTTTACTCTGACGGCGGAGATACGGTTTGTGTTATGGATCAGGTAAAGGACAAGAAAAATACCGATGAAGCGTGGTTGGAGCATATTGCATTAGGAGATGCTATCAGCAAGCTGGATGAGCGGGAGCGCCGCATTCTAGCCCTGCGTTTTTTTCAAGGGAAAACCCAGATGGAGGTGTCTGCAGAGGTGGGCATCTCTCAGGCGCAGGTATCACGGCTGGAAAAAAACGCGCTGAGCCGAATACGAAAAGAATTGTAAAGAGAAACGTAATCATAGAACCTGCTCCGTAATTTCCAAGGGAACTACGGGGCAGGCTTTAAACTAAGAGAGAAGGGGCGGTATGCATAACTGCATACCGCCCCAAATGCGTTTGACACGAGCTGTGTGCCTCTTACTTCTCGTTTGGGCACTTTCTTCGCTCAGGATTGGCCTCCGGCGCACCCTCCCAAACTCACTCCCAACCCCATCCCAAGAGGGCTTGTCCAGTGGCGAGGGAGGCACCTGCTCTCAATTTTTCCTCTCAAAAAACTCTCAAATTACCCCGGCCCGACGCAAAAAGGGCAACAAAAAAGAGCCCAGAGCAATTCGCAATGAACTACTCTGAGCTCTTCTTTTTTACTCATGCACCTGTCTCAACGCTGCTCACGAAGGGACAAAATTGGGAGCAGAATTGGGACAAAGCTGGGTGGGGCAAGTACAGCTGGCTTACTGGGCCAGCTTGGCGATCTCTTCGGCGAAGTTCTCCTGCTTCTTCTCGATGCCCTCGCCCTTCTCAAAGCGCACGGCGTCCTTCAGGGTGATGGCGCCGCCCAGCTTCTTGGCAGCCGCGTTCATATACTGCTCCACAGTGACCTCGTTGTCCTTTACAAAAGTTTGCTGGAGCAGGCAGTTCTCGGCGTAAAACTTGTTGAGCTTGCCGGCCACAATTTTCTCCTTGACCTGGGCGGGCTTGGAGGCCATTTTGGGGTCATTGTCCATCTGGGCCAGGAGAATCTTCTTCTCCTCGTCCAGCACCTCCTGGGTGACCTGGCCCTTGTCCAGGAAGCGGGGGTTCAGCGCCGCGATCTGCATGGCCATGTCCTTGCCGATCTCAGTGGCGTCGATGCCGCCGGAAACCTCCAAGTTAACCAGCACACCGATCTTGCCACCGGCATGGATATAGGGAACGGATACACCGTCCGCAAAGCGGGCGAAACGGCGGACCTTGATGTTTTCACCGATGACCAGAACCATCTCCTGCTGCTGCTGGGTGACGGTAAGATCGGTGCCATTGTACTTGCACTCCATCAGTGCGTCCAGGTCGGCGGGGGCGCAGGTGGCCACAGTGCTGGCCACACCCTTCACAAAGTCCACGAACTTTTCGTTCTTGGCAACGAAATCGGTCTCGGCATTGACTTCCACCACTACGCCGGCACCATTGATGACAGCGGCATAGGCCATACCCTCGGCGGCAATGCGGCCAGCTTTCTTCTGAGAGGCGGCCAAGCCCTTTTCACGCAGCCACTCCACGGCTTTGTCCATGTCGCCGTCAGAGGCGGCCAAGGCCTTCTTGCAGTCCATCATACCCACGCCGGTCATTTCACGCAGAGTCTTTACATCCTGAGCAGTGATTGCCATAATAATGTTACCTCCAATTATATTGTAAAAGGAAACGCCCGCCCGCATGGGCGGGCGCTCAAGTTGGTTTTAACACTCAGCAGAGAAAGGGACGGGCTTATTCCGCAGCGGGAGCGGGCCCCTCGGTGTTCTCGGGGGCGGGAGCCGCGTCCTGGCCCTGGCGGCCCTCCTGCACGGCGTTAGCCATGACGGAGGAAATCAGCTTGATAGCGCGGATGGCGTCGTCGTTGCCGGGGATGACATAGTCAATCTCGTCGGGATCGCAGTTGGTGTCCACGATGGCCACGATGGGAATATTCAGCTTGCGGGCCTCGTTGATGGCGTTGCGCTCCTTGCGGGGGTCCACCACGAACAGGGCACCGGGGAGCTTGCGCATCTCAACCACGCCACCCAGATACTTTTCCAGCTTGGAAATCTCACCCAGCAGCTTCATGACTTCCTTCTTAGGGAGCATATCGAAAGTGCCGTCTTCCTGCATCTTCTTGAGCTGGTTCAGACGGTCTACGCGGGTGCGCATGGTCTTGAAGTTGGTCATCATGCCGCCCAGCCAACGGGCATTGACACAAAACATACCACAGCGCGTGGCCTCCTCACGGATAGCGTCCTGGGCCTGCTTTTTGGTGCCCACGAACAGCAGAGACTGGCCGTTGCCGGACAGCTCTTTAACAAAGTTATAGGCCTCCTCCAGCTTCTTCACGGTCTTCTGCAGGTCGATGATATAGATGCCATTGCGCTCCGTGTAAATGTAGGTGGCCATTTTGGGATTCCACCGGCGGGTCTGGTGGCCAAAGTGCACACCGGCCTCCAGAAGCTGCTTCATAGATACGACTGCCATTGATGTTTCCTCCTAATTGTTTGGTTTTTACCTCCGAAAGCGTCCTGTCTTCCGCCCACTTTTTTCAAAGCACCGGACGAAAAATCGGCTCTCGTGCGGAATGCTTGGATAGTGTATCACATGATATGGGATAACGCAAGTATTTTCTCCGACTTTTTAAGAAAAAGTCCGGGGGTGCCGCCGTCCCCGGCCCTGTCTGGTTCCACCGTCTACCAAAATGATGTCCAATCCAAACCGTCTGGCGCAGAACCAGGGGAATATGGCGTCCTCAGTACGACCCAGCAGGCCGAACAGACAGGGTCTGCCCCTCACAACAATACTCTTAAATACAAATCCCCGTTCCGGTTCAAACCCCGTGCCGTCTATGAACCCATATTCGAGAGCCGCCGGCGATGTGGGCGACTTCCTTACATCGCCGGTTAACGATGCGGCAGACCACAGCATACTCTCCTTCTGCTTCTCCATGTATTTATATATTATGGCGTCAGACAGGTGCCGAGCAGGGCGGAAGAGAAAAATATACGGAAAATTTTTATTTTCCCCCTATGCAAAAGAGACGTTTTCCAGTATAATACTGTCATCATAAAAACGGTGCTGTGCAATTCTGGAGCGGAAAGGGGAGGCTGGAGACGATGAGCGGGTTGAAGTATAAAAGAATCCTGCTGAAGGTCAGCGGCGAGGCGCTGGGCGGCGAGTCTGGGCGGGGCCTGGACTTTGATGTGATTGACAAAGTATGTGATGTGATCGCCCGCTGTGCCCGGGAGGGGGTAGAGGTTGGCATTGTTGTAGGCGGCGGAAATTTTTGGAGAGGGTTGAAAGACGGTAAGGGAATGAGTAACCGTACCCGAGCCGACCATATGGGGATGCTGGCCACCACCATCAACTGTCTGGCGCTGGCTGACGTGTTGGAGCACAAGAACGTGGATGTGCGGGTGCAGACCGCCATTGAGATGCGCTCCATCGCGGAACCCTACATTCGCTCCCGGGCGGTCCGCCACCTGGAAAAAGGCAGGGTGGTTATTTTCGGCTGCGGAACCGGAAGCCCCTTCTTTTCCACTGACACTGCAGCGGTGCTCCGCGCCGCCGAGATCGGCGCGGACATTATCCTATTGGCTAAAAATGTTGACGGTGTGTACAGTGCCGACCCGCTGAAAGACCCAAAGGCGGTGAAGTACGACAGCATCACCTATGACGATGTGCTGGCCCAGCGCTTGGGGGTGATGGACTCCACCGCCACGTCTTTGTGTATGGACAACAATATCCCGATCATTCTCTTTGCGTTGAAAGATCCGGAGAATATTCTCCGTGTGGTACACGGGGAAAAAATAGGAACAATCGTTAAGGATTTAGGAGGAAAAGACCATGACTGATTTTTGTAAAACCTATGACGTGAAAATGGGAAAGACCATCGAATCGGTAAAAGGAGACTTCGCCAGTGTCAGGGCAGGCCGGGCCAACGCCGGCGTGCTGGACCGCATCCAGGTTTCCTACTATGGCACCCCCACCCCAATCCAACAGGTGGCCAGTATCTCCACCCCCGACCCGCGCACCCTCCAGATCCAGCCCTGGGACGCCAGTCTGCTCAAGGCGATTGAGAAAGCCATCCAGACCTCCGATCTGGGAATCAATCCCCAGAACGATGGACGGGTCATCCGTCTGGCTTTCCCTCAGCTTACTGAGGAGCGCCGTATGGAACTGACTAAGCAGGTGCGCAAGTATGGGGAAAATGGTAAGGTGGCCATCCGCAACATTCGCCGGGACGCCATGGACACGCTGAAGTCCCTGGAGAAGAAGTCGGAGATTACAGAGGACGACCGCAAAGAAAGTGAAAAAGAACTGCAGGAACTGACCGACAAGCGCTGCAAGGAGATCGACAGCCTCACCGCCGCCAAGGAAAAGGAGCTGATGGCGGTCTGACCTGGGGCGTCTGTGCATACAAGGGGGGCACGCCCCCCTTGTATGCTGTCTGATCTTCGCTATCAGGTTCTTTTTTACGGCAGGTCATAATAACGATATGTTAGGATGGGTGCTATGGCATTCTTTCGCCGCCGGAAGGCTAAGTTCTCTGATGTGGATATGGAACACCTGCCTCGCCATGTGGCGATCATCATGGACGGAAATGGCCGCTGGGCCAAGCGCCGGGGCCTGCCCCGCAAGGCGGGCCATGCCGCTGGAGCAGAGACTTTCCGTACTATCGCCACCTTTGCCAAGGAGCTTGGCCTTTCATATTTGACGGTGTACGCCTTTTCCACTGAGAACTGGAGACGGCCTGCCGATGAGGTGGCGTCTATTATGGCGCTTTTGGAGAAGTATCTCCACGAAGCCATTCAAACCATGGCGAAAGACAAAGTGAAAATGGCCTTTTTCGGTGACCTGTCCCCATTGCCTCCCCACCTCCAGGCGTTGTGCAGGGAAACAGAAGAGATATCCAAAGGCTATGAGGGCTGTCAGGTAAACATCTGCCTGAACTACGGCGGCCGGGACGAGCTGGTCCGGGCAGCCAAAGCCTTTGCCCTGGACTGTGTAGAGGGCAGGGCGGACCCGGGGCACCTGACCCAGGAGGCGCTTGGGAATTACCTGTTTTCCAAAGGAGTGCCTGACCCGGACCTGATTATCCGGCCCAGTGGGGAACTTCGGGTGTCCAATTTCCTGCTGTGGCAGTCAGCCTACGCCGAATACTATTTTACCGACGTGCTCTGGCCTGACTTTACCAAGGAGGACTTCCTGCGGGCTGTTTCCGCATATCAGGGCCGCTCCCGGCGGTATGGAGGTGTGTGAATAATGGCGAAACGGATTCTTGTGGCAGTTATTTTAATGCCCGCCTTGCTGTGGATCATGCTGGTGCTGCCATCCGTGGCGTGGACGGCGCTGGTGTGTGCCATCTCTGCCATGGCCGCTTTCGAGCTGCTCCGGGCAGTGGGGGAAGGGCGGATCATGCTCCCTATGCGGGTGGCTGCCATCGCATCCGCCGCCTTGCTGCCTTTTGGAAACTGGGCTGGGCTGGGTACGGCCTATGTAAGCGTGCTGTCTTTTGCGGTGATGGCGGTATGCTTCTGGTGTGCTATCCGGGCTTATGGTGATGGCGGTGTCCAGGTTGGTTTTTACCATGTTCTGGTGTGCCTGTTCGGGGGAGTGATCATTCCCCTGGGCCTGTCAGCCCTGGTGGAGCTTCGACAGATGGACCATGGCAAGTACCTGGTGCTGCTGGCAGTGCTGCTTACGTTTGCCACCGACGCGGGAGCCTACTTCGCCGGGGTATTTCTGGGCAAGCACAGAGGTGTTACCAAGGTCAGCCCCAACAAGAGCGTGGAAGGCTACATCGGCGGCTATGTGGCTGGAGTGGTATTTGCTGTTCTCTACGGTATTGTGGCCGGCAGGATTGCTGGGGCAGATGTCAGGCTTCTTCCATTGGCTCTGTGCGGACTGTTTGGAGCCCTTGCCACCGAGGTGGGGGACTTGGCGTTTTCCTTTGTAAAACGCCAGTACGGTGTAAAGGATTATGGCCACCTGTTGCCGGGTCATGGCGGAATGCTTGACCGATTTGACAGCATGATATTCTGCGGGCCGGTGGTGCTGTTTATTATCCAGTGCCTACCCGTATTTTAGAGGCGAGATCATGAAAAGAATCCTCTCCATTTTGGGCTCCAGTGGCTCTATTGGACAGCAGACGCTGAAGGTGGCGGAGTGCTGCGGCCAAGAGGTGGCGGCCATCGCTGTAAACCGCAGTGTGGAACTGGCGGAGGCCCAGGCCCGAAAGTTCAGGCCCAGGCTGGCGGTGGCGGCGGATGAAAATGCCGCCGCCGATCTGCGTGTGCGTTTGGCTGACACAGCGGTAACGGTGCTGTCCGGACAGGAAGGACTGCTGGAAGCTGCGTCTATGCCGGAAGCGGATACGGTGGTTACCGCTGTCGTGGGTGTGGCGGGGCTGAGGCCCACCCTGGCCGCCATCGACTGTGGAAAACGAATTGCCCTGGCGAACAAGGAGACACTGGTGTGTGCAGGGGAATTGGTTATGGCCCGTGCAAAAGAAACGGGAGCGGAAATAGTGCCGGTGGATTCGGAACATTCCGCTATTTTTCAGTGCTTACAGGGGTGCCGGAACCGGGGAGAGGTGCGGCGGCTCATTATTACAGCATCCGGCGGACCGTTCTATGGGGAAAGGCGTGAAGTGCTTTCCCTTGTCACGAAAGCGCAGGCGCTGAAACACCCCAATTGGGCCATGGGGCCAAAAATTACTATTGATTCCGCCACCCTGATGAACAAGGGGCTGGAGTTTATCGAGGCCATGCGGCTGTACGCCATGCCCCCGGAAAAAATTCAGATCGTGGTGCACCGGGAGAGCATCGTCCACTCTCTGGTGGAGTTCGAGGACGGGGCCATCCTGGCCCAGCTGGGCAGCGCGGATATGTGTCTGCCCATCCAATACGCACTCACCTGGCCTGAGCGGACACCCGGCCCTGCCAAATCCCTGGATCTGCTGTCATGCCCGCCGCTCACGTTCCAGCAGCCAGATCCGGAGACGTTCCGCTGCCTGGGGCTGGCGTTGGAGTGTGCAAAAAAGGGCGGTACGTCCACCGCCATCCTCAACGGGGCTAATGAGGCGGCAGTGGCGCTGTTCCTGGAGGATAAGACCGGCTTTTTGGATATACCTAGGCTGGTGGAGGCCGCTTTGGAGCGAGTACCAGTGACAGATACGCCAGGATTGGACGATATTCTGGATGCGGACCGGGCCGCCCGGGAGGCGGTATTAAAAGCAATGAGGTGATTTGGAGTTGGCGAGGCTGCTGTATATCCTGCTGGTGATTGTGCTGTTTGGCGTGCTCATTGCCATTCATGAGTTTGGGCACTTTATTACCGCCAAGATGTTGGGAGTGAAGGTAAACGAGTTTGCCATCGGTATGGGCCCTGCTCTGTGGTCCAGGCGGAAGGGAGAGACCTTGTATGCCCTGCGCGCTTTTCCAGTTGGCGGCTACTGCGCCATGGAGGGGGAAGATGAGGACACCGGTGATCCCCGGGCCTTTTCCCGGCAGAAGGGCTGGAAGAAGGTCGTTATCCTGAGTGCAGGGTCGTTTATGAATTTCCTGTTGGGGCTGGTGATCGCGGTGGCGCTTTGTATGGCTTCCCCCCGGGTGGCGGTGCCGGTAGTTACGGAACTGGTGGATGGCTTTCAGCATCAGGGAGAAGCCGGACTGATGGTGGGCGATCGAATTCTCAGCGTGGATGGAAATCCCGTCCTTGTGAACGGAGACGCGTCCTTCTTCATTCGCCGTAATGACGGAAACGGGATGGACCTAGTGGTGGAGCGAGGCGGGACGCAGGTGGAATTGAATGATTTGCACATGGAACGGTTCGAGTATGTCTATAACGGGGAGGCCGCTAAAGGTTTCGGAATTGTGATCGGGGAGGTGCGGGAGGCATCTATCCCTCAGCGCATCGCCGCAGGCTTTTCGGAGGCCATTGACGATGTGCGGATTGTGTGGATTAGTCTGAGTGACCTGATAACGGGCCGGGTGGCCGTATCCGAGTTGTCCGGTGTGATTGGCGTGGTGGACGTAGTGTCTGAGATGGGCGCCCAGGTTCAGGACGAGGCTCAGTCTGCCCTGGCGGGTGTGCTGGGCGTACTGGGCATGATGGCTCTAATTGCCGTCAACCTGGCAGTGATGAACATGCTGCCCATCCCGGCGCTGGACGGCGGGAGAATCTTCTTCGTACTGCTGAACGGTATCCTCTACGCCGTGTCCAAACGGCGGATTCCGGAGAAGTACGAGGGTTATGTTCATGCGGGGGCCTTTGTAGTGCTGCTGGCGTTGATGGCAGTGGTGGCCCTCCACGATGTTTGGAATATTTTTGTTTAGGCGGGGTGCATAAAATGACCAGAACAATCCATGTTGGGGATATCCCTGTAGGCGGGGGCGCTCCGGTCTCCATCCAGTCTATGACCAATACGCCCACCCATAATGTGGAGGCTACTCTGGTTCAGATCAGGGAGCTGGCGGCGGCAGGGTGCGATATTATCCGGGTGGCGGTGCCCGACATGGCGGCTGCTCAGGCAATCGGCGCTTTGAAAGCGGGCAGTCCTGTTCCCTTGGTGGCAGATATCCACTTTGACTACCGGCTGGCCCTGGAGGCCGCAGAGCAAGGAATTGACAAGATCCGCATCAATCCAGGCAATATCGGTGCCCCAGACCGGGTAGAGGCGGTGGCCCGGGTCTGCAAGGAGCGGGGCATCCCCATCCGGGTGGGGGTAAACGGCGGCTCGCTGGAAAAAGAGCTGCTGGACAAGTACAGTGGTCCCGCTCCTGAAGCCATGGTGGAGAGCGCCCTGGGACATATCCGCCTGCTGGAGAAGCACGGCTTTGAGGACATCTGCGTATCACTTAAGGCGTCCTCCGTGCCGTCCACCATGCGGGCATATCGGCTCATGGCGGAGCGGTATAACTACCCCTTGCATTTGGGCGTCACCGAGGCGGGCACACGGGAAATGGGCGAGCTGAAAGCGGCGGCGGGAATCGGCGGACTGCTTGCCTTGGGCATCGGGGACACCCTGCGGGTGAGCCTGACCGCTGACCCGGTGGAGGAGGTTTATGCCGCCCGTCGGATTTTAAAGGCGGTTGGCCTGCGCCGGGAGGGGCCGGAGCTCATCTCCTGCCCCACCTGCGGGCGAACGCAGATCAACTTGATCCCCATAGCAAAGCGTGTGGAAGAATTACTTAAGAATGTGGACAAGCCCGTCACCGTGGCGGTGATGGGGTGTATCGTTAACGGCCCCGGCGAGGCCCGCCACGCCGACGTGGGAATCGCGGGCGGAAAGGGCGAGGGTGTGTTGTTCCGGCATGGGGAAATTGTGGCCAGGGTGCCGGAGGACGAGCTGGTGCCGAGGCTGATGAGGCTGATTGAAAAGCTGTAAAGGGGAGAGCATGACACATATTGGGACGCAATATATAGAGGCGGAGCGGCTGATCCTGCGGCGGTTTGAGCTGTCCGACGCGCCCGCCATGTTTGAAAACTGGGCCAGTGACGGCGAGGTGACCAAATACCTGACCTGGCCCACCCACAGTGACGTGTCGGTGACAGAGCGGGTTGTCAGGGAATGGGCCGGCCGCTATTCGGAAAAGGACTTTTACCAGTGGGCTATTGTGCTGAAGGAAAATGGCCCAGAGCCCATCGGGAGCATCAGCGTAGTGGAGTGGGCGCGGAACGGGAACGTCCCGGAGATCGGCTACTGCATGGGCAGACGCTGGTGGCGCCGGGGGATCATGTCCGAGGCGCTGGGGGCGGTGCTTGATTTCTTGTTTGACCGGGTGGGAGTGGAGCGGATCGTGGCCCGCCACGACGTGAACAACCCCCATTCCGGCGGTGTGATGGTCAAGTGCGGCATGATTTTTGACGGTGTGCGGAAGAAGGCGGGGCAAAACAACCAGGGCGTAGTCGACATGGCCTGCTACACCCTCAGCGCCAGCGACAGATAGATAAGGAGCGAGACAGAGCAATGCCGACCTTTCAACAAACCTTTGCCAACTACCCCTTCCCGGAGGGGGTTTTGGCTGTTTTGGGGAACTATCCTGTCCGTGTACGGATAAATCGGGCTGCCCGGGCTATGGAAGTGGCTGCGATTGGAATAGATGTTTCATGTGAAGTGCTGGCCCAGGCGGAGGAGACGCTGAAACGGGCCTTTGGGCTCAATGCGGCAGTAGTAACGGTGGAGTCCCCCGCTCCAGAGCAGCCGCCTGCCGCGGAGGTGGTCCCGGCAGAAGAGGAGGGGGCTTCCCAAGTTCCTGCCCCTTCGGGGGAAGAGGGAACAAAGAGTCTGGAGGTTCAGATGGCCGCTGTGCGCCGCAAACTGATGCGCTCGGATGTACCCGCTTCCGGCGGTGGAAAAAAACGAGTGAAGCAGATTTATGGCAAGATAGGCGGCAAAAAGAAGCCCATTCCCATGGGGGAGCTGACGCTGGATATGGGCAGCGTGCTGGTGGAGGGCGAGGTGTTCCATGTGGAGCACCGGGAGCTGCCCCGGCGGAAGGCGTGGGTGGTATGCTTTGATATTACCGACTTGACGGGTTCCATCCGGGTTACCCGGTTTATGGAGGGAGAGGAGGCCAAGCCCATCATCGCCCAGGTGAAGCGGGGTCAGCGGCTCCAAGTACAGGGGCGGCTCACACTGGGCCGATTCGACAACGGGGATCTGGTGCTGGAACCCTATGGAATCAATGAAACGCCCAAGCCGGAGGGACGCAGGGATACCGCCCCGGAAAAACGGGTGGAGCTCCATTTACATACGAAAATGTCCACCATGGACGCTCTGTGCGACGCCAAGGTGGCGGTGAAGCGGGCCATCGAGTGGGGCCATCCCGCCATCGCCATCACTGACCACGGGGTGGTGCAGTCCTTCCCGGACGCCTACAACGCCTCTGGCCGGGGAGAAAAAATCAAGGTACTGTATGGCGTAGAGGCGTATTATCAGAACGACGTGGACGAGCAGGCCGCTGTCCACGGGCCGGGCGATATGCCGCTGGATGGGGAATTTGTAGCGTTCGACCTGGAAACCACCGGACTGGATGCCCGCACAGATACCATCATTGAGATCGGAGCGGTTCGTATTCGGGATGGGGCGGTGGTGGACAAGTTTGCCTCTTTTGCCCAGCCGGGACACCCCCTCAGTGCGAAAACGGTATCCCTTACTGGTATTACCGATGAGCTTTTGAAGGGCGCACCCACCCCAGAGAATGCGGTGAATTCATTTTTGGACTGGGTGGGGAACACACCCTTGTGCGCCCATAACGCGGCCTTCGACACCGGCTTTATCCGGGAATACTGTGCCCGCTCGGGGCGCCGCTTTGATCCGCTGTATTTTGACACCATGGTTCTGGCCCAATACCTGTGTCCTCAGCTGCCCAACCACAAGCTGGATACGGTGGCCAACGCCCTTGGTCTGCCGCCATTCCAGCACCACCGGGCCTATGATGACGCGGAGACCTGCGGACTGATTTTATCTGCACTGATTTCTAAGCTTCAGGAGCAGGGGGTCACACGGGCCTCCGCCGTCAACGCCGTATTCGCGGGACAAAAGCGGGGGGGGCGGGGAAGACGCTCCGCTTATCACCTCATTCTTTTAGCGAAAAACCAGGCTGGCCTGCGCAACTTGTACAAGTTGGTATCTAAATCCCATCTGGAGCATTTCAACCGCTACCCCATCATGCCAAAATCGCTGGTGGACGAGAACCGGGAAGGACTCATCATCGGCTCTGCCTGCGAAGCGGGGGAGCTGTTCCGGGCGGTGGCGGCGGGACGGGAGGACCGGGAGCTGGAACGCATTGCGTCCTGGTATGACTATTTGGAAATCCAGCCTTTGTCCAACAACGCCTATATGCTTCGCCCCAATAAGGAGGGCCGGGCCATTGCCCGGGATTTGGAAGACCTGCGGAATTTCAACCGCAGGGTGGTGGCTCTGGGGGAGCGCTTGGGCAAGCCGGTGTGTGCCACTGGGGACGTACATTTTATGGAAGCCTCGGATGAGGTGTACCGCCATGTTTTGCTGGCGGCCAAGGAGTTTGAGGATGCCGACCAGCCCAATCCCCTATATTTTCGGACCACCAGCGAGATGCTTGAGGAATTCGCCTATCTGGGCGGGGAAAAGGCCCGTGAGGTGGTGGTGGACAACCCGAACCTCATCGCCGGGTGGTGTGACAATGTACGGCCTCTGCCCGACGGACTGTTTGCCCCAAAACTGGAGAATTCTGACGGAGAACTTAAAGATTTGGTATGGGGGAAAGCCCATCGCCTTTACGGCGAAGAACCGCCTCAGATTGTGGTGGACCGCATCAATGCGGAGCTGATGGATATTATCCGCTGCAAATATGACGTGATCTATATGTCCGCCCAGAAACTGGTGCAGAACTCCTTAGAGCACGGCTACCTGGTGGGTTCCCGGGGATCGGTGGGATCATCCCTGGTGGCTTTCATGTCGGGCATCACCGAGGTGAACTCCCTCCCTGCCCACTACCGCTGCCCAAACTGCAAGCACGCCGATTTCGACTATGCCCAGGACCCCGCCCACCCCTATGGCTGCGGGGCGGATATGCCGGACATGAAGTGCCCGGTGTGTGGCGCAGATTATGAGAAAGACGGCTTTAACATCCCCTTTGAGACATTTTTGGGTTTTGGCGGCGATAAGGTGCCAGATATCGACTTGAATTTTTCTGGTGAGTACCAGTCCAGCGCTCATAGATACACCTTTGAGCTGTTTGGCAAGGAACACGTGTTCCGGGCGGGCACTATTGGCACGGTGGCGGAAAAGACGGCCATCGGCTACGCAAAAAAATATCTGGAGCTGGTTGGCAGGCCGAATGTACCGTTTGCCGAGGTGTTGAGGCTGGCCAAGGGTTGTGAAGGGGTCAAGCGCACTACTGGCCAGCACCCCGGGGGTATGGTGGTGATTCCCCAGGACAAGGAGATCTACGATTTCTGTCCCGCTCAGCATCCAGCGGACGACAAAGACTCGGATATTATCACCACCCATTTTGAATACCACTCCATGGAATCCAATCTCCTGAAGCTGGATATGCTGGGGCACGATGATCCGTCTATGATCCGAATGCTGGAGGATTTGACCGGAGTAAACGCCCAAAAAATCCCCCTGGACGATCCCAAGACCATGAGTCTGTTTACCACCTCGGAGGAGCTGGGGTTCACCGACGATCCGGTTTTGGGACCGACGGGGGCGGTGGCCATCCCAGAGTTTGGCACCTCCTTTGTTCGGGGGATGCTGGAAGATACTCAGCCAAACCAGTTCGACATCCTGGTGCGTCTGTCCGGCTTCTCCCATGGAACCGACGTGTGGCTGGGCAACGCCAAGGATCTTATTACCTCTGGAACGGCCAAGGTTAACGAGGCCATTGGCTGTCGGGACGACATCATGATCTTCTTGATCTCCAAGGGCTTCAAGGATACCCGTGCTTTCAAAATCATGGAAGCGGTGCGCAAGGGCCGGGGTCTTCCCGATGGAGCGGAGGATGAAATGAAAGAGCACAATGTCCCGGAGTGGTATATCGAGTCCTGTAAAAAAATCGCATACCTGTTTCCAAAGGCTCACGCAGTGGCTTACGTGATGATGGCTTTCCGTATTGCGTGGTTCAAGGTTCATGAACCGCTGGCGTTTTACGCTGCTTATTTCTCAATCCGGGCCAAGGCTTTCGATGAGAAATATATGTGCCGGGGAATGGAGGTTGTAAAGCAGAAGATGGCAGAGATCAACGCCAAAAAAAACGCTAAAGAGAAGAAAGACAGGCCGTCGGCAGTAGAGGAGGATATGCTTACCACGCTGGAGGTGTGTTACGAGTTCTACCTGCGGGGGTTTCGTTTTGCCCGGATGGATATCTGCCGGTCCCACGCCGTCAATTTTCTGGTGGACAAAGAGAAAGGGGCGTTGATCCCGCCCTTTACTTCGGTGGCCGGCCTGGGTGAGACGGTGGGCTGGGATATCATGGAGAAGCGGCAGGGGAGGGATTTTTTGTCCATAGAGGAGTTTGCTCTGGCCTGTACCAAGGTGTCCTCCACCCACTTGGAGCAGCTCAAGGAGGCGGGGGCTTTCGGAGACCTGCCGGACAGCAGCCAGTTCTCGCTGTTTTAAGATCACAGTAGAATTGCAAAGAAAAATAGATATTGCAAATAATTTTTTAAAGTATCGCTTGAGAAAGAGAGGAACGCTACAATTATGAATACGATCTTATCGGCTGTGACGGAGGCACAGCTGCCCAATCTGAACTATTTTGATCGAATGACAAGCTGGCAGGAGTATGTCAGCAGGCAATGCGAGGGAGGAGACGTTGGTAGCGCTCTCGGCGCACTATGATCTAGACACAGATTGTACACGTCAGCCCTGACAATAGCACAGAGAGACGTAATAAGAGGCCGTTCCATTGGGAACGGCCTCTTTCAAATCAAAAAATCTTCCGATAAATTTCTTCCGCGCCAGGGCTGCCGTTGTGTACATGGAAATCGTGGGGCTCCCGGTCAAAGCAGCCATGCTTTTTCTCCAACATGGCCGCTATGGGGGCGGGAAGGTTCCCATGCATCCGGGTGGAGAACCGCTCCTTGATCGTGTCCAGTTCCGCCGTGACCAGAACACGGACTGCGCCGTCTGGAATTAAAGCCATATGCTCCGGCTCGGAGATGATGTAAATCAGATTGCTGCCATGAACAGCGGTCTGAAGCTTTTCCAGAAAGAGACGCCGGGCATCGGCCTCTCCCTTGGCCATTCTGAGATAATCCTTCCCGCTGAAAACCTCTGCGTTGGAGCTGGCCTTGATATAGTTGGCCAGCGTAGTCTTTCCGGTACAGCTCTCCCCGAAAATTGCAATTAACATTGTTGTACCCCCAAAATCTTTTTTCAGTGAAGCTATGGTATCACAAAAAATGGCTTTCTGCAAGGCCTGCCGTTTGGGGTTGACAGCAGAGCGGTCATGTGATATGATTTATCACATTAGCGGACTAAAGAATTTGGAGGACATTCTTGATGAATATTTGCATTAACACCCCCGAGGGCACCCGGGACCGGCTGTTCTCCGAATGCCTGGAGCGCCGCAAGGTGCAGTCTGCCCTGATAGAGCTGTTTCGCCGCCGGGGCTGTACTGAAGTTATTACTCCGGATGTGGAGTTTTATGATTTATTTGTTCAGTCCGGAAACCCTATTCCACAGGAGGCCATGTTGAAGATCATTGACCGTTCTGGCCGGATTATGGTCATGCGGCCAGACTGTACCGCCCCTATTGCCCGGGTAGCGGCCATCAAATTGAAGCACTTACCCTTACCCCAGCGGCTGTATTACGAACAGACGGTGTTCCGTGACAGCCTGGCCCACGAGGGCGGCAGCCGTGAAATCGCCCAGTGCGGTGTAGAGATGATTGGCGCGGTGGGCGAAAAGGCCGACTTGGAAATGGTGGCCATGGCGGTGGATGCCCTGCGCTCCTGCGGTCTGGAGCAGTTCCATATTGAACTGGGTCACGCTGGGTTTTATCGGGCGCTTGCGGGCCAGATGAACATACCGGCAGATGGGCAGGAGCGTCTGCGCGCCGCCATTGAGGGTAAGAATTTTGCTTTGCTCAACGACTTGCTGGAACCCTACCGGGAGGCGAATGCCTATTCTGCTTTGAGGCGCCTGCCTTACCTGTTTGGCGGTGTGGAGGTGCTGGATGAGGCGGAAAGGCTGGCAGGGCCCTGTGGCAGTTTGGATTACCTGCGGGGGATTTATGCTGAGTTGTCCGCGGCCGGATATGGGGATTGGATTCGTTTTGACTTGGGGCTGGTGCACCAGCTGGACTACTACACCGGTCTGGTGTTCCGGGGCTACGCCCAGGGCGCAGGGGCGCCGGTGCTGTCCGGGGGGCGATATGACAACCTGATGGAGCAGTTTGGCCGGAAGGCGGAGGCCACCGGCTTCGCTGTGGATGTGGATGCGGTGGGGGCGTGTCTTTCCGTGGAGCCGCAAAAACTGGAAACCATCATTCACTATGGTCCCGGACAATTGGCCCGGGCGCTGGCGGAGGCGGACAAGCTTCCGGCAGGGAGCTGCGAGCTGTCTCCCTGCCGCACACTGGACAGCACCCTGAATCTTGCCAGGGAAAAGGGCGCGGCTTGGGTGCTGGTAATAGGAGATAGTGAAGTGAGGGAGCTGGCGGTATGAGAGAACGGCTGAGAATTGCCCTGACCAAAGGGCGCTTGCAGGACAAATCGGTGGAGCTGTTCGAGGCCATCGGGCTGGACTGTTCCCCGGTGCGCAGCCCGGGACGGCGGCTTATCCACGGTCTTCCCAACTACCCACTGGACGTAGTGCTGGCCAAGGCCTCCGATGTGATTACTTATGTGGAGCACGGGGTATGTGATTTGGGCGTTGTGGGCAAGGATACCATTTTGGAAAAGGGCGGGGCCTTCTATGAAGTGCTGGACCTGGGCTTTGGCCGGTGCCGGTTCGCCCTGGCGGTAAAGCGAGGAAGCGACTTTTACGGCACCTACAAGACCCGGCGGGTGGCATCCAAATACCCCAACGTCACCCGGGCTTTCTTCGAGAGCAAGGGGATGGACGTGGATATCATAAAAATTGAGGGCAGCGTGGAGCTGGCCCCTGTCCTGGAGCTGGCGGACGGGATCGTGGACATTGTGGAGACCGGGGCAACCCTGAGGGAAAATGGACTGGAGCCCATTGAGGATGTGGCTCAGGTGTCGGCGCGGCTCATCGTCAATACCGCATCCATGAAGTTGTATAAAAGTAAGATCGCCGATTTTTTAGCCCGCGTAGAGCGGGAACTGGGGGGAGAGGCATGATTACCATCATCAGGGCGGATGGAACCGCCGAGCGGCGCCAGCTGGACGCCATGCGGGCACGTGCGTCAGAAAAAAATGCGGACGTTGAGCTGACGGTCCAGGCCATCATGGAAAACGTACGGCAAGAGGGCCTGCCTGCAGTGGAGCGGTACTCCCGGCAGTTCGACCACAAGGTGCCCTACGAGATTAAACGGGAGCGGTTGGATGAGGCGTATGCTGCCTGTCCGGCAGAGCTGATTTCCGCTCTGGAACACGCCGCCCAGAATATCCGAAACTATAATGAGAAGCTGCTCAGTAAGTCCGCCGAATGGATATCCCCAGACGGCGGAAAGGTGGGACGAATCGTCCGGGGGATGAACCGGGTGGGCATCTACGTTCCCGGGGGGACTGCGGCCTACCCCAGTTCGGTGCTGATGAACGCCGTTCCCGCCAAGGTGGCTGGGGTGGGGGAGATCGTTATGATTACGCCGCCCACGGAAAATCTCAGCGACGCCGTCTTGGCCGCGGCAAAAATCGCCGGGGTGGACCGGGTGATTGCCGTAGGCGGAGCGCAAGGAGTGGCGGCTGTCACCTACGGTGCGGGGTTTATTCCCCGGGTGGATAAGCTGGTTGGGCCGGGAAACGCCTATGTGGCGGCGGCCAAGCGGCTGGCCTACGGACTGCTGGACATCGACATGGTGGCCGGACCGTCTGAAGTGCTGGTCATCGCTGATAAAACTGCCGAGCCGAAGTACATTGCCGCCGACCTGCTCAGTCAGGCGGAGCACGACCGGCTGGCCTCGGCAGTGCTGCTGACGGATTCAATGGAACTGGCCCAGGCGGTGGACGGGGAGATTGTTCGGCAAACCGGGTATCTCAGCCGCAGCGAGATTATGGAGGCATCCCTGAGGGACTTTGGCTGCGGTATTGTGTGCGAAAGCTTGGATAAATGCGTGGAAATCGCCAATGAAATTGCGCCGGAGCATTTGGAGATTGTCACGGGCAATCCCCGGGAGCTGCTGCCCCGGGTGAAAAACGCAGGCGCCGTATTTCTGGGGGCGTACACGCCGGAGCCTTTGGGGGACTATCTGGCGGGGCCGGACCACGTTTTGCCTACCAGCGGCACGGCCCGCTTCTTTTCGCCCCTCAGTGTGGACAGCTTTTTAAAAACCATGAGTGTACTGGAATTTGACCGGGAGGCGCTGGAGCCCATTTCCGGGGAAATCATCGCGATGGCCCAGGCAGAAAAGCTCACTGCCCACGCCAATTCCATCCAAGTTCGTTTTTGCACCCAGCCTTAGAAAATGCCGGGATTGCTTTTCCGCTGAGTTGATTTGTCCGCACGATAATGGTATACTGGGCGTCGGAACCAATAAAGCCAAGGGAGGGCAGCATAATGAACATATATGAAAAGCGCCCCGTGTTGGAGCGTGGGCGGTTTCTACTGAGACCAGTTAAAAACGAAGACTGCAGCGACCTGCTGAATGTCTATAGCGACCGGAATGCCCTGCCTTTCTTCAACAGCGATAACTGCGACGGCGACAATTTTTACTATCCATCAAAGGAGAGAATGGCGGAAGCCCTGGTTTTTTGGGAACAGTCCTACCAAAATGGCTGGTTTACCCGGCTTTCCATTGTCGATAAACCGGTGGCGTGTGTCATTGGGACAGTTGAGCTGTGCTTAAGGGTTTCGGAAGACGCGTTCAATAATATGGGTATCCTGAGGATTGATGTGAGAAGCGACTATGAGAAAGAGGGGCTCCTGTATGACATCATTGCGCTGACAGCGCCCCGCATTCCGGAGCTGCTAAACTGTGACGGGGTGCTTACAAAAGCCCCGGTTTACGCGGTGGAACGGATCAAGGCGCTTTTGAAAGCGGGCTTTACCAAGTCCGAGCACCTTTTGATCGGAAAGACTGGGTATGCTTATGATGGATATTGGACGCGATAAAGTGGGATTGGTGCGGCCACACCAGCCGTGATACATCAGGGCGTAAGGGGGATTTTCCAATGCGGCAGTCAACGATGCAGCGCACCACAAAGGAGACAGACATCACACTCACCCTTTTTCTGGATGGGGGAGAGGTAAATGTTTCCACCGGGATCGGGTTCTTTGACCATATGCTCACCGCCCTGGCATTTTATGCCGGGATTGGGTTGGAACTGTCCGCCTTGGGCGATCTTCATGTGGACGGGCACCACACGGTGGAGGATGTGGGAATTGTATTGGGGCAGGCGTTCCGAGAGGCGTTAGGGGATCGGAAGGGCATCCGGCGTTTCGGTATGGCCTGCGTGCCCATGGATGAGGCGCTGTGCCGTACAATACTGGATATTTCCAACCGGCCTTTTCTGGTGTTTGACGCGCTTATGCCCCAGCCTGAGATTGGCGGTTATGACAGCTGTTTGACTGTGGAATTTATGAGGGCATTTGCGATGAACAGTGGAATTACATTACATCAAAAATGCGAGTATGGAGACAATGCCCACCATATCACTGAGGCGTTGTACAAGTCTCTGGGGCTGGCGCTGAAGGAGGCCATCCAGGTAGAAGGGGACACTGTCACCTCCACCAAGGGAGTGCTGTAATGAACTACATCGCGATTGTGGACTATGGCGTAGGCAATCTGAAAAGCGTGGCCAATGCTTTGGCGCATATTGGCAGGACAGCTCTGGTGACCAGTGACCCGGCGGAACTGGAGCGGGCAGGCGCCGTCATTCTTCCCGGCGTAGGGGCCTTTCCAAACGCGGCGGATAAACTCCGAGGGACAGGGTTGGGGCCGGCTTGTGTCCAGCAGGCCGGACGCAAGCCGGTTCTGGGCATCTGCCTGGGAATGCAGCTTCTCTTTGACTGGGGAGAGGAGGTTAGACACTGCGAGGGACTTGGTCTTGTCAGCGGAAGTGTGAAGCGGATTCAGACTGATTTGAAGTTGCCCCATATCGGCTGGAATAGCCTCACTTTTCCTATTCCGTCACCCCTGTTCCGGGGACTGGACGAGGGGACCTACGTGTACTTTGTCCACTCCTACTGCGGCCATGCCGTTTTTAAAGAAGATGTGATTGCCTCTACCCGGTACGGCCCGGAAGTAACGGCGGCGGTGGGGCGGAACGGGGTGTATGGCTGCCAGTTTCACCCGGAAAAAAGCGGTGAGGCAGGGCTTCAGATTTTAAAGAATTTTGGAGATTTGATCTAATGATTTTATTGCCTGCAATTGATATGAAAGACGGACAATGTGTCCGGCTGAAAAAAGGAAAGTTTTCTACGGCCAGCCAAGTAGCGGACAGCGCCTTGGAGACGGCCCGGGTTTTTGCCGCCGCCGGGGCGAAATGGGTTCATATGGTGGATCTGGATGGGGCGCGGATCGGAGTGCGGCAGAACTTTCCCCATATTTGCGAGGTGATTGAAACATCCGGACTGTCTGTAGAGCTGGGCGGGGGTATCAAAAACTGCGAGGATGTGGACGCAGTTGTTGGGGCGGGAGTGGCGCGGATCGTAATTGGCTCCGCCGCTGTGACCAACCCAGAAGTAGTTGACTACGCCCTGCAGCAGTATGGCACCAGCCGGGTGGCAGTAGGCATCGACTGCCTGGATGGACGAGTACGCACCATGGGTTGGGAAGAAAATTCTGGCTTGAGCGGTGTGAATCTGGCCGGACAGATGGTGGAAAAGGGTGTAAGGACTATTATCTTTACAGACATTGCCACTGATGGAATGTTGTCAGGGCCGAATTATGAACAACTTGCCATTTTGCAAAAAGCGGTGGGATGCGATATCGTGGCCTCCGGAGGGGTGGCTACCCTAGATGATGTGAAGCGGCTCCGGGACATGGGGATGTATGGAGCCATCATCGGCAAGGCGTATTATGCCGGGAGGCTGGATATGGCGGAGGCCGTCCGGGAAGCGGGGCCCCAGCAATGAAAATTGCCGTGATCGGGTACAGCGGGGCGGGGAAGTCCACCTTGGCCCGGGCGTTGGGACAGCGGTACGGTGTGCCAGTGCTGCATTTCGATACAATCCAATATACCCCCAATTGGCAGGAGCGGGACAGGGGAGAGGCACACCGGATGGTCCATGAATTTATGGAGAACCCTGCCTGGGTCATGGACGGCACATACTCAAAGTTTGAGTATGTGCGCCGTTTGACAGAGGCAGATGAGATCGTAGTTTTGGCCTTGCCGCGCATGACCTGCTTCTTTCGTGCATTGGGCCGGTACTTCCGTTTTCAGGGAAAGTCCCGCCCTGATATGGCGGACGGATGCTGCGAGAAAATGGACCGGGAGTTTATATGGTGGTTGCTCTGGAAGGGCCGCACCAGAGAGAAACGCCGGAAATTTCAACAGGTCGCGAAACAATATCCCGAAAAAACGGTGGTCTTGAAAAGCCAGCAGGATATTGACCGGTATTTGGAGGGATTGCCATGTTAGCCAAGCGTATTATCCCCTGTCTGGACGTGCGGGACGGCCGGGTCGTAAAAGGGATCAACTTTGTGAACATCCGGGACGCGGGTGACCCTGTGAAACTGGCTAAGTTCTACTCGGACCAAGGGGCGGATGAGATCGTGTTCCTGGATATCACCGCTACCAGCGACGCCCGGGACACCGTGGCCGATGTTGTGGAGCGCACGGCGTCACAGGTGTTCGTCCCCCTGACGGTAGGGGGGGGCATCCGCACATTGGACGACTTCCAGCGGCTGCTTCGGGCGGGAGCAGATAAGATATCCGTCAACTCTGCAGCTGTAAAGGATAATACCTTGGTATCATCTGCTGCCCAACGGTTTGGCTCCCAATGTGTGGTACTGGCTATTGATGCCCGCCGCCGTCCTGATGGATGGTATGAGGTGGTAACGGCAGGGGGACGCACGCCAACCGGCCTAGATGCTGTAGAATGGGCCCGCCGTGGGCAGGAGCTGGGGGCGGGGGAGATTCTGCTCACCTCTATGGATATGGATGGAACCAAAGCTGGGTTTGATCTTGAAATGACGAAGGCAGTGACCCAGGCTGTTTCCATCCCGGTGATCGCCTCCGGGGGATGCGGCAGTTTGGAGCATTTTGCTCAGGTGTTTGAGGAGACGGGCTGCGATGCGGCGCTGGCAGCGTCTCTGCTTCACTTCGGGGAGCTCACAGTGCCCCAGGTGAAGAACTTCCTGCGGGGCAGGGGAATTCCGGTGAGGTGAGGAAAATGTTTGATCTTGACTTACTGTTTCAAAAATCGGAGCTGATTCCGGCGGTGGTTCAGGATGTGGACAGCCGGGAGGTGCTGATGGTGGGTTTCACCAACCGGGAGGCTGTGGAGCGTACCTTGGAGACAAAAACCGCTTGGTTCTGGAGCCGCAGCCGGAAAAAATTGTGGAACAAAGGGGAGGCCAGCGGAAATTTCCTCCATATCAAGGAGATTCTTATCGACTGCGATACAGATACTCTGCTCTACCTCTGCGTCCCTGACGGTCCTGTCTGCCATACTGGAGCACGCAGCTGCTTTTTCAATAAAATCCCAATATCGTCGATGGAACGGGATATCAGGAGGGGATATGTAGTGGACAGCACGCTGGAAAAACTCTATCAAGTGATTTTAAACCGCAAGACCCACCCCCAGGAGGGATCATATACCTGCTATTTGTTTGACAATGGGTTGGATAAGATTCTGAAAAAAGTGGGGGAAGAGTGTGCTGAAACGATTATCGCGGCAAAAAATGACGTATCTGCCGATACAGTGGGGGAGATTTCCGATCTGATCTACCATCTGATGGTGATGATGGCGGAGAAGGGCATCCCGCTGGAGGCTGTGCTGGCAGAGCTGAACCGTCGGGCCCAGAAGATCGGAAATTTGAAGCAGATAAAGCAGGTGGACCGGGAGAGTTGACCGAAAAATAAAACGGGGCACCGCGTTTTGGGCGGCGTCCCGTTTCGTTGAGACAAAATAAAAATCGTCCCCATGGGGACGAGTCAAATCTCAAACCTTCGAATTTCCATTGTGCTCAGCGGTCGCTGGGAACAGTAGTCTCTCCGGCGAAGATCAACTCGTCGATATCAGTGGGTACAGAGAAGAGGACCTTCATTGTCAACACCTCCTTATATCGTTTCTGTTGCACATTATAACAAGAATGATTCCATTTGTAAAGAGTTTTTTGTAAAAAATTTGATATACCATATGCTGGAAGTTAGAAATAAAAAATGCTTGCATTTTTTTGCGGGGTCTGTTATAATGCAAAAGCAATGCGGGTGTAGTTCAATGGCAGAATGTCAGCTTCCCAAGCTGAACACGGGGGTTCGATTCCCCTCACCCGCTCCATGCCAGCCGGTTTCCGAGAGGGCCGGCTGTTTTCTATATATTTTAGGGGGCAGTTGACATGGATTTCAGCGACGTCTACAAAATGAAAAATGAGATTGAGCAGATCAAAAAAACATATGAACTGTTTGACGAGGATTCCCGCCTGAATCGTTCCAGAGCCGCCCGGGTAGAGTTTCTGACTACGACCCGGTATATTGAGCGCTACGTGAAACCCGGAACCCGCATTCTGGATGTTGGGGCAGGGGCGGGGGAGTACAGTCTCTATTTCGCACGGAAAGGGTATCAGGTTCACGCTCTGGAATTGGCGGAAAGTAACATTCGGGCATTTCGCAAAAAGATCAGGCCGGAGGATGGAATTGAGCTCGTTCAGGGGAATGCGGTTGATTTGAGCCGCTATGAGGATGGATATTTTGACGCGGTTTTGCTGTTTGGGCCGCTGTACCATCTGCACAAGGAGGAAGACCGGCAGCGGTGCATTGCGGAGGCAAAACGCGTGTGCAAAACGGGAGGTAAGCTCTTCTTTGCCTTTATTTCCAACGACTTTGTGATTCTGACCGAGTTCTCCTATCGTCCGGAATATTTTGCGGCGGGAGAATATGACAAACGCACTTTTCAGTTGGAAAACTTTCCCTTTGTGTTTAATACGGTAGATGAGTGCCGCCGGATTCTTCGGGATGGCGGTGTCCGGGTTCTGCATGAGGTTGCCTCCGACGGTGTAAGTGAACTGATGGAGGACCGAATCAATGCTTTGGACGATGAGAGTTATGCCCAATATCTGAAGTACCACGAGTATATCTGTGAAAAGCCGGAGCTGCTGGGTATGAGCAACCATCTGCTTTTTGTGGGAGAGAAGGAGGTATAATATGAAGATCAAATGTGCTTGGGAGCACAATGGAGGAGATACGCTGCTGTATGCGGTCAACTGCGCAGGGGCCTATGCCAGAGGGGCGGACAGGGAACAGGCGCTGGGGAAGATGCCAGGGGAGATCATATCGTATCTGCGCTGGAGCGGCAAACCGGTCCCAGAAAATATTGATATAGAGATTGTACAGGAAAAGGTCAGTGAGCTCCAGATTTCGGACGCGGATTCGGATATCATCATGAAGGAGGAGCTTGGGCCGCTTACAAAGGAGGAATATTCAGAGCTAAAATTGCTGGCGCTGAAATCTGCTGAGGATTTTTATGCGCTGTACAGCTCCGTGCCTGACAAAAACGTCAGCTGTTTGCCAGAGCGGAATACATTCTATGGAGCCGTACCTCGTACGGCCCAGGAGATGTACGAACACACTAAAAATGTGAACTCCTATTATTTTGGCGAAATTGGAGTCAAAGCGGATAATGAGGGAACTATCGCCCAGTGCCGCCAAAAGGGATTTGAGCTTTTGGAGCAGTCCGACGGCTTTTTGATGGCTCCGGCCGTTTTGGGCAGCTATGATGAGTGGTGGTCTGTCCGGAAGGTGCTGCGCCGGTTTATCTGGCATGACCGCATTCACGCCAAGGCGATGTACCGAATGGCAGTGCGCACCTTTGGAAAAGGCGTGGTTGAAAACCTCTATCAATTTAGTGAATAAGGTGCTTTTGCCGGAGGGCCGCCCCATTGGGGCGGCCCTTAATATATCCCGCATCCTGGTTTGCATAAAACCGAGATCCCAGACATACAGTATGGCAGACTGTGTGGGACAAGGAGGGGTCGTATGGACGGGGTACCCAGACACGCGGCAGGACACAGAAGGCACAGGTCCACCCAGCGGGCGGGACGGCGTCCTGTCCGGGGTAAAGAGACGGAAGGAGACCGGCGCAGGCTGATCCAGCTGGCAGTCAGTTTGGCCCTGTTCCTGTTGGTGTATATAGGCCGCGGAGTATTCCCGGCACAGCTGGCAGTGTGGAAAACAGCGGCAGCTGTCAACGTAGACTTTAAGGCTGTCTTTCAACAGTTTGGCGCTGCCTTGTCTCAAGGGGAGCCCATGCGGGAGACGCTGGAGGCGCTGTGCGTTCAGCTGCTGGGCGGCGAAGTGAAAGCACCAGAGCCGCCCCAGCCACCCGCTCATGAACAGCTGAGCTCTGTGACGCTCCTGAGTGAGACCTCTGGCGGCGGGCTGCAATATTTCAAGGAACAAGGCCTGCTGCCTGGACCCGGAAACACGCCAGCGAAAGATGAACCAGGCGGGGATGAGCCTGTCCCTGATCAGCCGGAGCCGGCCGAATCCAGTGAGCCAGCGGTAGTGACAGCTGTGGCCCAGGAATATACCAGTGATGGGGTGAAGCTACCCCGAAACGTAAGCTTGGCCTTTTATGAGCTGGGGTTGAGTGAGACCGCCGTGCCCGTCAATGGAACTGCTACATCTGGATTTGGATTTCGAGATCACCCGATCAGCGGCAAAAATGAATTCCATCTGGCCATAGATATCGGCGCGGCGGAAGGGGAAAAGATTGGCGCCTTCTCTTCTGGTACCGTAGAATATATCGGACAGAGTGATGAATTCGGAAATTATTTGAAAATCAGCCACGAAAACAATGTCAGCAGCTTTTATGCCCATTGCAGCAAACTGCTGGTACACAAGGGAGATGAGGTGGCCTGTGGGCAGGCAGTGGCGCTGGTGGGACATACGGGAAATGCCACTGGGCCCCACCTCCACCTGACTATTGAGAAGGACAACATCCGTCTGGATCCGGCGTACTATGTGGACTTATCGTGATGGTCCCCAGGCAAAAGTGAGCCCAGGCTTTCTATTGATGCTGGGCGTGCTGTTCTGGCTGGACGAGGGGGTGGGACTGCTGCCATGTGGGCTGCTGGCCTGCTGCCTGCACGAGCTGGGGCACGTGGGAGCGGCGGCAGTCCTGGACGGAACAGTAAAGGAAATATCCTTAACAGCTATTGGGGCGGAACTACGGATACGTTATCGAGATCCTCTGACCTATGGTCAGGAGAGCTTGGTGGCACTGGCAGGCCCAGCGGCTAATCTGTTGTTTGGTGCGTTGGCCCATGCAATGGGATGGAGCCTAATGGAAGCACTTTCCCTGGCGGTGGGAGCATTCAATCTGCTGCCTGTCTTGCCGCTGGATGGCGGGCAAGTGGTGTACGCACTTTTAGCCGAGCGCCTTGATCAAGATTGGGCCGAACGGATTATGACGGCGGTGTCCGGGTGCCTGGTGGGGGTGCTGGTCGGGGTCGGCGTGGTATCCGCCATCTACTATGCAAATGTGACCCTGCTGCTCACCGCCCTGTGGCTGTTGGCGGGAATACTGCGGCGGGGGTGCGAGTAGCGGCAGAATCATAACTTTTTGCTTTGAGAAAAAAATACTTGCATATTTTGAGCGGTTGTGGTAAACTACCTAGGTCTGAAAAGGGGCGGTCCTCTGCGCAGCTGTGAGCTCGGACGCATGAACGCCTGAAATTAGGAGGAAATACAAATGGAACTGCTTAAGCAATTCAGCGAGAAGTACATGAAGGACGAGGCTCCTTCCGTCAGTGTAGGCGACACTGTTCGAGTCCACATCCGGGTCAAGGAAGGCAGCCGTGAGCGTATCCAGGTGTTTGAGGGCACCGTGATTGCCAAAAAACACGGCGGCGTGGAGGAGAGCTTTACCGTTCGCCGTATCTCCTATGGCGTCGGCGTGGAGAAGGTGTTTCCCCTGCATGCCCCCACCATTGAGAAGGTTGAAACCATCCGCCGGGGTAAGATCCGCCGCGCCAAGCTGTATTATCTGCGTGACCGTGTGGGCAAGGCTGCCAAAGTTAAAGAGGATCTGTAAAAAGCACAGTGAAAAAGGAGCGGGGGACCGCTCCTTTTTTAGTGTTGAGATACAAAACTGTGGACGTGTCCCGCCTTTTATGGTAAGATAAATAATATCCCGCAAAATGCGGGAGTGAACTTGGAAAAGGAGGCCGCTTTGGTGAATATCCAATGGTATCCTGGGCACATGACAAAGACCCGGCGGCAGATGGAGGCGGACGTAAAGCTGGTAGATTTAGTCGCCGAAATAGTAGACGCCCGCATTCCTGTTTCCAGCCGCAACCCGGATATTGATGCCATGGTGGGAAACCGGCCCCGGCTTATTATTTTGAACCGGGCAGATCAAGCTGATCCGGCTATGACTGCCCGGTGGGTTGCATGGTTCCGGAAAAAAGGGTATGGCGTAATGGAGACGGACGCGAAAAGTGGAAGAGGGGTGGGGCAGTTTCCATCCGCAGCAAAGAGTGTCCTGAAGGATAAGGTGGATGCCTGGAAAGCCAAAGGGCAGGTAGGCCGGCCCATACGGGCTATGGTAGTAGGCGTGCCCAACGTGGGGAAATCCACTTTTATTAATAAGGTGGCCCGGCGTAAGTCCGCCAAGGCCAGCGACTGCCCCGGCGTTACCCGGGGGAAACAATGGGTGGCAGTTTCCCCCGGCCTTGAGCTGCTGGATACCCCGGGCATCCTGTGGCCCAAGTTTGAGGATCAGACCACGGGCCTTCATTTGGCCTTTACCGGGGCGGTAAAGGATGAGGTGACAGATATGGAGGCACTGGCCTGCGCCCTGCTGGAGCTGCTCAGGGACCAATACCCCTTGGCTCTGAAGGAACGGTACAAATTGGCTGGATTGGACGGCCTTCAGGGCTGGGAGCTGTTGGAGCAAGCGGCGAGGCGGCGGGGAATGATCGCCGGCGGCGGCGAGGCGGATACCGAACGGATGGCCAGGGTTTTGTTGGACGAGTTCCGGGGCGGAACGCTTGGACGCTTTACCTTGGAAACAGTGGAAAGCCAATAGAAAAGGGAGGAGAAACGCCATGCCTGGTTGGGAGCTGGAACGCGCGGCTATGGCTGAAGGGCATTGTGCTGTATGCGGATGCGACGAAGCGGGCGCAGGCCCTTTGGCGGGCCGGGTATACGCGGCGGCGGCCGTTTTGCCAGAGGGGCTGGACCTTCCCTTCCTTAATGACTCCAAACAAGTGACAACAAAGCGGCGGGAGGTTCTGTTCGACCAGATTCGGGAGCGAGCCGTCAGCTGGGCTGTAGCCTGGATAGAACCGGAGGAGATCGACCAAATCGACATACTCAACAGCCGGATCAAGGCCATGCAGCTGGCCATCGACCGTCTGGACCCTCCGGCGGATTTTGCTCTTATTGATGGTAACCGGGATCACGGGAGCCGGTGTGCAATTGTTACGCCCCACCAAGTGGCTGTAAAGGGTGACAGCCTGTCATTTTCAATTGCGGCGGCATCTATTTTGGCTAAAGTCAGCCGGGATCGTTATATGCGGGAGATGGCGGCACTGTATCCTCAGTATGAGTTTGAGCGACATAAGGGCTATCCTACCAAACGTCACTATGAGTTACTGCGGAAACTCGGTCCATGTCCCATCCACCGCCGCAGCTTTTTAAAAAAGCTGTGAGTGGAGGGAGAGGAGCCGGCTCTCTGGGGCAGTGGGGCGAAGAGAGAGTATCGGAATGGCTCCGCCGGCGGAATTGGCAGATTGTGATGAGAAACTTCCGCTGTCGCATGGGAGAGATCGACATTATCGCCGGGGACGGAAGGTATCTGGCTTTTGTGGAGGTCAAGCTGCGCAAGAACGGGCAATACGGCGCAGCCTGCGAAGCAGTGACCCAAGCCAAACAGCGCAGGCTGCGCATGACCGCCCAGCTTTACCTAATGAACCATCCCACAGAGCTTCAGCCCCGGTTTGATGTAGCGGAGGTCTATGCGCCCCAGGGAATGGGTACGGTGCATCCAGACATATACTATATCGAAAACGCTTTTTAAGGTGGGATGCGCTTTGCGGCTCTTCTCTGTATTTGATGCTCACTGTGACACAATTTCCCGCTGCTGGCGGGAGTATGAGGGGCTGGACCGCAACACTGGAATGATTTCTCTGGAGCGGACAGCGGGATTTGCCCAATACTGCCAATTTTTTGCCCTGTGGACTGCGGATGGTTACACAGGCTATCCGGTGGGCGGAGATTCGGTAGAGCGGGCCTATCACGTCCTTTTGCGCTGCTTTCAGGATCAGATCGCCCGCAATGCGGGCAAAATCGTTCAGTGCCGCACCGCTCAGGATGCGGAAAACGCCCATCGGCAGGGGAAAGCGGCGGCTTTTCTTACGGTGGAGGGGGCGGAACTATTGGGCTGCGACCCGGCCCGACTGGATGAGGCTGCAACGGCAGGGGTTGTGGGCATCAGCCTGACATGGAACCATGCCAACGCCCTGTCTGGCGCCCACAATGACGAACCGGAGCGGGGGTTAAGCGCTGTCGGGAAAAAATTTGTGGCAAAAATGGAGAAGCTGGACATCATTGTAGATGTGTCCCATCTGTCGGAAGCCGGGTTCTGGGATGTAATGGAAATGGCGAACAATCCAATAATTGCCAGTCACTCCAATGCAAAATCTGTGTGGAATCACACAAGGAACTTGACGGATGAGCAAATTACTGCGATAATAAGAAATCAAGGTGTGGTCGGCCTCAACTTCTATGGGGGCTTTGTAGGCGGAAGCCTGGATCTGGATGCCGTGCGGGCCCATCTGGACCACATTTTAGGGTTGGGCGGAGCGGCCAATGTCGCCCTTGGGGGCGACTGGGACGGCTGCGACACCATCGCCGCCCTGCCGTCTATCGATAGGCTCAGCCATTTTTACGAATATCTGATATGTCATGGCTACAGTGAGACAGTCGTATGTGACTTATTCTATAACAATTTAATGAGGGTAGTGAGTCAACGATGAATTATTTGAGCACGAGAAATAGAGACTTGCGTATGAACGCGCCCCAGGCTATTGCCAAAGGGCTGGCTCCAGACGGGGGATTGATGACGCCGGCCGTGCTGCCCCGCCTGCCCGCCTCGGCCGTGGAGACTATGAAAGCAATGTCCTACCAGCAGCGGGTTGTGTACATCATGAACAGCTTTTTAGAGGGCTTTGCCGCCTCTGAGCTCACCGCCTTTGCTTCGGAAGCATACGGCGGAGGAAAGTTTTCCCATGAGGATATCGCCCCGGTGGTCAAACTGGATGACAGCGCCTACTGTCTGGAGCTGTGGCATGGGCCCACCTGCGCGTTCAAGGATATGGCGCTCCAGATGCTGCCACATCTGCTTACGGCGTCTTTGGAGAAGAACGATGAGAAAAAGACGGTGTGCATTCTGGTGGCCACTTCCGGAGACACGGGCAAAGCCGCGCTGGAGGGGTTCCGCAATGTGGATAAAACCAAGATTCTGGTGTTCTATCCCAAGGACGGGGTGTCTGAGATTCAGGAACTCCAAATGGTCACCCAGGAGGGGGGCAATGTAGGGGTGTGCGCGGTAAAGGGCAACTTTGACGACGCACAGACCGGTGTAAAGTCCCTGTTTTCCGATGAGGAGCTGGCTGCGGAGCTTGCCGAACGCGGCTTTTTCCTCTCTTCTGCCAACTCTATCAATTGGGGACGGGTACTGCCTCAGATTGTGTACTACGCCTCTGCCTACTGTGACCTGCTGAAAGCCGGGGCCATTAACAAAGGACAGGCCATTAATGTGTGCGTGCCCACTGGAAATTTTGGGAATATCCTGGCGGCATATTATGCCAAGACCATGGGAATCCCCATCAATAAGCTGATCTGCGCCTCCAACCAGAACAATGTGCTTACTGATTTTATTCACACCGGAGCTTATGATCGAAATCGGGTTTTTTACAATACGCTTTCCCCCTCCATGGATATCCTCGTCTCCAGCAATTTGGAGCGGATGATTTTCGAATTGTCCGGCAGGGATGACAAGCTGGTGCGGGAATATATGTCCCAGTTGTCCCAATACGGCAGCTATCGGGTGGACAGTTCCATTCGTACCAAGCTGAAAAAGGAGTTCAGCGCCGGGAGCTGCGACGACCAGCAAACCCAGGCCATGGTCGCTAAAATGTGGAACGAGCGGAATTATCTCATTGACACCCACACCGCCGTGGCGTTCCATGTGCTGGAGGAGTACCGGGCTGAGACTGGGGACGATACAGTGACAGTAACGGTGTCTACCGCCAGTCCCTTCAAATTCTGCAACAGTGTTCTGGACGCTCTGGGGGTAAAGGAACACCGAACTGGCCTGGACATTCTGGATCAGCTGTCCGAGACCACGGGCGTACCAATTCCTATGCCTCTGGCCCGGCTGAAAAGACGCCAGCGTCGTTTTGACGGCGTGGCGGATAAGGACACCATGAAGGGCTGTGTGCAGGACTTTCTCAAGTAAGAGGTGATAGGATGGCTCTCTACGCCATCGGCGATACCCATCTTTCCCTGGGCGCGGACAAGCCCATGGATGTGTTTGGCGGCGGCTGGGAAGGTTATGTGGACAAGTTGCGGGAGGGCTTTGCCCCGGTGGGGGACAATGACACTGTGGTGCTGTGCGGCGACCTGTCCTGGGGGATGAGCTTAGAGCAGGCCAGGGAGGACTTTGCCTTTCTCGACAGCGGACTGCCGGGGGAGAAGTGGCTGCTCAAGGGTAACCATGATTACTGGTGGACTACCGCCTCAAAAATGAACGCTTTTTTTCAGACAAACGGCTTTGACCGGCTTCACATTTTGCACAACAACTGTGCCTTTTATGGGGAAGCCGCCCTATGCGGTACTCGGGGCTGGTTTTTTGAAGAGAACGGAACGCCCCACTGGGAAAAGGTGTTCAACCGGGAACTGATCCGGCTGGAAGCGTCACTAAAAGCAGCAGGAGAGCGGGAGAAGCTGTGCTTTCTTCACTATCCACCGCTCTACCGGGGATATCGCTGCCAGGAAATAATTGATCTGATAGAGCGATACCATGTTACTGCTTGCTGCTACGGCCATCTTCATGGCCACAGCCATCGGCTGGCGATTGAGGGTAATCAGGGGGATGTGGCTTATCATCTGGTATCTGCGGACTTTGTCGGATTCCGTCCAAAAAAAATTTTAGATTAGGCAAAAAAACAGTGGAAATCTCCGCGCCTATCTGATAGAATAGGTTGGATTATTTAGAAAGAAGGCCCACATGCCCCAGGCCTGGGCCGAGCTTGGAGGATCATACCATGAACATTAAGAGCAACGAGAAAAAAGAGAACAGCACCTACGAGCTGGTGATTGAGGTTGGAGCCGTCGAATTCCAGGCAGCGATCGACAAGGTATACAACCGCCAGAAAAGCCGGATCAATGTCCCCGGTTTTCGCAAGGGTAAGGCCCCCCGAAAGATGGTGGAGCGGATGTATGGCGCTGAGATTTTCTATGAGGACGCCATCTCCCTGGCCTATCCAGATGCCTATGAAGGGGCTCTCAAGGAGGCCGGTATCGACCCTGTTGCCTATCCTCAGCTTGAGATCTTGGACGTGAGCGCCGACGGCTTTACGTTCAAAGCCACTGTTACCGTTAAACCAGAGGCATCCATCAAGGATTATAAGGGCTTGCCTGTTGCCAAACCAGACGTCAAGGTGTCCGCTGCCGATATCAAGGCGGAGCTGAAGCCATACATTGACCGCGCCTCCCGCCTGGTGAGCGTGGAACGCAAGGCCAAGAAAGGCGATACTGCTGTAATTGACTTTGAGGGCTTCAAGGATGGTGTTCCTTTCCAGGGCGGAAAAGGGGAAAATTACAGTCTGGCTCTGGGTTCCGGTTCTTTTGTCCCCGGTTTTGAGGAGCAAGTAATCGGCATGAAGGCGGGCGAGGAGAAGGACCTGGACATTACTTTCCCCGAGGATTACGCTCCCGAACTGGCGGGCGCCCAGGTGGTGTTTAAGGTCAAGGTCCACGAGGTGAAGGAGAAGCAAGAGCCAGATGTGGACGACGAGTTTGCCAAGGATGTGTCTGAGTTCGATACTCTGGACGAATTCAAAAAGGATCTGGGGGAGAAGCTCAAGGCTCGCCGCCAGGAGCAGGCAGACCGGGACTTTGAAGCCGCCGTCATTGACGCGCTGACTGAGAAGCTGGAGTGCGATGTGCCCGATGCCATGGTGGACTACCGCGCCGACAAAATGCTGGAGGACTATGCCAACCGCATCCAGAGCCAGGGAATCAAGTTTGAAGACTACCTGCGGATGATGGGTATGACCATGGATGATATGCGCGCCCAGTCCAAGGAGGCCGCCGGACGCAACGTTCGCAGTGATCTGGCCCTGGAGGCTGTGGCCGCCGCCGAAGGTATTGAGGTGTCTGACGCCGATGTGGAGGCAGAGGTTTCCAAGTTGGCTGAGCAGTACAGTATGGAGGCAGAACAGGTTCGTGCCGCCGTTAACAGTGAGGATCTGCGCCGGGATCTCGCCATTCGCAGGGCACTGGAGTTGGTAAAGTCCTCTGCCAAGAAGCCCGCCAAAAAGACAGCGGAAAAGGCAGGAGAGAAGCCGGAGAAGAAGGCGTCCAAGGCCAAGAAAAACGAGGAGTAAGCGTGCCTGCGCCGTTTCCATTAAGAGGGAGGGAATAACTCCCGGAGGCATACGGGTATAATAGCCAACGCCCCAGGAGCGATATCCCCCATCTGAAAGGAGAAGTATCATGAGTTTAGTCCCTTATGTAGTTGAACAAACCAGCCGAGGCGAGCGCTCTTACGACATTTTTTCCCGGTTGCTCAATGACCGCATTGTCTTTTTAGGCGAAGAGGTCAACGCAACCACCGCGTCCCTGGTGGTCGCCCAGCTGCTCTATCTGGAAGCCCAGGATCCGGATAAGGACATCCAATTCTATATTAACAGTCCTGGAGGGTCTGTCACTGATGGTATGGCGATTTACGACACCATGCAGTACATCAAATGTGATGTGTCTACCATCTGCGTTGGTATGGCGGCGTCCATGGGAGCGTTCCTGCTGTCCTCCGGCACCAAGGGTAAACGAATGGCCCTGCCCAACGCCGAGATCATGATCCACCAGCCCTCCGCCGGGACGCAGGGGCAGATTACTGATATGGCCATCCATTTGAAGCGGTTGGAGATCATTAAAAAGCGGATGAATGCTATCTTGGCCGGGAACTGTGGCCGGAATGTGGAACAGGTTACCGCTGATTGTGAGCGTGACAACTTCATGACCGCCGATGAGGCGCTGGAGTATGGCCTGATCGACAAGATCATCACCAATCGTTAATTAGGCTGAAGAGCGGAGGGCTGCGTCTCCGCTCTTTGGTGCTTTCCTGAAAGGAAGACCAAAATATGGCAAGAGATGACTACAAATCGGTGCGTTGTTCTTTCTGCGGCAAGCACCAGGAGCAGGTGGAGCGGATCATTGCCGGTCCGGGCGCCTATATCTGCAATGAATGCGTCCATTTATGTATGAGCGTTTTAGGGGAAAACTATGACGACGGTCCGTCGGACGCGCCTGATATCCCTGATGTGATTCCCACCCCCAAAGAGATGGTGGCGGTGCTGGACGAATATATCATCGGTCAGGAAAGCGCCAAGGTCGCCCTCTCCGTGGCGGTGTATAACCATTATAAGCGCATTTACTTTGGCGGCGGCGACAATGTGGAGCTGCAAAAAAGCAATATTCTTATGATTGGCCCCACTGGTTGCGGTAAGACTCTGTTTGCCCAGACACTGGCCCGCACTTTGAAGGTGCCCTTCGCCATTGCCGACGCCACCACGCTCACAGAGGCCGGTTATGTGGGCGACGACGTAGAAAACATCCTGCTGCGCCTTGTACAAGCCGCCGACTATGATATTGAGCTGGCCCAGCGCGGCATCATCTATGTGGACGAGATTGATAAAATTGCCCGCAAAAGCGAGAATACTTCCATCACTCGGGACGTTTCCGGGGAGGGGGTTCAGCAGGCTTTGTTGAAAATCCTGGAGGGTACTGTGGCCAACGTGCCGCCCCAGGGCGGGCGCAAGCACCCTCACCAGGAGTTCCTGCAGATCGACACAAAGAACATCCTGTTCATCTGTGGCGGTGCCTTCGACGGGCTGGAGAAAATCATCGAGCGCCGTCTGGATCAAAAAACGATCGGATTTGGGGCCGATGTCAAAACCATGGCAGAGCGGGAAAAGGATGACATCCTCAAGTCCGTACAGCCCCATGACCTGCTGAAATTTGGTATTATCCCGGAGCTGGTTGGCCGTCTGCCTATTATCACCACCTTGAAGGCCCTGGATCGGGAGCAGTTGGTACGCATTCTGACCGAGCCGAAAAATGCCCTGGTGAAGCAGTACAAATGCCTGATGGATTACGACAATGTGGAGCTGGAATTTGACCCTGAGGCGCTGGATGCCGCTGCGGATAAAGCCCTGGAACGTAAAATCGGTGCCCGCGGTTTGCGCGCGGTGCTGGAAGAGGTTATGGCCCCTGTGATGTTTGAGGCCCCGTCTGATCCGAGCATCGCGAAGGTAACTGTTACGGCTGAGGCTGTAAAAGGAACAGCTGAGCCGGAGATTGTGCATCAGGAGGGCCGGCCAGCGCGGCCGCGCCTGGGCGCGGCTGCGCTGCGCACAGAAAAAGGTGGGCAAGCCCCTCCACGCGGAAACGTATCTTGATGCCACTGGCGAACTCAGATGCCGGTCTGCCCCATCCGGCCTGGAAGAACCAGCAGGTGAAATATGAGTTTTTGGGGGCGGGCTGATTGCCTGCCCCTTTTGAGTACGGAAAGGAGTGACCCTCATGACAGATAAGACAGCCTTGTCGATGGCGGTGACCATCCCTGTCCTGGCCCTGCGGGGGCTGACCGTGTTTCCCCAGCTGATGCTCCACTTTGACGTGGGCCGCGCTGTCTCAATCCAGGCCTTGGAGGAGGCCATGGGGGAGAATAAAGAGATATTTTTGGTGACCCAGCGTGATCTGACGGTGGAAAATCCCGCCCAGAATGATCTGTACTCCATCGGAACAGTAGCCGAAGTGAAGCAGATTCTGCGTCTTCCGGAGAGCGGCGTCCGGGTTATGGTGGAAGGGCGCAGCCGCGGCCGCCTGCTGCGTCTTGCCGCTACTGAACCTTATCTCACAGCAGAGGTGGAGTATCTGGCTGAGTTGTCCTCCCCCAAAGGAAACTCTCCGCGGACAGAGGCCGCCATCCGGCAGGTATACAACCAAATGGAGCGGTATACCGAGCTGTCCGACCGGGTGGCCCCGGAAACCTACCTGAAGCTGCTGACCAGCGATGATCCCGGCTACATCGCTGACTATGCAGCCCAAAATCTGCCCCTTCGATTTGAGGATAAACAGGCAGTGCTGGAGGAACTGCGGCCCACGCGCCGCCTGGATCGGCTGTGCCGCATTTTGGGCAGGGAAGTGGAAATCCTGGAGGTGGAAAGTGAGCTGGCGGCCAAAGTCCATGAGCAGGTGACTGCCAGCCAAAGAGACTATTTCTTACGGGAGCAGCTCCGAGTGATCCAGCGAGAGCTGGGAGAGGGCGAGGAGGACAGCGAGACTGCCGGATATCATCGCATGATTGCCAAGGCCAAGCTGCCAGCTGAAGTGAGGGAGAAACTGCTCAAAGAAGTAAAGCACCTGGAAAAGCAGCCCTATGGCTCGTCCGAGGCGGCGGTTATCCGAACTTATCTGGACACCTGCCTGGAGCTTCCATGGCAGATCAAAACCAGAGAGCGGGTAAGTGTGGCAGCGGTTTCCAAAGTATTGAACGCAGATCACTACGGTCTGGAAAAAGTGAAAGAGCGTATTTTGGAATTTGTGGCGGTAAAACAGCTGGCCCCCGGGCTGAAAGGACAGATTATTTGTCTGGTGGGGCCGCCGGGCGTGGGCAAGACTTCTATCGCCATGAGTGTGGCCCGGGCGATGAACCGCAAGCTGGCCCGCATCTCCCTGGGTGGGATTCGGGATGAAGCGGATATTCGGGGCCATCGGAAAACCTATGTGGGGGCTATGCCCGGGCGGATTATTGCAGGTATCAAGCAGGCGGGCAGCGCAAATCCCGTGCTGCTGTTGGACGAGATTGACAAGGTG